>JAITOY010000049.1 GCA_031289775.1 Synergistaceae bacterium
CTTTTGTCGGCATTTACAAAGAGGGCGCCGCGCCGGACACGTTTATCGTCTACCAGCCGATATCCGGGATGAGCCAACAGGTTCAATTCAACGCCCCAAATGAAACCGGCAAATATGAACTCAGAGGTTATACGAACAACTACGTTTTCGCTGAACAGACCATGACGCTCCTCATACCTTTCGAGGTCTCCGACTGAACGGAGAAACGATTTTGACGGCCTGGACAGCCGCCCTGGCCGGGCGCGTCACTTGAGCCATTTACCCGCCATGCCGAGAAAGTCCTCGGCCTCGCCGCGGGATGAAAACTCCAGGTAGAAAAACACCCCGTCGTGGGGTATCTGCTCCATTAAATCTGGAACCTGCCACGCTGGGATGCGGTTGAAGACTATCTTCTTTTGCTCGAGAATTTCGCGGATGACGGCTATGGACTCAGGCGTCGTGAAATCCTTCTCCAGTTTCCCTCCCGCGCGGTACTTCGGGTTTGGATCCCATTCGATGGAGTGAAGCTTGTCCAACTTCAGCACATCCGGCAAATGGCGGATGTAGCTGTCTCCGTCCACGTTGAAGAGTATCTGGTCGAATATCAGCGACATCCTCCGCACGGACGGCGCGATTATCTCCTTGAACATCGGCGTCGAGAGCATGGCGGAAATTTCGCTTAAAATGGGCGACCAGGGCTTTTCGTTCGCCACTGGCACCCAGGTGATCGTGTATCCCTGATAGCGGCGCACGGCTTTTTCGTTCGCGAGGGTCGCTTCCGCCCACAACTCACCGATTCGCTCCAATAAGCGCCCTACCTTCCTGGGCGCCAGGGCCATATCCATCAGCAACGACTCCCTGTTATAGAGGGACGCGAGGATGTCGACCTCGCTCCCCATGTCGGCGACCCCGATGAGGTAGCGCCCCTCGCTCCTCTCACACAGGCGCTCCGTCAGTTCCATAAACGTACGGTAATACGCTCCGTCCCGCCGCAGTGAGAGCCCGTAAATCTCCTCCGCGTCGTCGAACGGCTCTATGTCGCACCAGACAGTCTCCTCCCCGACATGGTAAGGACGTCCCAAGAGTGCGGGGAGAAACGTTGGGCCGAAGTCGGGGTCGACTCTGGGGACTGCGTCGCCAAGGAAAAACGCGGCCTCGAAGCTCTCCTCGATGACCTCTAGTCTGTAGTCGAGGTCAAGCCATTTCTCGAACCGGTCTTGGCCCGAGCGGAACTGAGGCAGGGGCGAAGCGACCGCGAAATAAGGCCCCTCCCCCTCGAACTTTGGTCCCCAGAATATGCGGTGCCTGGCGAGCCGTTCCTCGAGATCGCCGGCCTCGATCATATCGGCGCCATCGCCCCGCTCCGCCTTGGGCGTCCCATCGCCGGACGATTCACTCGGCGAGCCCTCTTTTTGTGATCTTCATCTTTTTTTCCACCACCGCGAAGACGCACTCCAGGAAAATGCAGAGCGTCCAGTAGACGATGGAGACGGCGATGTAGATTTCGAGGTATCGCAGTGTTTTCGAGCCGAGAAGTTTCGCGGCGCCCATCACGTCAATGACCATGACGGAGAAGGCAAGAGACGTGTCCTTCACCATGCTTATGAGCGAATTTCCGAGGTTCGGCAGCGCGCTCAGCGCTACCTGGGGCAGGACGATCTTCAGCATGATGCGCGACTCCGTGAGCCCGATGGATCTCGCGGCCTCTATCTGCCCTCTGTCTATCGACTCGATGGCCGAGCGTAGCGTCTCTGACAGATAACCCCCGGAGTTCATAGTGAACGTCACGAGGGCGAAAAAAGCGGGTGAGATGTTGTTCGGGTTGAAGCTCTCCGCCAGGCTCGTCAGACCAAACTTCGACGTGACGGTTAGAAACGCCCAGGGCATCCCGTAGTAGACGAGGTAAAGCTGCACCAGAACAGGTGTGCCTCTGATGAAGGAGACGTAGGCGGTTGCGATCCACCGCAGGACTGGAACCTTGTAAATCTTGACCAGCGCGATGAAAAGGCCGAGCAGCACCCCGAGAAACGTCGCGAGAAGCGCAAGATACATCGTGGTCGGTATTTTTGTGCCGATCTGGATAAGATTTTTCCAGAGAAACGCCCAATCCAATTCCTTCTGCAAATTAGTCTGCCCTATCTCTGAGGAACATAGTCGCTCTCTGTCCACTTCTCGGAGAGCGCCTTCAGCGTCCCGTCAGTGAGCATCTCTTCTATAATCGGATCGATGAGGGCCTTGATCTCCTGCCCCGCCGCGTTTTTTGAAAGCGCAACGGCAATTGGGTCGCTCTGCACGGGGCTTGGGATCACATCGAGTTCGAGCCCCTGCTCCTTTATGACCGCGTGTGACATCACGGGGTCGTTTATGACGGCGTCAACTTTTCCCGCCGCAACCGCCAGCAGATTTTCCGCAGTGGAGATGTTGCTGCCGGCATACTGGATTTTGATCTGCTCCGCTGGGCCGTGGGACGCGTTGTAATCCTCGGCTATCAGCGAGTATGAGTCTCCCGCAAACGCCTCGACTGCCTTGCCCTGAAGGTCGTCCATTGTCTTTATGTCCGTTCTGCCCTTTTTTACGATGATAGACGACTGAGCCGTGAAGTACGGCCTCGTGAAGAGATATGTCTCCTCCCTCACGGGGTTGACTGCGACTTGGTCGACGACCATCTGGATGCGCCCAGTTTCGAGGCCGACGAACGAGTTGTCCCAGCCGAGCGGCAATATCTCGATGACATAGCCGTCGAGGCGTTTGTCGAGCTCTTTTACAAACGCGATGTCAAACCCGTCCAGTTCGTCGTTTTTGTCGAGAAAAGTGAACGGCGGATAGTCGTTCTGCGTGCCGACGTATAACACCTTGTCAGCAGCGTCCGCAGCTCCTGCGGCGATGGCGGCTGTCAGCGCTACGATACCAAACAACACGAAACCACGAATTTTCCCTTTCATTTCTGAAATCTCCTCCTCAATTCGTCGCAAAATTTATATAGCTTGTTGCAGTAAAGTCTCCGAAGGATTCAGATACCTCCTGAGCGAATTCTTCAAAAAATCCCTTGCCCTTTCAGTCGATGGGTTTTGGAAAAACTGCGTCGTATCGGTCTGCTCTACTATGACTCCATTGTCGATGAACACGATCGTGTCCGCGAGAATCTTGGCGAAACCAAGTTCGTGCGTCACTATTATCATGGCGTTCACATCCTCCGCGACCTTTATTATGCACTGGAGTACGTCCTCTATCAGCTCTGGATCCAGCGCGGAGGTGGGTTCGTCGAGCAGAAGCACGTCCGGCTTCATGGCGAGCGCCCTCGCGATTCCTACGCGCTGCTGCTGCCCCCCTGAGAGCTGTGAGGGATAGGAGTTCGCCTTGTCGCTCAGCCCGACGCGGTCGAGGATCTGAAGGCTCACGGCGCGCGCCTCTCGCCTGTCCATCCTCTTCACGTCCGTGAGCCCGAGCATGACGTTACCCGTGACCGTGAGATTTTGAAAGAGGTTGAATTGCTGGAAGACCATCGCCGTCTGATTCCGCAAAAATATGATATCCCTCGAAGTGGCGGTTTTGGCATCGATCGTCCGCCCTCCGCTCTCGACGGCGCCGCAGGTTGGCCGCTCAAGGAAGTTGATACACCTGAGGAGCGTGGACTTTCCGGAGCCGCTTGGGCCAAGTACCGCAAAAATTTTCCCGGTATCCACGGTCAAGTTTATGTCTCGGAGCACCTCTTTGTCCCCAAAACTTTTCCCTATTCCAGCAAGGCGTATCATGAACATCGACTCCTCCTCAGCGCGTCACTGACACGCATAACTTAAATCCTATGAAATATATATGATTTTAGTATAACGATTTGCCGCATGTTGTCAATACGTATGAGCCCTTCTTGCTTCGTCGAAAGAAGCAACAAAAGACGTATCTTGATAAAGAAGTAGTTTCTACTTCAAATTTACGAGTGCGGCCGGTCCGCTTGCAGAGTGGTTTTGTGGCATTCGTTGATATGAGGGGAGGGCGGTTGAAATGAATATGCTGGCGGGCGGTGGTGTTTTGCCACCCGTCATTTTTCACCATGTACACCGAGAAGCCCCAAACCTCCGGTCGCATGGAGGAAAGGGGCTTCCCGCTAAAGTCTTTTTGTTGTTGTTGAGGCGGGGCTACCCGCGCTTCTTCGACTTCCCGATTATGACTGCCGCGATGAGAACTCCTGTTGTGCCTGCCGTGCCGGCGTCGCAGCCGCCGCCGGAGCTTGATTCGGAGGAAGCGGCCTCACTCTCATTCGGCAGCGAAGCCCAAAACGCCCTCGCCACCTGCGTCATCGACATGCTGAACGGGGACATGTTACCCTGTATCATTTCCTCTATATCAGACGCGCTCCACACAGTGCCGTCCGCGAAGGTTATTTGCGATAATTCTCCGCCGTTGCCATAGGAGTCCTGTAAAAACAACATCCCGCCACCGGGCGCGCTCAGGACCCAACCACTTGGGTCGTCATCGATCGTAATATCTTCCGGCGATATGCCCTCGCCAAACGCGACTATAACCTGGTCATAGTCGCCATTTATATCGTCAAAGCCGTCGCCGAGGTTCCAGATGAGCGTGTTGGGGTCGCCGGG
>JAITOY010000062.1 GCA_031289775.1 Synergistaceae bacterium
AGCTTGAAAATCAGGTCATTCTTGAGCGGGAGCAGGTCGGCGCCAACAAAGGAGCGCGTTTTCCTTTTCCGGTCGGTCGGCTTGAGATCGCTCGGAGCCTCCGCAGTTTCAGGACGTTCATTCTTTTTTATTCCGCGAGCTGCCATCTATGTACCTACTTTCGCGATTTCAAAATCTTATAAATATTTTAACATGCCTTGAAGCTCTTGGGAGTACGCTAAAAGAAGGCTGTATAAACTAGAGTGAGGTAGGAAATAGTTAGGCACGTCATAGAATGCCGGAGATGGAATACTCGCATTTGAACTTGACTGACGCCTCATAAAGAAAAAAGACGCGAAAACTCGCGTCTCCCAAGGGTTTGATTAATTGCAGTCCGGTCACTTTTACCGATTTACTGGGAAAGTCAGGCTATGGACAAACTCACTTTAGGTGATATTATAATATAATAGTAGAATATTTTTAATTACACATAAGGAGGAGGATTAAATGGGCATTGATGCGGGTGGCATTTCTGTGCTCGTAAGGGATGCCGTCAGAAAACGCCGTTCTGAGGCGGAGGCGCTCAGCGACTATCTCGGAGCGCACCCAGAACTGTCCAGCGAGGAGTTCGAATCGAGCGCAAAGATTGCCGATATTTTTAAAAAAGAGGGTTTCGAAGTCGAATACCCGTACGCGGGGTACGAGACAGCCTTCCGCGCGACGCTCGATAACGGCGCCGGCGCCAGCGCCGCTATCATGGTCGAGTACGACGCTCTGCCGGAAATAGGGCACGGCTGCGGGCACAACCTCCACGGGTCTCTCTCCGTCTTGGCGGGTCTCGCCCTCTCTGAGCTCAAAGGGCTTTTCAAAGGCAAAATTCACGTAATCGGCACGCCTGCCGAGGAGGGAGACGGCGCTAAAATTGGCATGGCGGGCAGCGGCATATTCGACGACATGGCGCTTGCCATTATGATGCACTCGGTAGGGGGCGGAGTGTGCCAGCCGAACATGGACGCACTGAGCCTTCGATGTTATATTGTCAAGTTTCACGGACGCCCGTCGCACGCTGTCGCCGCCCCGTGGGAGGGCAGATCGGCCTTTGCGGCCGCTCGAAAATTCTTAGATCTGATAGACGCGCGCCGCGAGTGTTTTACGTCCGATATACACGTGAACGGGATTATCACAGACGGCGGAAAGTCGCCCTCCATCATTCCGGAGCGCGCTGAAGCGCTGGTGGAGTTCCGCACTGACTCCATGTCGAAGCTCGAGATAGTGGACGAGATGGTCTTAAAGTGCGCAAAGGCGGCGGCGATGGCTCTCGACTGCGAGGTCACATGGACGCAAGCCCTCCCGGACTTCGCGGATGTTGTGAGAGTTCGCTCCCTCGAGGAGGCCGCCGCCGGAATCCTCTCGGGTCTTGGGCTGAAAGTCGCCCCTGTCGGCCCGCCCATCGGGTCGACCGACGTTGGCAACGTCAGCTATAGGTGTCCCGCGATACAGCCGCTCATCTCTGTAACAGACGAACCTCTCGCGCTCCACACCCCCGCGTTCGCCGCCGCAACCCTCAAACCCGAGGCGCATGAGTCTATGGCGCTCGGGGCTGAGGCAATAGTCATGATGATCCTGAAAATAATGAACGAAGAGACATTCAGGAAAAAGGTTCACGATGAGTTCATAGCGAGCCGCGGCGAAAAATAACCTGGAGGCGTGATTCGAATTATTCGTCAAAAAATTTTTTTTGGGAGGTAGTGTAGTGGAAAACGAATTTACTGAAAAAAAAGGCTTCAAACTGCCGCACATTTTCGTCCTGTTGGTTGGCATAATATTCCTCTGCGCCATAGCGTCATGGATTCTGCCGGCAGGCGAGTTCGACCGCGCCGAAAACGCGTCCGGGCGGACTGTCGTTGTCCCCGGCACGTACCACACCGTGGAAAGCACGCCAGTCGGCCCATTCGCAGCGGTAAAAGCGATTTACGCCGGCATGGTCGACGCCGCGTCCGTGATTTTTTTCGTCTTTGTCTCATTCGCGTCGATCAGCATTCTCATAAGCAGCGGCGCTTTCAACGGCCTCGTAGCGGGGATGCTCAAGCGCTTAAAGGGCAAATCGCGGAGCGCCATCATACCTATTTTCCTCGTCATCATGGGATCCGCCTCTTCGACGATCGGAATTTTCGAGGAGTCTCTGCCCTTCATCCCCGTATTCGTTGGCATTGCCATTGCTATGGGATATGACGCGCTCGTCGGGCTGGCCATAGTGTCCGTCGGAGTGGGGCTCGGCTACAGCGGAGCGGCCATGAATCCGTTCACAGTCGGCATAGCGCAGAGCATCGCGGAACTGCCAGCCATGTCGGGCGCCGGGTATCGCGTCGTCTGCCACATAGCCATGATAACAGTGGCCTCGGTATACATCATCAGATACGCCCTGCGGGTACAGGCCGACCCCACAAAAAGCCTCGTCTACGGCGAGGATTTCAGCAAGCTCTCCATGGATGAAAAATCCATGTCCGAACACACGTTCGGTGTCCGCGAAAAGCTCATCCTTCTCTCGTTCGTTGTGCAGATAGTGGCGATTGTCTACGGCAGCAAGGTGTACGGCTGGTATTTCGAGGAGATAAGCGCCGTATTTTTAATCGGGGCGATTGTCACCGCGGCTATTATGGGGTGGAGCCCAAGCGCCTTCGCCGCAAAGATCGTATCCGGTCTGAGCGATATTACAATGGCCTGCATGATGATAGGAATTGCGAGGGGCATTTTGGTCGTCCTCAGAAGCGGGCACATAATAGACACGGTAGTGTACGGCATGTCCATCCCGCTTGTCGGCCTGCCGACATGGCTGGCGGGCGAGGCCATGCTCGTGGTGCAGACCCTTCTCAACTTCCTGATCCCCTCCGGCTCCGGACAGGCCGCGACGAGTATGCCGATAATGACCCCGCTCGGCGACATCCTCGGCATCTCGCGGCAGGTAACGGTTCTCGCGTTCCAATTCGGCGACGGCATATCGAACATACTCTGGCCAACTGCCTTCGCCCCTGTCGTAGCCGGTTTAGCCGGCGTAAAACTGGGCACATGGTGGAGATGGTTCACGCCTCTATTCCTGCTGATCCTTCTCACACAGATGGTTTTGATCGCCGCCGCGGTAGCCATCGGCTGGTAGATCTCTATGCGTCGGAAAAATCACGGGCCGGCCGCGCGCACCGGGTCGGCCCTCCGCGTTATGATATGATCACGTCTGTTTCCTTCCGGATGAGCTCATTACGCCGCGTTCGCCCTGTTCTCGGCGCGCTTGCGTTCCGTCGGGTCGAGGATGCTTTTGCGGATGCGGACGGACTTCGGCGTGATCTCTACAAGCTCGTCGTCCTCTATCCACTCTAAGGACGACTCGACCGTCATTTTGCGGGGGACATCGAGTACGATGGTCGCGTCCTTTGTCGCGGATCTGTGGTTCGTCTGCTGTTTGCGCTTTGCCGGGTTGCATGGGAGGTCGCGCGGTTTCGCGCTCTCCCCCACTATCATGCCGCAGTAGACGCGCTCGCCAGGCGTAAGGAACAGCGTGCCGCGCTCCTGTAAGTTCTCGAGGCTGTAGCTAGTCGCTACGCCGGTGTCCATACAGACCATGGAGCCGCGCGAGCGCGATACGACTTCGCCCGCCCAGGGGCCGTAAGAGATGAAACGCGATGCGAGGATTCCGAGGCCCCTCGTGTCGGTCAGGAACTCCCCTCTGTAGCCGATCAGGCCTCGGGTCGGTATTTTGAACGACAGGCGCAGCGTTCCTGTGCCGCTGTTTTCCATGCCGAGCAGTTCGCCCTTTCGTGAGGCTATTTTCTGAATGACTACGCCCTGATACTCCTCGGGCACGTCTATAACGAGCTCCTCTATCGGTTCAAGCACAGAGGCGCCGTCGGAGCGGGTGATGACCTCGGGCCGCGACACGCAGAACTCCATTCCCTCGCGTCGCATCTCCTCTATCAGGATGCCAAGGTGCAGTTCGCCGCGCCCGGAGACCTTCACGCCGTCCGGGCGTCCTATGTCGTCCATGCGAAGCGCCGGGTCGACGCGCGTCTCGCGTTCGAGGCGTGACTTTATCTGGCGCAGAGTGACTGTGTTGCCGTCTTCGCCGGCGAAAGGCCCTGTGTTTACGAGGAAAAACATCGACACTGTCGGCTCCTCGACGTCGAGCGGGGCAAGCGTCGTGCCCGCGAGCGACGGATCGCCCACCGTGTCGCCGAGCGTTATCTCGTCCGGCCCGGATAACCATACTATATCGCCCGCGCCGGCCTCGTCCACTTCTTTGCGGTCGAGCCCGTCAGTGACGAACAGGTGCGCGCAACTCTCAGATGACTGCGATACGATCTCGTAATCCTGCTGGTCATGGTCGGTCCATCTTGTGTGCGTTACGATCAGCGGGGCGTTTCGTCTAAGCTCGCCGCGCAGTATTCGCCCGCAAGCTATGCGCCCGAGATAGTCGCTCCACGCGAGTGTGCTCACCTGCATCAAAAACGCGCCTTCCGCGTCGACCTTCGGCGGCGGGACAAACTTGACGATGGTCTCGAACAGCTCGCGCATCCCCCACTTCTCGCCCTCTGGAATATCGGCGGCGTCATTCACCATCCATCCGTTCAGGCCCGAGCCGTACAGAACAGGGAACTCGCACTGCTCTTCCGTCGCGCCGAGCTCTATAAAGAGGTCGAACGTCTTGTCGAGCGCCGAGTCCGGCATGGCGTTCGGACGGTCGACCTTGTTTACTACGACGATGGGGCGAAGCCCCAGGCGAAGTGCTCGCATGAGGACATACCTCGTCTGCGGCATCGGCCCCTCGTTCGCGTCGACTAAGAGCAAAACGGAGTCGACCATGGACAATACGCGTTCGACCTCGCCGGAGAAATCCGCGTGTCCTGGCGTGTCTACTATGTTTATTCGATAGTCATTCCAATCGACGGAGCAGTGCTTTGCCTTTATCGTTATTCCACGCTCGCGTTCGAGTGAGAGGCCATCCATGACCCTCTCCTCCATCCGCGCGTTTTCCCTTTCGGTCTGCGTGGCCCGGAATATCGAGTCTATCAGAGTCGTCTTGCCGTGGTCAATGTGGGCTATTATGGCCACGTTGCGTATCTTTGAAGCGTTGCGCAATTAAGTCACCTCGTTCATAATAAGGACAGATCCCGTCTGCAATTGCAAGCGGCTGTATATATTATCACACTTTGCCTGTTTTAAGCGAATTTTACACAAAAAAACTGATTATTGTCAGAGACCTGGTGATTTTCGACATGATTTTGCCATAAGCTGACGATCAAAACATGATAAAATAGGCCTTGGAAGTATCTCATCCAGTCGCTGTCGACTTGTCGATGGAGGAAAGTCCGGGCTCCGCAGGGCAGGGTGCAGGAGAAACTCCTGTGGGTGCGAACCTAAGGAAAGTGCCACAGAGAAAATACCGCCAGATGTAGCGTCTGGTAAGGGTGAAAAGGCGAGGTAAGAGCTCACCGGACGCGCGGCGACGCGTGTGCCTGGCAAACCCCACCTGGAGCAAGATCGAATAGGGGAGGTCGAGGCTGCCCGCTGACTCCCGGGTCGATCGCTATAGGGCAGTCGTAAGGCTGTTCACAGATAAATGACTGGACACGACAAAACCCGGCTTACGAGATGCTTCCGCTTGCGGGAGAAGACGCCGCCGAAAAGCGCGCCTCTCCCGCCATCTTTTGCGATGTGCCGTTTTTTTATATATTTTCTCTTGACTCGAGCCGCGAGGAAATATAGGATACTCCCATTGCATACGTGTCCGTAGCTCAGCTGGATAGAGTGTTGGCCTCCGGAGCCAAAGGTCCGGGGTTCGAATCCCCGCGGGCACGCCAGAGATAACAAGGGTTCAGGGGGGTTGCTCCTGAGCCCTTTTTAATTATGTCGTTCCCGCCCGCTCCGTATATTTCGTCCGGGGCAGGTTCGCCTTCGTAGCCGGGTTCCAAATTCACGAGATCGACGTTGATTATTATATCGTCCCCATCTGTGGAGCCTGAGAATTTCTCTGTAACCGGTCATTGTTATGACCTCCCTTAATGTATTTGCGCAAATCCGCGCAGTAATACATCTTAGAAGGTCTGACAGCTACTGGCTCACATGAAG
>JAITOY010000024.1 GCA_031289775.1 Synergistaceae bacterium
AGCGCGGCCCCATAACAACGGGACGCACGGAAGGACGCCCCCAACGCGACACCCGGCAACGCGGAGCAACACGGGAGGGGGTGACGCGATGAAAAAGCGAAAGCCAAAGAAAAAGAGCCGACCAGTTCGCTCCTGGCCAGCTCTAATCTTGAAACTGAAACTTATCATCCGCTGGACTCGATAGGGGCATAATTCTCCCGGTCGGGTCTAACCACCCGATCAGCGCCTGAGTCTATCGGGGCCGCGCTTATTATATCACAGCAATGCGTTAGTCACGCAAATTCAAGACCGCCAAGGAGGCGACTTACAGCGCTGGTGAAAGATTGAAACCCCGCAGGAAGAACATTGGCGCCCTTGCCTTTATATTTCAGTCCGTCAATATCTATCTCGATTGTCCAGTACGCCTCGATGATATCCCGGCTATCGTACTGCGCGTCCCATTTATCAATACCTATCCTTTTGCATGAACGCACAAACCGCACCCAGTCGTTCTCGGATGGAGTTATTATTTGGTTTTCGCTATGAGACGCTTCGTACCGGATAGACCCGTCGTCATTGAGCGTTGCCTCGAACTTCCCAAGTTGGTAACACGTCCTCACATGGAATAGATGTTGCCCTGCCATTTCATCTCACCTTCTTGTCTCTGATGTAAAATAGCCGTTTTGACACGGGTTTGACATCTTATTTGACAAAGCGATATTTTTTTGGTATTATTCGCTGCTGTACATAACGTACTAATTAAAATTTCACCTAGGGAGGTCGTTCTCCCCATGCTGGCAACAGCCCCTTCGGAGAAAGCGCAGAAACGTCGGATTTTTGGCACGGAAAAGGATTTATTGCCTCTTCCAGACTTAGTAGAAGTTCAAAAAAACTCACACGACTGGTTCTTCCAAAAAGATGTCGACCCGATGATGCGGGATGATCAAGGACTCCAGGAACTTTTTAGAGAAGTTTTCCCTATCCAGAGCTATGACGGCTCGTTTTCGCTCGAGTTCGTCAGTTACAGCGTCGAGACGGAGACTATTACATTGGATGAGGCGCGGAGCCGAGACCTGACATGGTCCAGGCCCGTGCGCGCGACGATCCGTCTCGTCAACAAAAAGACCGGGGAGATCAAAGAGGAGGAGATATACCTCGGAGATTTCCCAATAATGACAACGAGAGGGACGTTCATCATCAACGGCACGGAGCGCGTTGTGGTGAATCAGCTTGCGCGCTCGGCCGGCGTTTATTTTTCCGCCGAGCGTACGCCGGGGCAGGAGGTATTCTCCGCGAAAGTGATACCGGACAGGGGAGCGTGGATGGAGTTCGACCTTCCCAAGGGGGAGCCTCCTCTCAAGATCGAGCCGATCTCCGTTAAAGTGGACAGCAGGAAAAAAATCCCTGTCACGATGCTGCTGAAGGCGTTCGGGATGAACTCGGACGAGGAGATATTAAAGCTTTTCGACGCGAAGGAAGTCGAGATGGATCTCACTGAGGACGACGTCAAGGGCATGCTCTTGGCTGAGGCAATAGTTGGCGCCGATAACTCCATCCAGATAAAAAAGAACGACAGGCTGTCGAAAGAGCACCTGGAAACGCTCTGGAATCAGGGCAGGACGAAAGTGTGGGTGTGGGATGTCGATCCCGTCGTCGCCGCTACCATTGAAAAAGACGGGGTATCGACGAGCGACGAGGCCATCATGGAACTCTTCAAGCGCCTCAGGCCAAACGAGCCCGCCAGGATGGAAAACGCTCGCGAGTATGTGCACAGCATATTCTTTGACACGCGAAGGTACAATCTCGGCAGGGTTGGACGCTATAAGGCCAACAGGCGCCTCGGGGTCGAACTCCCGAACAAGGAGCGGCTGCTCACCATATCGGATATAGTCGCTATTTCGAGAGAGCTGCTGCGTCTCAAGAACGAAGAGACTTACGAGGGCGAGGACGACATCGACCACCTCGGTAACAGGCGTGTCCGCGCCGTAGGAGAGCTTCTTCAGAACCAGGTGCGCATTGGCCTTCTTCGCATGGAGCGCATCGCTAAGGAGCGAATGACGACGATACCGGATCTCGCGACGTCGATGGCACGGGATCTGATCAACGTCCGGCCGGTGTCGGCCGTATTGCGGGAGTTCTTCGGTTCCGGACAGTTGTCGCAGTTTATGGATCAGACGAACCCTTTAGCGGAGTTGACGCACAGGCGCAGGCTCTCGGCCCTCGGGCCAGGAGGGCTTAGCCGTGAGCGGGCCGGGTTTGAGGCTCGCGATGTCCACTACACCCATTACGGGCGCGTTTGCCCCATAGAGACGCCGGAAGGCCCTAATATCGGCCTTGTCACGTCGCTCGCCACCTACGCGAGGATCAACGACTATGGTTTCCTCGTGAGGCCGGTTCGCAAGGTGAAAGAAGGGGTGGTGACGGACGACGTCATCTACCTCTCTGCCGACGAGGAGGACAACAATTACGTTGGAAGGGCCGACACCCCGATGAACGACGACGGACGGCTCTCCGGCAACACTATATATGTGCGTCACAGGAGCGATGTGCGAGAGGTCGAGCCTGAGGATGTGCAGTATCTTGATATCTCCCCGAAGCAGATCGTCTCGGTTTCTACGGCTCTCATTCCCTTCCTCGAGCACGACGACGCGAACAGGGCGCTTATGGGTTCGAACATGCAGCGCCAGGCCGTGCCTCTCGTGAACGCGGAGGCCCCGCTTGTAGGAACCGGCATAGAGCACAGGATAGCGAAGGACTCCGGTTCATGCGTGGTCGCGACGCGCACTGGAAACGTAACGTACCTTGACGCGGATCGCATTGAGGTTACGTCTGACGACGGGCATCGCGATATATATAAGATGATCAAGTTCCGCAGGTCGAATCAGGGCACCATCATTCACCAGAAGCCGATCGTTTCAAGCGGCGAGAGGGTGGAGGCGGATCAGGTTATAGCTGATGGTCAGTCCTGCGACGGCGGTGAGCTCGCCCTCGGGCGCAACGTCCTTGTGGCGTTTGTATCATGGGAGGGGTACAATTTCGAGGACGCGATCCTGTTGAGCCAGCGTCTCGTCAAAGAGGATTTCTATACATCCATCCACATAGAGGAGTACGAGGTCGAGGCCCGCGAGACGAAACTCGGGCCGGAGGAGATCACGAGGGACATACCGAACGTCGGTGAGGACGCCCTCAAAAACCTGGATGAGGACGGTATTATCCGCGTTGGGGCTGAAGCGAAGGCCGGGGATATATTGGTCGGCAAGGTCACGCCGAAGGGCGAGTCCGACCAGACGCCCGAGGAGAAGCTCCTTCGCGCCATATTCGGCGAGAAAGCCCGTGAGGTTCGCGACACGAGCCTGCGCGTGCCTCACGGCGAAGGCGGCAAGGTAGTCACTGTGAAACGCCTGACGAGGGCCGAGAACAGCGAGGATATGAGCGCCGGCGTAAACGAGGTAATAAAGGTATATGTCGCGCAGTTCCGAAAAATAACCGAGGGCGACAAGATGGCCGGGCGCCACGGGAACAAGGGCGTCGTCTCCAGGATAATGCCTGAGGAGGACATGCCGTACCTCTCGGATGGAACACCGGTGGACGTGGTTTTGAACCCGCTCGGCGTGCCGTCGCGCATGAACCTTGGACAGGTGCTCGAGACGATATCCGGCTTCGTCGCGCACCACAACGGTTGGAAGATCTCGACGCCGGTGTTTCTGGCCGCGAACGAAAACGAGATACTGTCCCATCTCGACGGGGTGAGGGCAAGCAAGTACCCTGAGCTCACGCAGGATTGCAAGATCACGCTCTTCGACGGCAGGACTGGAATTCCGATGGACGGCAAGGTCACGGTCGGCATAATGTATATGCTGAAGCTGATACATCTGGTGGACGACAAGATCCACGCGCGATCCATAGGCCCGTACAGCCTCATCACGCAGCAGCCGCTCGGCGGCAAGACGCAGTTTGGCGGGCAGCGCTTCGGGGAGATGGAGGTTTGGGCCCTCGAGGGATACGGCGCGGCACATATGCTGCAGGAGATGCTTACAGTGAAGTCCGACGACATCCACGGACGCCTCAGGACATACGAACGAATAGTGAAGGGACAGAACCTGACAAAGCCAGGCGTCCCGGAGAGCTTCAGGGTGCTCATAAAAGAGCTTCACGGACTCGGGCTTGACGTGGAGATCAGGTATAGCGACGGGTCGTTTGGCGAGCTCGTCATGAGTGAGGAGGAGGAGAAGGGACACCGCATCGCGTCCCTGCGCCCTGACGCGCTTGTCGATAGGGAGGGGAGCGGCGACGACTTCCTCGACCCCATAGAGAAAAAAGACCACTCCGACCTGTTCGAGAACGCGGCCGAGTATAGCGGCATAGAGCTGTCCATCCTGGATCCGGACATGCAGGAAAAGTCCGATGAACTTTTCTCCACGGAGATACCTCTTCTGGAGAAAGAAGATTTTTTGGAGGATGATTGATAATGTCCGAACATCGTCACATTTCAGGGGTTCGCATGAAGCTCTCCTCTCCGGAGAGGGTGCGCGAGCTTTCAAGCGGCGAGGTAAAGAAACCTGAGACAATAAATTACAGAACTCTGAGACCCGAGAAGGACGGCCTTTTCTGCGAGAGGATATTTGGTCCCACGAGGAGCTTCGAGTGCGCCTGCGGCAAATACAAGCGCAGCGGCCCGAAGTTCAGGGGCGTCGTCTGCGATCGTTGCGGCGTCGAAGTGACGGACAACAGGGTGAGGCGCGAGAGGATGGGACACATCGAGCTCGCCGCCCCGGTGGTTCATATATGGTACCTGCGTGGGATTCCGAGTAGACTGAGCCTCCTTCTTGGAACGTCCACGAAGGATCTCGAAAAGGTCGTCTACTTCGCTCCCACCCGCAAACGCGAGCAGAAGTACAAGGTCGTCTCCGACGGCAAGCGTCCGGATCTAGCCAAACGCGGCGATCTCGTGACGTTTGGCGAGGAGAGGATACACAGGCACTACGACCCGAAGTTCAAGGCCGAGGAGGCCTTCAGAATCACAAAGGTCGACGATATATCTGTGGATGTCGGGGACGTGATAAGCGCCTCCCAAGTCAAGCGCATCAGGGACGACTACGGCGAGGATCTTTTCAAGGTCGAGCCGGCGTACCGTGCCATTCGCGAGGTTGCCGACGATGCGGGGGAGGTCTTCCCCGAGTCTCAGATCGACAGGATGAAAGAGCTGATGCCGGACACCGAGTTCGTGCCAGTCCACCTCCAGAATCAGGAGTCGTTTGTGGTGACAAGCGTCGTTCGTCTGCCTTTCGGCAAGGGAGATGTCATCTCCGAAAACGAGTACAGGCTGTATCACCAGAAATACGTCGGCCGCTTTGTCGTACAGCCTGAGACGGAGACGGTCGAGGATCCGTGCTCGATTGTGATAGAGGGCGGAGACTCCCCCTTCGTGCGCTCGGACATCATATTCGAGCGCGAGGAGAGGATATGCGCCGCGTACGACAAAAATTTCCTCGGGGGCATAGGGGCTGAGGGCGTGTACTCTCTTCTCCAGAGGGTCGACCTCGATGACCTCGCCAGCACGCTTCGTGAGGAGATCGCCGAGTCATCAGGCCAGAAGAAACGCAAGCTCGTAAAGCGCCTTCAAATAGCCGAAGACTTTCGCAAGAGCGCTTCGCGCCCGGAGTGGATGGTGCTTTCCGTATTGCCGGTCATACCGCCCGACCTGCGGCCTATGGTGCAGCTCGACGGCGGCAGGTTCGCCACGAGCGATCTGAACGACCTGTATCGCAGGGTCATAAACCGCAACAATCGCCTCAAGAAACTACAGGAGCTGCGCGCCCCTGATATCATCATCCGAAATGAGAAGAGGATGCTTCAGGAGTCGGTGGATGCTCTGATAGACAACGGCAGGCGCGGCAAAGCCGTTCTTGGCGCCGGCAACAGGCCTCTGAAGAGCCTCACAGACCTCCTCCGCGGCAAGAAGGGGCGCTTCCGGCAGAACCTCCTGGGCAAGCGAGTCGACTACTCTGGGCGATCCGTCATAGTGATCGGCCCGAACCTGAAGATTTATCAGTGCGGGCTGCCGAAGCAGATGGCGCTCGAGCTCTTCAAGCCGTTCGTCATGAACAAGCTCGTCGAGAACGGTCTCGTTCCGAACGTCAAGAGCGCGCGGCGCTTCATCGAGCGTGGGCGAGACGAGGTTTGGGCGATCCTCGAAAGCATAATCAAGGATCACCCGGTCATGCTCAACCGCGCGCCGACGCTCCACAGACTGGGCATACAGGCCTTCGAACCTGTGTTGATAGAGGGTAAGGCCATTCGCCTTCACCCGCTCGTCTGCACAGCCTTCAACGCCGACTTCGACGGAGACCAGATGGCGGTTCACGTTCCGCTCTCGATAGAGGCTCAGACGGAGGCGCGCATACTGATGCTCTCCTCTAACAACCTCCTCTCCCCGGCGAGCGGCAAGTCCGTAGTGACTCCGACGCAGGATATTATCCTCGGCATTTACTACCTGACGAGCATGTGGGATGGCCTGAAGGGGGAGAACTCATACTACAGGGACATCGTGGACGTCCTCTCCGCCATCGACCATGAACTCGTGCACATCAACTCGAAAATTTGGCTCAAGGCGCTTCCTGAGTGGCGAATTCCAGAAAAGGATCTCAACAGTGGGGGGTATTTCATGACCTCTCCCGGCAGGGTTGTGTTCAACGAGTCGCTTCACGAGGCGCTACGCTTCATAAACCGCTCCGTGAGCAAAAAGGATCTGAGCGCGCTTCTCGACGATACATATGACCAGATAGGGCAGAACGCGATGGTCGACATGCTCGACGCCATCAAGATACTCGGCTACAGGTGGTCGACGAGGAGCGGCATCAGCCTCGGCATCGGCGACGTCACAGTTCCGGTCGAAAAGAAGGAGATTGTCGAGTCCTCTATGTTGAAGGAGGCCGATCTCTCCGAACAGAACGAAATGGGGCTCCTCACCGAGGAGGAGTATATGAGGGAGAAGGACTTCATCTGGTCGAACGCCGGGCGAAAGATCGCCGACAGCATCATGGATCACATGGAGAAATCGAACCCGCTCCGTATGATGGTCGACTCCGGCGCCCGGGGCACAAGGGGCCAGGTCGCTCAAATGGCTGGCATAAGGGGTCTCATGGCCGACCCGTCCGGCCGGATCATAGACTACCCGATAGTCGCGAACTTCCGCGAGGGCCTCAACATGCTCGAATATTTCATATCGACGCACGGCGCCAGAAAGGGGCTTGCCGACACCGCGCTTCGCACGGCGAAGTCGGGGTACCTGACGAGAAGGCTCGTGGATGTCGCGCAGGATCTGATAATAACAGAGGAGGACTGCGGAACGAAAAGCGGCGTCGAGGTCAGGCCGCTGACGGCTGAGGACAAGGTTATCATCTCGCTCTCCGAGCGCCTCACCGGCCGCATCCTTTTGGAGGATTTGTTCAACCCGAATACAGGCGAGCTCCTGCTCGGCAAGAGAGAGGAAATTTCGGTCTCTCTGGCTAAAGAGATCGAGGAACTCGGCATAAAATCCGTGTGGGTCAGAAGCCCTCTCACATGCGGTCTGCGGCATGGTATCTGCCGCACCTGCTACGGAAGAGACCTCGCGACACGCAAGAAGATATCCGTCGGCGAGGCGGTAGGGGTCGTCGCCGCCCAGTCCATCGGCGAGCCGGGAACGCAGCTCACTATGCGCACATTCCACACCGGCGGAGTGCGCCAGTTCACTGGCGAGGACATCACGCAGGGCCTTCCGAGGATAGAGCAGCTCTTTGAGGTTCGCCGGCCGAAAAAGGTCGCGATGCTCGCGGACAGGGACGGAGTCATAATAGAGATTCGCGAGACGGAGGGCAAGCGCAAGATAATTGTGGAGACGAGCGACAAGGACGGCAACGAGGAGAGGGTGGCGTGGAACGTCCCAGCCGCGCAGAGTCTCAAAACGGATATACAGGTAGGTTCCACTGTGAGAATCGGGCAGGAGCTTACCGAGGGCTATAAGGATCCTCAGCAGCTATTGGAGGTCGAGGGTCTGGAGGAGGTTCAGCGTTATCTGCTCGACGGGATACAGGAGGTTTACAGAACACAGGGCGTCTCGATCAACGACAAGCACATAGAGACGATCCTCCGGAAGGTCGCACCGGTAAATCGCGTTCGCGTGGCCGAGGAGGGCGACAGCGCCTTCGTCGCGGGCGAGCTCGTGTGGCGCGAGGACTTTGAAAACGAGGTCGAGGCGATTAAGCGCGATAACTCAGATTATATGACAGAGGCCGTAAACTTCCTCATTGGAAAGACGCTGTTCGACGTACAAGGCAGCGGGGTCGGCGACCTGGCGAGCAAATACAAGGGCGCGATCCTGTCGGAGGAGGCAATCTCCGATATCCTGGCGCCGGGGCGCGTCATATCGGACATAATCGTCCGGGACGGCGCCGAGGATCTGAGGGTCGTCGCCGGGGAGGCCGCGTTCAGGCACATGCTCGAAGGCCTCCTCCTGATAGACGAGTTTGAGGGGAGCGACGAGTTTAAGATCCCAGCCGGCACGACGCTCGGCAGCGCGACGCTGATCGACATTACGAAGATGAACCCGCGCCCGATGATGGTCTGCGACATCGAGGCACTATCGTCCATGGAGGACAGCAGATATCTCGCCGAGGACATAGTGGTCGACGGCGAGGTTATAGCCAAAAAGGACAGCCTTCTTACGAAGGATATCCTTGGGATACTTCGCGACGGTTTCGTAAAGACGGTAAAGGTGTGGAAGGCAACAGAGCAGATAAACATACAGGACGCGATGCACCACGTTCTGATAGAGGATTACTTCTGCAAACCAATGACTCAGGCGATAGGGCGCGACGGCAACGCGATAGACTCTGTCCCGACGATGGTGGACGGCGGAATTGTCCATGGTCTCGTTGAGGGTTCCATCGTAGCGGTCGACCTCGAGGGTTCGATCCTCACCCATGAGAAACTGATTCAGCAGGTGCTCAAGGAGAACGCCCACGGCAAGGTTCTGATGGAGTCGGTTCGCGATTCGGCGGGGCACGTTCTCGCCGACGCTGGCAGCGAGATAGGGCAGGAGGTCATAGAAGCAATAATAACCGCGCACCCGGATCACGTCATGGTGAGGGCGCAGTCGGCGCCAACGGAGGTAAAGCGGATAATCCAGAGGGTCTCGTTCATCCGCAGACTGAGGGAGATTCCGGAGAGCCGCCCGGTTGTGCATGGCGTGACGAAGGCCGCGCTCGCCACCGACAGCTTCCTCTCCGCCGCGTCGTTCCAGCAGACGGCACAGATACTCTCAGCGGCGGCGGTAAGGGGCGAGGTCGACGGTCTCCAGGGGCTGAAGGAAAACGTCATAATAGGCCTCCTGATTCCGGCAGGAACCGGCATAGAGCGATACTCGAAGATGAATATAACCGAAAAGTCGCCGGATATAGAGGAAACTCCCGCCGAAGAGGAACAGGAGATATCGCCCGCGGCGACGGCGTAACGGAAAAACGGCAGTTAAATTAAGATCGTGGGCCGAGACGCTCACGATCTTAATTTTAGGGAGGATCTGTCTCTCGTGACTCAAAACTACGGCCCCATAAAAAATATAGACAAGTTCCTCGGCGCCAGGGCGTATGAAAAAATAGCCGGCGAGCGTTTGGCGGAGCGCTTTGCTGTCACTGATGGCGCTTTGGCGGAGCTTTTGCGCCGGCTCATACGAATGAGGGGAATCGCCGTGAGATCCTCCGGCGACTTGATATCCAACGAAGAGCGCGCCCTGTTCCAGCGCGAGGTCGACTCTATAAAAAAAGAAATAGATGAGATCGCCGAAGCCATCTCTAGTATATGCGAGGCGCCCAGAGCGCCGGGAGGCGATCTCGAAGCGGCCGCTCGAGAGATGGATTCGGCATTGTCCAACGCCGTAGAGATTTTAAATGAGCTCGACAGCTTGAACGACCCCGGCGCTTCAGCCGGCTCTGCCGAATTGAGCGGGCCTGGGCCCGACACAGCGGAAAACACTGGCGCGGATCGTCTCGACGACGACGAACTCACGGACTGGATGAACTCGTTGATGTGATCAGCGTAAAAATATCGGAAAATATTCCGGGTAAAATTTTGTAAAATTTCGGTAAATTTCCAGAGCAAAGAGTATTGACAGAAGGTTCTAAAACTAATATAATTTCCTACGCTCATTTGAGCGCGGCACCATGACACTCACGCCGTTAAGAAGCGTGAGACCATACAGGCGAAAGCGAAAAATAGAGTCGAAGGGGATTTTGGTTTAGGAAAAAGGCGTCGTCGCGCGCGGCATTTTGTCCCGGGCAAGTGTCCGTGGCATGGAGGTTGTTGCGCGCGATGTCGAGAATAAAGCCAAGGAGAGTTTGATCCTGGCTCAGGATGAACGCT
>JAITOY010000027.1 GCA_031289775.1 Synergistaceae bacterium
TGATTACCTGTGCCAGATAAAAGATGTCGTAAGCGGCGTAATACTGGCATGGAGTATGTCTAAGCGCATGAAGTCCGATTTGGTGATCGAGACGATCAGTAAGGCCATGATGAACTGGACAGGTTTGCAAAACTACTCCGGCAATCAAATTCGCTCGCGCAAAAGTTCGCCGCGGTTTATGGTATTCGATTTCCTGCTTGGCAATGTGCCGCTGTTTCTGTGAGAGGAAAAAGCCATACTGTTGCAATGCGAGCTGCCCAAACTAGGGTTGACGCCGCCATGTTTTATTGTTAAAATTCTGTCGTATGTAGTGAGCTATATTGAACCACAACACAAAGGAGGTCGAGGATGGCGGTGACCAGGAGGCATTTTTTCGCGAACGCGTTTTTATTTTCGTTTATGCTGTCAGTTTTTGCGGTCTCCTTCGCCATCGGATCACCGGATGCGGAGTTGGTCGCTTCGCGAGGAGTGACCGAGGCGTCCAGGGAACACCGCGAGGCCTCCGGAGATCCCTTTTGTGGAACCGCGACGGCCCATGTTGTTGTGAGTCCCTCTCAAGAGGGTGCGCCGAACGAATCGAACTGCTACTACGACGTGGAAACATTCCTCCTGGCCGATTTCAGCCACTTCACGACAGAGAAGAGCTTTTTCCTGAAGATCTCCGGAGGTCCCGCCTCGAAAACGGAGAGGAAAATGCTCAAGGACGCCGAGAGCGCGTCGTTCACAGAATCACGTCAGGCAAGAAGAAATTACGAGGCTTGGTATATCAGATCCGTCACCGAAGGCGGCAAAAACGCTGTCCACAATTCTGTGAACCTCAAGGAGTGGAGGGACGCGCTCAAATCCGTACAATCCGCGTAAGGCAAACGCCATCCTATCACGTGCTTATGTGCGCGTAAACTCAGACCAGACCAGATAAAGCGAAAGCGTAAACAGAAACGGTTTCCCGCGCCGGGCCGCCCTTTGAGCTGAAGTTGCGCGTCGGGACGCCGAGACTATCTCAGTTTTGTTTTTAACTGAATATATCGAATAATAGATTAGGAGAGTAAATCAATGAAGATCACATTTCCATGGTTCGGCAATGGGGACTCCGTCGGCCTCGAACACGTAAGGCACATGCGCAGAATGCACGGTGTTACAGGCGCGCTTCACAATATTCCAGCCGGGGACGTATGGCCCATGGAGGACATCCTCCTGCTGAAAGAGAGCATCGAGTCGGCAGGGCTTTCTTTTGACGCTGTCGAAAGTCTGCCCGTGCATGAAGATATAAAACTCCGCAAGGGAGATTATGGACAATTAATCGAGAACTACAAGGAGAACATAGTCCGCCTTTCAAGGGCCGGCGTCGGGTGCATATGTTACAACTTCACCCCCGCGTTCAACGTGACTCAGCCGATAATCGCGCGTGAGCTCGCCGAGGGGCCGAAACCGGAGATCGAGGACGAGCCAGCGATATTCGCAAAAACCGGAGAGATCGATATACAGCCCTCTGATACCTGCGTTCTGTCGCAGGACGACGAGCGTCTGATCGACGACTACAGGGCGCTGGGAGATAAAGGACTCTGGCGCAATTTCGAACTGTTCATAAATGAGATAATGCCGGTCGCGTCAAAAAACGATGTCAATATGGCGATACACCCCGATGAACAACCTGCCCTGATGCCAGGAATAGCCGACATGCCTGGCGTCGCCGCGACGAAGGCGGACATAGACAGACTGCTCGCCGTCAACAGCGACAGACACAACGGCATCGTCATGTGCAGCGGGATTTTTTCGACGCCGAACGGAGAGGTTCGTCCGTCGTTCGAGGACTACGCAAGGGCGACCGCGAAATACGCGTCGATGGGGCGCATACACTTCGCCCACGTCAGAGACGTGAAAATATCAGAGGACGGGTCGATCTCTGAAAACGCGCACATCTCCCCACACGACTCCCAGGACGTGGAGAGAGTCCTTACCTCGTTTTTCAACGCCGGATATAAGGGCTGCTTCCGCTACGACCACAGAAGGATGACTGTAGCTGTGGACGGCGCGCCGAACTATGGGCTTTACGACAGGGTTGTCGGCGCCATGTACCTCACCGGCATCATGATAGCGCTGGAGTCCAGACTGAAACTGGCATCTGGAGGAGACTTTTCCTAAAAATCAAGCGATCAAGCTGGGCGCGAGACTCCCAGCTTGATTTTACATGTCGTTTGTGTTAGTACCTGGCGGCGGACTCCAGAAGCTCTCTTCTGTTGATTTCATCCGAGCGCAACTCCTCGAGCAGGTTTCGTTGGTTCAGCCTGTTCAGGACTATCTGCTCGTTGATCATCCTTTGTTCTTCCGCTGTGGCCTTCATCCTGTCGTAGACGGCCTTTTTCTTGTGATATTCCGCGTTTTTTTTCGCGGACTCCTCGACCGTTTTGTGATGTTCATCCATTATGCGCTCCGACGCCTTTTCGCAATTCTGCAAGGCCTTGCCAAACATCTCCATGGCCTTTTTCTGCTCGGACTCTTCTGTCTTTTTTACTGTTCGCTCGACTCTGTTCCACGCCGGGAGAAAAAGCGCGTTCGCATCCGTGACGTTGTTTAAGCTCATGTCGATCCCTCCTTGAATCTACACGCGCGAATTTTCCAAAATTTTTTGATGCGATCCTTCACACCAGTCTCATTATACTGAATTTTTTCCGCGTTCGCAAGATGACGAAAACATTAAAAATCTGATTTTATGATAGAATCTCCGGGTGAATGACGCAGAGGCGGGGACGTGGATGATAATGGCGAACGCGGGAGCGCGGCGCGGAAAAAGCGGGAAACGGATTTTGTCCATGCTCGTGCTGTTTATGGGTATCCTGGGGGTCTCGACCGGCGCTATATTCGTTCGCCTCGCCGAAACTCATCCTTTCGTAAAAAGCGCGTATCGCGTCACGTTCGCTTCGTTGATTTTACTTCCGTACGCGCTCTGTTTCCACAGGGACGAGCTCAGGAGGCTCTCGCGCCGGGACGTCGCTTTCACGCTCCTCTCCGGCTTTTTCCTGTCGATCCATTTCGCGACATGGGTCACTTCTCTCGATTATACAACAGTGGCGTCGAGCGTCATCCTTGTGGACACCATCCCGGTCTGGATGGCGTTCATCAACATGGCGGCCGGACGAGGCAAACCATCCCGCGTAATGTGGTTCTGCATAACTCTAAGCGTCATCGGCGCGTCCATAGTCGGCTACGGCGATCTCGCCTTCAGCGGGAAAGCCCTGTGGGGCGACTTTCTGGCGTTGGTGGGAGGAGCTATGGCTGCGGCTTATATATTTTGCGGCGGCGAGGTTCGGAAAAAACTTAGCCTCGCGCCCTATGTGGCTCTTTGCTACAGCGCCTGCGCAATCTTGATGTGGGCGCTGGTACTCGCTCTGGGCCTCGAAATAAGCGGTTTTTCGAACAAGACGTGGCTCGCCATCCTCGGGATGACCCTCCTGGCGCAAGTCCTGGGACACAGTTGCTATAACTGGGCTCTGGGCTATTTCAGCACGGGTTTCGTCTCCATAGCGCTGCTCGGGGAACCTATCGGCAGCGCTATTCTGGCGTACTTTCTATTCAACGAATACCCAACAGGCTTCAAACTCGTCGGGTTTGCCATACTGGCAGCCTCGATTATCCTGTCGGCGAGGGAGGAAGGGGTATGAAATTGCACGTTAAAAACAAAGTGCCAACCCTATTACCCTATTTACCCACTTTATGTGGTAGAGTGTGTGTGGGAGTTTTAATGGGAAGATCCTAACGGAGGAGTGATGGGTTTGTCTGCGGGCAGCGTTGTACATGGAATAAGCCTGATGCGGGAGAAGGACATCTACTTCTTCCGCGAGGGCAATCACACAAAGCTCTACGATGTTTTGGGTTCCCACGTCATCAATGTGGAAGGGAAAGACGGAACGCTTTTTTCTGTGTGGGCGCCGAACGCGAAAAACGTATCGGTTATCGGCGATTTTAACGGCTGGAACCCCGCGTCGCACCCGCTAGCTGTCAGATGGGACAGTTCCGGGGTCTGGGAGGGTTTTGTGCCCGATGTCGGGCAGGGCGCTCTCTACAAGTACAGCGTCGAATCTGTCATGGGCGGGCCCAACCTGGAGAAAGGCGACCCATTTGCCTTCTGGTGGGAAACCCCGCCGAGGAGCGCGTCGTGCGTCTGGGATATAAGTGGATTCGGGTGGAGCGACGATACGTGGATAAAGACGCGAAGCACTCGAAACGCCATCAACGGCCCACAGTCCATCTACGAGATTCATCTCGGCTCCTGGCGGCACGTCCCGGAGGATGGCAATCGCTCCCTCTCTTACTACGAGCTATCCGAGCGACTCTCCAATTATGTCCTGGAAATGGGCTTTACGCACGTCGAATTTCTCCCGATCATGGAGCATCCTTTCTACGGTTCGTGGGGCTATCAGACCCTCGGTTATTTCGCGCCAAGCTCTCGTTTTGGGACGCCTCATGAGTTCATGAAGCTCGTCGACTCGCTGCATAAAGCCGGCATAGGCGTAATCCTCGACTGGGTTCCGTCACACTTCCCAAACGACGGCTACGGCCTCGCCAATTTCGACGGAACTTGCCTGTTCGAGCACGCCGACCCCAAAAAAGGCTACCACCCTGACTGGAAGAGCGGCATATTCAACTATGGACGCAACGAGGTGCGAAGCTTCCTCCTCTCGTCCGCAAGGTTCTGGCTCGACCGCTACCACGCTGACGGGCTTCGCGTCGACGCTGTAGCGTCAATGCTCTACCTCGACTACTCCCGTAAGGAGGGCGAGTGGATCGCGAACGAATACGGAGGCAAGGAGAACATAGAGGCCATAGAGTTCATCCGCAAGATGAACGAGATTCTGTACACAGACTTCAAGGGCATTCAGACGACGGCCGAGGAGTCTACGGCGTGGCCGATGGTCTCGCGCCCGGCGTACGTCGGCGGGCTTGGTTTCGGTTTCAAATGGAACATGGGCTGGATGCACGACACTCTGCACTACTTCGGCATGAGCTCGATATTCAGAAAATACCACCAGAATGAGCTCTCGTTCGGAATGTGGTACGCGTACAGCGAGAACTTCGTATTGCCGCTCTCCCACGACGAGGTCGTCCATGGCAAGGGTTCGCTCTACGGGAAGATGCCTGGGGACGTCTGGCAAAAAGCGGCGAACCTTCGCCTGCTCATAGGCTGGCAGTACGGGCATCCTGGGAAAAAACTGCTCTTCATGGGCGCGGAGTTCGGGCAGGTGTCCGAGTGGAACCACGACGTGAGCCTGAGCTGGCACGAGCTGGACGATCCCAGCCACAGCGGCATACAGCTTTGGGTGCGCGAGCTGAACCGATTTTACAAGGAGACCCCCGCATTCTGGCGCGGCGATTTCGAGAGATGGGGATTCGAGTGGATAGATTGCAGCGACGCTGACTCGAGCATACTCTCCTTCGTCAGGCGCGACGAGGAGGGCAAAATGTTCCTGTGCGTGGGCAACTTCACCCCCGTGCCGCGCCAGGGCTACAGGATAGGCGTTCCGGCCCCGGGCTTCTGGCGCGAGGTCTTAAACAGCGACAGCGAAAAATACGGCGGCGGCAACTGGGGAAACATGGGCGGCGCGCAGACGGACGAGATCCAGATCCACGGGCGGCCATGGTCGCTCGGCCTTACTCTGCCGGCTCTGTCCTTCTCCATCTTCGGACACGAAAGCGAGGAACCAGGCAACTGATGGATTCTGACTGCCTCGTAATTCGTCCGGCGAGATTCGACGAAGCCGACCTGCTATCTCAAATTTGTTTCAGGGCGCGTTCTTATTGGGAGTACCCTCGCGAGCTCCTGAGCCACTGGGAGGAATCGGGCGTCATGTCGCTCTCGCCGGAGGAGATCGAGGAGGATCCAACTTACCTCATTGCGGACGAGGAGGAGGACGAGATCCTCGGATTCTACTCGATACGAATTTCAGGCGCCGAGTGCGCAATCAAAAACTTGTGCGTCCTGCCGGAGTACGTGGGGACGAATATACGGGCGAAACTTTTCCTGCACGCATGCGAGGTGGCGGAGGCGTCCGGCGCTAAACAGGTGACAGTCGTCTCCGACCCGCTCGCCTGCGGTTTTTATGAGGAGATGGGGGCGGAGCGAATAGGCGAGATGATTGATCCGTCTCCGGTCGGCGACAGGGCGCTTCCGGTCCTGAAACTCGATCTTTAAGGCCCCGAGGCCGCGTGTAGCGTGTTCTACGATTGGCAAATTCAGGCGGTCGAGAGAATAAGCGGGAAAAACGCGATCCTCTCCGCCCCAACCGGCAGCGGAAAAACATGGGTGGCCTACAGGTGGGCGGGGCTGATGGACGACAAGGGCAACCCTGTCATGCCTCGACAACGCGTGATATTCACGGCGCCTATAAAAGCGCTTTCAAATGAGCGCTACCTCGACCTCAGGAAGATGGGCTTCGACGTCGGCCTCGAAACAGGCGACTTCAAAAAAAATTCGGGCGCGGACGTCCTCTGTTGCACCCAGGAGATTTATACCCTAAAATACGCGCACTTGCCGGAACAGCGCATAATTGTTGACGAATTCCACTTCATTTTCGCCTCCCCGGAGCGCACTCGCGCCTACATAGACGGCATAAGAGGGACGAACCCCGACTCCATGTTGCTCGTAATGAGCGCGACTTTCGGTGACCCGCAGACGGTTCGCGACTACCTCGAGGAAATGGCGAGACGCGACTTCGAACTGTTCGAGACTCTCGAAAGGGTGACGAAGCTCGTTTTTCGGAAAAAAGGCACACACTTCTCCAGAATACGAGACGCGCTCGTTTTTGTCTTCTCGCGCAAGGGCGCCGAGTTCGTGGCCAGACAAATTTCGCGAACGCGAAAAAAGATCGAGAGGAGCGACCGGGCGCGGCTGCGAGAGATGGCCGAGATCCTTGAGGTGAACAAAACGCCGGAGACGATGCTCGCGGGCGTCGGAGTGTATTATGGAAGCCTGTTCCCGAAGGAAAAGCTCCTGGTCGAGATGGCGTTTCGCGAGCGAATTCTTGACGTAGTTGTCGGAACCGACGCCCTGTCGCTTGGCGTAAACCTGCCTGCGGAGAGCGTTATTTTCGCACAGATGGCGAAGTACGTGGACGGCCCGCTCACCCACAACGAATTTTTGCAGATGTCCGGCCGCGCCGGCAGAAAAGGCTTTTTCGAGACGGGATACGTCTCGTTCATAATGAGGAGCAGAGCGGAGCATCACGACTTTGACACGGAGACTCTGTACCGCGATGTGCTCTCTTCTCCGAGCGAACCGGCGAGGATACGAATACAGCCAGCCGTCGGACGCCTGCTGAAGAATAAGGTGACACAGGAGCAGGAAGCGCGGATGATCGCGGACTGTTCGCTCCCCCGAGTCACTTACGCAAAGGCGTTAAGCGAGGTGGAGGAACTGCTGACTCTCATAAACCGCACATTAGGCCTCATACAGAACCCACAGGAGAGAAAAAAACTGCGAGAGGCGCTGGCTGACCTATGGTTTGACGAGATGGGCGTCACAGGCAACTTCGCGATCGCGTCACTTTTCGTGAAAGACGGCGAGCCGGACGCCATGAAAGCGGCCGAGATACTCTCCCAGGAGGAGCGCAACTACCTTCAGGCGCTCCTGAAGGTAAAACGGTTCGCGAACAGGATGCCGGACGGATATAAATTCACGAACATGGAGAGAATAGACTCAACAGTCGAAAGGATAGACGCGACTGTGTTCGGCTTCGAGGAGAAAATCCGGCAGCTAGACCTGACGGAGGACAGTTGGACGTTTTAAAAAAAACGCTAATTTACGGTACGCGCACAGCCCGCGCTTGTTTCACATGCGACAAAAAAGCCTCTGAGTTCCTGACTCCCTTGAACCGGTACATCGCCCTCATTTTCGCGAGAACGATCATGCCGCTGCCAAACTTGGCGTCGAGCGGCCCCTTGCCCAGACTCGCTTCGACAACATCCTCCAGTTTGACGCTGAGGAGCCTCGGTCTGAAAAACCCGAGACGCGCCAGAACTCTCCTGTTCGTCACCATATAGCGAGCAGTCTTCATTTGTATCAGCGGCGGGATTACAAGCACGATGGACATCCCATATGTCGGGATAGCTAGCGCGAAAGCCATGACAGAAAAAAACAGCAGAGTTACCGGGTGTCTCCCGGTCTCATACAAAATGACCTCCCCCTCCTCCAAAAGCGAGGAGAAATGGGTGGAAACCCAACTCATACCCTGCTTCGTTTCAGTTTCCGCGCGGAGCGAGCTCTACTGCGTACATATTGTTCGACTCATCCGTTATAATTCCGTACCTCGATGATGTGGTGACAAGGATGTTGGACGTGGACGAGTTGTAGACGGACACCTTCGGCCCCCTCGTCATATCCTCGATCCGAACTATTTCCTCGCCGCCGCTCACTCCGACCCAGACGACCGCATCATTAGCCGAAATGATCCCCTTCGGCGTCGTTATGCTTACTCCAACCTCATTTTTGAGACCTATGCTTCCAGTGGTTATCATCGCGCCGCCGACCGTGATATACACCGAAAAGCGCGACGCCTTCGGGCTGTGGACTACATCCAGAATAGACAACTCGCTGTTCGGCGAGAGCTCTATGATCGTGCCGTCGAGAAAATTGACCGTCACCGACGCGCCGTCGCCAGTCCTCAGGATGTCGAAGTCGTTGACGGCAGAGCCTACTCCCAGCTCAAAACGCTTGCCGCTCCTTTCTACCCAAGCGGAGGGCGTCAACCTTATGATGGTTCCCCGAACCGGGGTAGCCGTCTTGTCAACCTCGAAAGACGCCGAATACGCCGGCTGGCCGAACCTGAAAAGAACAAAGAAAAAAAACAGAGAGAGAAACGCGGCCAATATAGCCTTTTTTTGTTTTTTTTGCCTATTTTGCTCAATAATCGCTGACATTGATATTCCTCCCATATTTCCAAAAACGTCACGGCAGTATTATAACAACATAATGGCAGGGACGCCATATTCCTGAAAGCGCTTATTTTTCATTATTTTTCATACGCCTCTGGCGGTATCGGCCTATCCGTTATCTTATCGCGGCTTTTCCGCACGCCGTCGGCCGATTTTCTCGACCACTCGGCCAGTTTCGCGGCGAAAGACGTATCGGAGAGAGCTATTATTCGTATGGCGAAAAGAGCCGCGTTTCTCGCTCCGTCGATGCCCATGCTGGCCACCGGTATCCCGGGCGGCATCTGCGCCACAGATAAGAGGGCGTCCGCGCCGACTAAGGGCCCTGAGGCTATCGGGACGCCTATGACGGGCAGCGTTGTGTGGGCCGCCACAACCCCAGGGAGCGCGGCTGAGAGACCGGCCATCGCTATTATCGCCTTCACTCCGCGAGACGCGGCGCCGGACGCGTAGTTCACAACGTCTTCGGGCGTACGGTGAGCCGAGGCAATCCCGACCTCGAACGGAACCCCAAACTCCTCCAGTATCTCCGCAGCATCAGCGACGACCCTGAGGTCGGACGAAGAGCCAGTCAATATACCGACAAGCGGTTTTCCCATATTCATCATCCTTCACTCCATCCAATGTCCTTTCTGTAGTGAACTCCATCGAATTTGATCCCGGCAGCCCGCTCGTACGCGACGCGGCGCGCCTCGTCGAACGAGTCTCCGAGGCCGACGACCGAAAGAACCCGGCCGCCTGACGTCACGACCTCTCCGTTCGGGCCGTATTTTGTGCCAGCGTGGTAGATGGACGCGCCTGATTTGTCGCCGTCTATGCCTGATATGGGCAGATCCTTTTTAAATTCGCCAGGGTAGCCGCCGGACGCGAGTACGACGCAGAGAGCGCATCCTGAGCTGCCGGAGTCATCTATCGCGCCAATGTCGCCCTCGGCGCAAGCCAGCAAAAGCCGACCGAGGTCGCCGGCGTATAGCGGCAGCACGACCTGTGTCTCCGGATCGCCAAACCTTACGTTGTACTCGACCACCGAAACCATGGTCTCGGAGGCGCGTTCGTCCTGGTCTAACATAAGGCCCATGTATAAGACCCCCCTGTAGTCGATACCCTCGCTCCTGAAGCCTTCGAGGGTCGGGAGGAGCACGTCGTGAACGACTTTTCCCATTGCGCCGGCCGGCAGATTCACAGGCGCGTAAGCGCCCATGCCCCCTGTGTTCGGGCCCATGTCGCCGTCGAATACCCTCTTGTGATCGCGGCTCGGCTCGAGAAGCCGGAAGGATTTTACGCCGCCGCCGCCGTCGGTGAGCGCAAAAACCGTTAGCTCTCTGCCGTGGGAGAAGTCCTCTATCACTATCGTGCGTCCCGCCTCGCCGAGACTGCCTGCAAAAAGTTCGCCGCATATTCTCTCGGCCTCGCCAACATCGTCCGAGAGAAACACTCCCTTCCCGGAGGCAAGCCCATCCGCTTTTATAACGTAGGGCGATTTTCGCGAAACGAGCGCGTCCCGGCACTGGCCGATATCGTGGCAGATGTCGAAGCGAGCCGTCGGCACGCCGTGGCGCGCCATGAATTTTTTCGCGAAGGCCTTGCTTCCCTCAAGACGCGCACCATCAGTCCCCGGGCCAAACACAAGCGTACCGGATCGGCGAAGCGCGTCGGAGACGCCGGAAACAAGCGGCGCCTCCGGGCCGACCACAACGAAACTTATACGACGTGAGGCGCACAAATCAACGACGGCAGAAGCGTCGCAAGGGTCGATGTTGTGGAGCTCCGCAATGCGTCCGATGCCCGGGTTCCCGGGAGCACAGTGAATCTCCCCCGCTATGGACGACCTCGAGAGCGTCTCGGCGAGACAGTGCTCTCGTCCGCCTCCGCCGAGGATAAGGATGTTTATCTTGTTTGAGTTCCCAGAGAGACTGTTCATTTCAATGCCTGAAAGTGCGGGGGCCGCCGATGAACATACTCACCCCGAGCGATCTCGCTCGCGCCGCCACATCTTCGTCCTTCACGGAACCTCCCGGCTGTATTATCGCCGTGACGCCGGCTTCGGCAGCGAGCTCGACTGTGTCCGGGAATGGGAAAAACGCGTCCGAGGCGAGCACGGCGCCCTTCGCCTGTTCCCCAGCCTGGGCGATTGCGTACCTCGCGGCGTCCACCCTGTTCGTGAAGCCGCCACCGACTCCGACTGAGGCCAAGTTCTTAGCCAGTACTATAGCGTTGCTTTTCGCGAGGCTCACGACGCGCCACGCAAAAAGCAGGTCGCCCCAGAGATCCTGCCTCGGCTCTCCTATCCAGTGCCCGTCCGACTGCGATGGAAGCGGCGGTGAAGTCTCTGCCTGGATCAAAAAACCTGACCTGTTCGCCGTTATCTGCTCCCTCGGCGTGTACAAGCCAGTTATCGAGAGCAGGCGCAGGTTCGGTTTTTTCGCCTTCAGGAACTCTATGGCGTCCTCGTCTATCTCCGGGGCCGCGACTATTTCGTAAAAGCGCTCCGACAATCTCTCTGCCAGAGGTCTGTCTATCCTAGCCGTAAAGCCGGCTATGCCGCCGAACGCGGATACCGGGTCGCTTGCAAGCGCCCGTTCATAGGCGGAGAGCGGGTCGGAGGCCTCAGAGACGCCGCAAGGGGTCGTGTGCTTGACTATGATACAGGCGCAGCTCGACTGGAATATAACCTGTCCCTTCAGAAGAGTGTCGAGATCGAGGAGGTTGTTGTAGGAGAGCTCCTTGCCGGAGTGCTGGACAAATACCGGGTTTGCCAGAGTCGGCATAAAAAGCGACGCCTCCTGGTAAGGGTTCTCTCCGTAGCGCAGTTTCTGAACTCTGCGCAGGGAGAGGATCTTCTCAGGCTCGTCGCCAGAATACCCAAGTGCGTCTATGAGCCCCTCGTGAATAGTGGCGTCGTAGGACGCGGTCACGCGAAACGCCTTTATTGCGAGATCCTTTCGGAGCGACTCCGATATCCCTCCGCTTCGCAGCGCGTCCTGTATTGATGGATAATCCGCAGGATCCGTCACGACAATGACGTGCTCGTAGTTTTTCGCAGCAGCCCTTATGAGCGATACGCCGCCGATGTCGATCTTCTCTATGAGCTCCTCGCGCGACGCGTTTTTCCTCGCCGTCTCCTCGAAGGGATACAGCGTGCATACGACGACGTCTATCCTCGGAATGCCGTGCTCCGCGCGGTCGGCCTCGTCACGATCGAGCCCGCGCCGCGCGAGTATGCCCCCCATTATCTTTGGGTGCAGAGTTTTAACGCGGCCGCCGAGAATGGCCGGCACACCCGTGATATCGAGAACCTCTGTAACGTCGATGCCCTCGTCGCGCAGATGCCGCGCCGTGCCTGAGCTCGACACGACGTCATATCCGGCGTCAGCGAGCGCTGACGCGAGACCGGCAATGCCTTCCTTATCCCAGACGGATATGAGCGCCAGCGGTTTGTTCAGCCCGTCCATGAAACCATCCTCCCCAACCTATATGTTTCTGAATTTGTCGTCAGGAGCCCAAAAGGTGAAGATTAAACCCGGCAGCCTCCGTATTTAAATGTCCTCGTTGATGAGTTCCTGAAGCGCTTTTGGGTACAGTCGGTGCTCGACGGCGTGGACGCGGCTTTCGAGCGTCTCCTCCGTGTCGCCTGGGAGTATCGCTACCTCCTCCTGCGCGATGATCGGTCCGTGATCCACGAACTCGTCGACAATGTGTATCGTTACGCCGGCGTAATCAGCGCCGGCCTCAAACGCGTCCTTTATTGCGCGCGCGCCCGGGAACGCCGGCAGCATCGACGGATGAACGTTCACGATCCTGCCCCGGAATTTGCTGACAAACGAGGATGAAAGTATTCTCATAAAGCCCGCCAGCACGATCCAGTCCACGTCCCTTTCGACTATTGCCTCGACAATGGCTCGTTCGTTCTCCTCGCGCGAGAGACCTGACGCATAAGGAGCGACGAGCGTCTCGCAACCCATGCGGCGAGCGTTTACGAGCCCCGGCGCGCCTGGTTTGTCGCTTATCACTATTGCGACATCGGCGTCGAGCTCGCCCCTTTTACTGGCGTTTAACAGCGCTGTCATGTTTGTGCCGTTGCCGGATATGAGAATCGCTATTTTTTTCATGGCTTTAAATTTACGCCGTTTTGACGACTCGCCCAACTTCGACCGGGGACTCACCGAACGCTACCAGCGAATCGACAAGCGCCGCCGCGCTCTCAGCCGAGAGGATGAAGACATAACCTATGCCGAGGTTAAACACGCGCCTCATCTCGGCCTCGTCTACTCCGGCGCGCGCAATGATGCCGAAAATGCCGGGGCGCTCCCAGAGGCCGTAGCCGATCCGAGATACGAGCCCATGAGGCATCACCCTGTTTATGTTCGACTCGAGGCCCCCGCCAGTGATATGCGCCATACCTTTCACCGGCGCGGTTGAGATCGCGGACAAGGCCTGCCTGACGTATATCCTGGTCGGACGCATGAGCGCTTGCCCCAGAGTCTCCCCTCCAATTTCATCGAGGGCGGCCTCGAGCGACAGTTTCATGCCGTCGTCCACAAGCGCCTTTCGCGCGAGGCTATAGCCGTTGCTGTGAATGCCGGAGCTCGGAAGGCCTATTATCGAGTCCCCTTCGCAGATACCTGCGCCGTCAATAATTTTTGCGTCGTCGATAAGCCCAGCTGCGAAACCAGCCAGGTCGAAGCCGTCCCCCGGGTATATGCCGGGAAGCTCGGCCGTCTCACCGCCGAGCAGGGCGCACTCGCTCTCCTCGCAACCGTCCAGTATCCCCGCCATTATCTCCTCCATGACTCTCAGGTTCAGTCGCTCGCAGGCGATATAGTCAAGGAAAAACAACGGAACAGCGCCACAGGTCACGAGGTCGTTCACGCTCATGGCCACCAGATCCTGCCCGAGTCCGCGATATAAACCTGTGGCCTTAGCAAGCGAAAGTTTCGTGCCGACGCCGTCGCAGCAGGCAGCGAGCGACCTTCCTCCGCCTATTTTATAAAGCCCGCTGAATCCGCCAATTCCGCCGGCCTTCGGCAGAGCCTCTCTCGAAGCGACAAGGCGCTTGACTACCCCGACCCAGGCCTCCCCAGCGTCTATGTCGACGCCAGCCCCCTTATAGTCCATTTCGCTTATTTCGCCCTCCCGGATAGCCTCTTCCATATCTCCTCATAAGCGCCAAGCACGTTCCCCAAATCCTTGCGGAAGCGATCCTTGTCGAGTCTGTCCCCTGTCGACACATCCCAAAAACGGCATGTATCCGGCGATATCTCGTCCGCGAGGAGCAGTTTGCCGCTCATGTCCTTGCCGAACTCGAGCTTGAAGTCCACGAGCACTACGCTAATCCCATTGAACAAGGCCGTCAGCAGATCGTTCACCCGGACGGCAACGCTTTTTATAGCCCAAAGATCCTCCTGAGAGGCCCATCCGAAGAGTATGGCGTGATCCTCTGTCACTATGGGGTCGCCAAGATCGTCGTCCTTGAAGTATAACTCGACAAGCGGCTGCTGCAGTCTGATCCCCTCACCAACCCCAAGTCGCTTACAGATGGAACCCGTCGTAATATTGCGAACCACCACCTCGAGCGGCAATATCCGAACCTTCACCGCGAGCTGGCAAAGTTCGTCGATCCTCTCTATGAAGTGGTGCGGCACGCCCTTGTCCGAGAGGTATTCAAAAATTTCGGAGCTGATCAGGTTGTTCAGCCGGCCTTTGCCGGACATCTCAGCGCGCTTCTCTCCGTTAAAAGCAGTGAAGCTGTCCTTGTATTCTATGATGGTTCTGTCCGGATCGTTCGTGTTAAAGAGCCTTTTTGCCTTACCCTCGTAAATTTGTTCGCCCTTTATAATAACCGACAAAAAAATCCCTCACTCTCTTTGGCATTTTCACTAATATACAACGCCCTCCCGTAATGTCAATTCACCGAGCAAGCGCCGGTTTATTGCGAGAACCTTGAACGGTAAATATTTAAACCCGAAAATTATTGACTTCGATATTGAATAATGCTATGTACATTATAAATCCCTTTTGATAGAATCATCTCATTAAAATTTTGTTTGTTGTGGAGGGAATGATGCGATTGAAATCACTGTACGCCGGCGTTTACGTCCCTTCGACGCCTGTCTACGACCCAGCTCACGAGTATCCGGCTCAGGTAGCCGTCGTGATGAACGAATACTGGGCGGCGTATTACCCGGTTCCCGCGCCGGTCGCCGTCGTGAGACCGGCAGTTGTTCCTCATACTTACATAATCTACAGATAATTTCCAACTTAAAATACACTACCAATGGCGAGGTGGCGCGGATATGGAAAGAGTGCTCGTGAATGGAATTTGGCAGTTCAAGTTCGACATGCTCCAGTCGGCCGCCTTGGGGGCCATTATGTATTACTTCGGCACGTGGCTGAGGTCTAAAATACCAGCGCTCGTCAAGTATTCCATACCGGCGCCGGCCGTCGGCGGCCTGACGGTCGCGATAATCACCGCAATCCTACAGGCAAATGGCATAGCGAGTTTCGCGTTCGACGGCAGTTTGCAGACCGTCTTCATGATCTGTTTTTTCTGCACCGTCGGAATGAACGCGAGCTACAAGTTAGTTTTAAGGGGCGGCATCATGGTCGTCGCTTTCTGGGCTGTGGCCACTCTTACGTCGGTTCTGCAGAACGGCGCCGGCGTGCCCATCGCCATGGGCTTTGGCCTTAACCCTCTTATGGGAATAATCGGCGGCTCCATTCCGATGATAGGCGGCCTTGGCACAGCCGGCGCTTTCGGCGCGCTGTTCGAGGACGAGTACGGCGTAGCCGGCGCTTTGAGCGCGGCCATCGCTTGCGCCACATTCGGCATGGTCGCGGGCTCCATCGTTGGCGGCCCTGTCGGGGAGTTGATCATAAAAGTCCGCAAGATAGCGACGCCCAGCTCAAAAGTCGGGACACCACTCGGCATCGGCATGAAAGAGGACGCCGTGCTCGAGGAAGTCGGCGATTTCGCGCAGGGAGGAGAGGCGATCGTGGAGGCCGATGAGGCTGAACACAAGGTCTCCGGCCCCCATCTCATGAAAAACCTTGCTTGGATACTCGTCGCGGCCGGCTTCGGCTCCGCAGTGAGTTATTACCTCAAAAAAGCCGGCATCACCCTGCCGCCCTACCTCGGGGCGATGATAGTAGCCATATTCATACGCAACATCGGCGACAAAACCGCCTTGTTCGTAGTCGACTCCAAATGCGTCGGGATGATAGGCGACATAGCGCTCGAGCTCTTTATCACGATGGCTATAAATTCGCTGCAACTGGGGCAGCTAGCGAATCTGGCCGGGCCGCTCCTCGTCATGATGGCGACTCAAGTCGTCCTAATCGTTCTCATAGCATATTTTTTCGTATTCATGCTTTTCGGGAAAAACTACGATTCGACGGTCATGGCGAGCGGGACTATCGGGTTTGGCCTCGGAGCTACGCCAAACGCCCTCGTCTGTATGCAGGCGATCACGAACAAATACGGCCCGTCAGAAAAAGCTTTTTTTGTGGTGCCAATAGTGGGCGCGTTCCTCGTGGATATCTCTAACGCCACAGTCATAGCTATAATGACAGGGTTTTTCAGGTAGCGGAAGACGCGCGCTTCCTTTGAGAATGGGCTGACAGACCCTGTAGATACGATTTTCTTTAAAAAAATGGGAGTCAGGTGAGAGAGCTATGCGTAAAACCCTCGTTGTCCTGAGCGCGTTGCTTTTCGCGCTGCTCATAGGAAACAAACTTTTCAACAAAACCGAGCTTCCGTCCAGACTGAGGATCGCGACTGGCGGCGAGTCCGGCGTGTACTACGCTTACGGCAATGCGTTCGCGGGGATTTTAGAAAAGCGAATGAATATCCCGGTTATCACGATCCCTAGCGGCGGTTCTGTCGAAAATATCCACCTTTTGCGAAACGGCAGAGCCGATATCGCCTTCGTGCAGAACGATATCATGATTTATGCCTACGAGGGGATAAACATTTTTTCGACAGAAGGGCCGTTCAAGGATTTTTCCGCTGCCTCCGGACTTTACCCCGAAATATGCCAGATCGTGGCGAGGAGGGACATCGACGGCATCCCGGAGCTGAAAGGCAAACGAGTTTCGGTCGGCGACGAGGGAAGCGGAACGGAACTCAACGCGCTTCAGATACTCGGCGCATATGGCATGTCGTACGCCGACATCGACGTCGACCACCTGAGTTTCGGCGCTTCCGTGTCGGCATTTAAGGAGGGCAAAATTGACGCTTTTTTCTGCACTGCCGGAGTACCCACTCCCGCGATAAGCGATCTGACAGCCGACGGGCAAGTGCGTCTATTAAGCGTAGGCGACGCCCACGCGCGCTCCCTCATCTCGCAATATCCCTTCTACTCGCGGCAAACAATCCCGAGAGACACTTACCCAGGCGTCGACGATGAAACGAAGACAGTTGCGGTGAAGGCCGTATTGGTCGTCAGTAACGGGCTCAGCGAGCAAGTAGTGTCCGGGTTGTTGAAAATACTCTTCGAAGCCCGCGAGGAGATCGCCAAAACCAGCGCGGACGCGGATAACCTGGCGCCCGAGTCGGCCGTCGACGGTTTGCCCATACCTTTACATCGCGGCGCGGAGAAGTACTTCTTCGGAAATTGATTTTTTAGAATCTCATTTTATTGCTTCACTACTGTTTTTTGGTGATATACTTACGCGGCTGTCTTGAACAGTACAATACTAAATTTCTCAGGAGGTAGTAGCATGTCGCTCAGCAACAAAAAACGCTTTGTCAGGTCGTCCATTTTTATGTCTGCGATAGTTCTTACCGTAATTTTGGTCGCAGGATCCGTTTTCGCAGCCGATTTCAAGGCTAAAAACGGGATATCGTTCAAATACCCTGCCGGATGGACCCCCACAGAGACACAACAGGATACGATCACAAGCATCAGCGTGACGAACCCCTCCCAGCCAACGATCGTAATAACTGTCGCTGTATCTGAAGGATCGGTCACAGAGGAATGGACATTCCCCACTGAAGAGAAGATGAAGGAATCTCTCGCTGCGTCGGGTCAGGACATCAAGCTCATAACCCACAAAAAAATCAAGGTCGCGGGCAATGACGCAGCTCTCTCGGAGTTCAGCTCAGAGGCGAACGGAATGTACATCCAGACCCGCTCTGTGACGTTCGCCGACGGGGCGAACCTCGTCGCGGTAACATCCGTGTTTATGGACAAAAATGTCGTAGCTGCCGGACAGAAGGTCGCCGAGGGCATAGAGAACTCGCTTTCCCTTAAATAACATCCACAAAAGACGTATCTTGATAGCGTTGCTCAACCCCCTGAAAAGCGGATACAAAGCTCTCAGGGGCTTTTTTCTTGCGCGCCGGACGGCCGTGCATGAATTGCGGCGCCGCCCTTTACACATGAACCATATTTATTCACAATGGGGGTGCGAAAGGAGGGGATGGCAACGAACCCTGTTTATCCTATAAAAAAATTATTATCGTTTTTGGCGCTGTTTGCGCTGTTTGCGAGCTGCCATGCCGCCGACGCGGCGGCTGCCCGGACACAGCAGCCGCGCAAAACCGATGAGGGGCGGCGCGAGTTCGCCTCGTTCATCGATGGATTTTTTGCCGGCGTACAGAGAGACTGGCAGATTCCAGGCATGGCGTTTGTGGCGGTCGGGGACGGGGAGGTCATGTACCTGAAGGGATACGGCTTCGCCGACGTCGAGTCCAAACGTCCAGCTGAGCCCGGCAAAACTCTTTTCAGGGTCGGCGCCATCTCGACGGCCGCGACGGCGACGGCGCTCCTTCAGCTAGTCGAGAAGGGCCGTCTCGCGCTGGACGAGGACGTCAACGTCTACCTTCGAAAATGGCGTTTACCCTCCACGTTCGAGGCGCCTGTGACGCTCCGCCATCTGCTTACCCACACGGGCGGCTTCGACGACAAAAAGCTCGAGATGTCCGCGCCGACGTCGGCGGACGAGAAGAACTACGCGGCCCGCCTCCAGAAAAAAATGCCGGCTCGTTACGCGCCGCCAGGCGCGTATTACAGTTTTTCCGGCATGAGTTACGCACTCGTCGGCGCCATCATCGAGCGCTATTCCAGACAGGACTTCGCCGCCGCCATAGCGAGATACGTCTTTCAGCCGCTCGGCATGAACGACAGCACGTTCGCTCCGAACCCCGAACAGATGAAAAATCTCGCAAAGGGATACGGGCCGGACGCCCTCCCCGTAAAATACTCGTATTTCTACGACATGCCGGCATCCTCTATGAGCGCGACGGCGTCCGATATGGGAAATTTCATGATCGCGGCCATGGGCGGTGGCGCGTTCGGACGCGGCAGAGTATTGCCCCCGATGTACGCGAACAGCATGTTGAGGCGGCACTTCAGCCCTCACCCACTCATAGAAGGCGTCAGCCTCGCGTATCGCGAAAAATTTGTCGGCGGACTTCGAACCCTTCAACAATCAGGCAACATACCGGGGTACTCCAGCTTTCTCATGCTGATACCCGAAAAAAATTTCGGCCTATTTTACGCTACGAACATTTCAGGGCTCAACTTCAGCGACGACCTAGCGCAGGCCGTCGTCGGACGGTTTTTCCCACTCTCGGGCGACGTCCGGCGCGGAGCGTCTTTAAACCCAAACACCGACATATCGCCGGAGGTAGCCGGCTTCTACCGCCACAACTCCATATCGCGCCACACGGCGGAGAAGGCGGCGAAGCTGTTCTCCGACCAGTTGAAAGTCTCTCTCTCCGAGGGCGGCATCACGATCTCGCACACATCGGGAAACTCCCCTATGAGCAGGTGGAAACCGGCCGCAAGGGACGAAAAATCCGCTGACGTCAATTACGACGACATCTTTCGCGGAGTTGAAGAGAACGGAGAGCCGTCTGGCGAATACATTTTTTTTCAAAGGGACGAAAACGCCAGCATAAAAGCGCTCGTGATGGGCAGCGTGAGCAATACATACGACAAGCTGAGCCTCTACGAGAGCCGCTACCGTCAGTTAGCGTACATGGTCTGTTTCGTCGCGATATTCCTGTTCTCCTGCATAGGCGCCGCCCTCGGCGTGGCCATAAACAAGGGGAAACTGCCGTGGGAGAAGAGCCTGCGCTCCGCGACGGAACTCTGGTCCATATCCGTCCTCTTCTGCGTCATACAGATCGCTTTTATCGTCGGAATGTCGCTTTCGATATACTACGAGGGAAATCAGTTCGCTGTTTTTGTCCCATACCGGGTAAAGGCGCTTTTCATCGTCCCCCTGGCCGGAGGGCTGCTCCTTGCGTGGTTCTGGTTCAGGCTTCTCGCGAATCTCGCCAATCCGGACTGTCACTGGGCGGAAAAGCTGATTTTAATTGCCATGGCAGCGGCGGAGACCAGTTACATGGTCTTCCTGGCCAATTGGCGACTGTTGGGATTTATGTTCTAAATAAACAAAACCAGTAAACTTCATCTGGGGGGATCTTTTATGTCGGGAAACGTCTTTTTCAGGGTAGTCCTCGGAGTATACGTCACAATGAATGGCTATATGTTCGCAAGGCTGTTCTCTACCCTAGCGGGAAGCGGGCTCCTTCGGGGGCTCTCTTCCGCGGTCTTTTTGCTCTTCGCCCTGAGCTTCCCAGTGTCGAGGATTTTCTCAAGCGCCCTGCCGCACGCGATCTCCGATTTTCTTTCCGTCATGGGCGCCCTGTACATGGGCCCAATGATATACGGCTTCATCCTGACAGTTGCGGTCGATCTGCTGCGGATATTGAACTATCATGTCGCGATCACGGAGACCACCCCGCCCTACAGTTTAAGCGGGCGCGAGGAAATAATCGCGCTGATAGCGGCGCTCAGCCTCGTTATCAGCCTGGCGGGGGCCGTTAACGCCATGTTCCCGGTTCCTGTGGAAATTGACGTCCCCTGGAACGGCTCACCTTACCGCGCCCCGATAAAAATCGCGCTCATCTCAGACATTCACCTCGGGAAACTGGCCGGCCCAAGACGCCTCGGGAGGATCGTAGAGCTTTTAAATTCACGGCGCCCCGATATTGTCCTTATCGCAGGGGACACGATAGACGACGCCGACTGGCTGAGGATGGAGAAGCGCAGGGACGCGGCAGCCCGGACGCTTTCCTCGCTCAAGCCAAGGCTCGGCGTCTGGGCTGTGCCCGGCAATCACGACTACTACGCCGGCATCGACGACAGCATCCGCTTCCTCGAAGGATGCGGCATCTATGTGCTGAGGGACGCGTGGGCCGCGCCAGGCGGCGAAATGATCCTCATAGGGAGGGACGACCGTTCGGGGCAGATGTTCAAGGGAGGAAAAGAACGTTCGAGCCTCAATGAAATAACGTCCTCGATACCACATTGGGACGAGCGGAAACTGCCGGTCGTCCTGCTCGACCACCAACCCTTCAATCTGGAGGAGTCCGCTTCGGCGGGCGTCGACCTCCAACTCTCCGGCCACACTCACAGAGGACAGCTCTTCCCGGTAAATTTCATAGTGGCGGCGATGTACGAAAAACACTACGGCGCGTACGCGAAGGGCGGAACGCGCTACTACATATCGAGCGGCGCAGGAACATGGGGCCCGCCGCTTCGAACGGTCGGCAGACCGGAGGTTGTCTTCATCAACTTGTTCCCCGGTCAACAACGCCAATAGCTGTTATAATACGTCACGATACTTTAAAAAGAAGGTGGCTGGGCCGGTGGATAATCTAGCGTCGTACGTTATTGAGAAACTCTCGGAGATGGCGAACCCAGGCGCGCCGAAGGACGAGGAGCTGAGTCTGTTCGGCATACAGAAGCTCAGGTTCCTCGACGTACCTCACGACAGGCTCGTAGCCCTTGCCGAGGAGATAGGGATGCCGCGGCACGAGCTGGCGGTCGAGCTCTGGGACAACGACGCCTACGAGTCCAAGCTTCTGTCGTGCATGTTCAGCGAACCGTCGAAAATCACGATCGACAGGGCCGACGACCTGGCGGACGGCCTCGACTCGTGGATAGTCTGCGAGTATTGCTGCTATAAAGTTTTGTGGAAACTTCCCTTCGCGGCGAGAAAAGCCCTCGAATGGGCAAATTCCAGGAACGACGTCGTCTCATGTGTAGGGTTCAGCCTCATATCGGCGCTCGCGGCGAATCTCGCGCCAGATTCGACGTTCGAGCCCGGCTTCTTCGACAGCGCTCTTTTTTACACCCGCAAAGGCGCTTCGAACGTCGACATGAACGTCAGAAGGGCAGTGGGCTCCGCCATTTCCAGAATCGGCAGGAGGAGCCGGAGCTGGCACGAAGCGGCAGTGGAGACTGCCGAGGAGATCGCCGCCCAGCCGAACGAATCGGCGCGCTGGGTCTCCTCCCAGTCACTCGCCGAGCTTAAAAGCACGAAAGTGACGAGCAAATTCAAAGGTGATTGAGGGGCAAAAATGAAACCAAAAATAAAATTTAAGCTCATGAGGCCATTTCTGGCAATTTTCATAATGACCTTGCCCATGTGGACATTTTGGATCCTGTTTCCTTCTTTCGCTGCGGCGGACGTGGCCGCGACGGAGGATCCTTACTTCAGAATCGTCCCTATAGCCCGACAGATAGCCCCGGACGCCACGAACAGAACGCCGCACGTCGCCCTCGTGCGTCAGCAGGCCAACCCGGAAATACCGGAGGACGTATGGGTTCCATGGGAACTCCTGTCGCAGATGAACATTCCCATAAAGCTGAACGCCGAGAAGACGTCGTTCACCCTCCGCGTCGGCAAGCCGTCGGAGGCCCTTGGCGCGCCGGCGCTGGCGAAGCTCGCGCCAAACGCCATCGACCTCGAGTTCAGGGCAAAAAGCGACGACAACCGCCAATACTTCAACCTGACCGGTATGGAGAGCGCAATCGGCTTATCATACGTCTTTGCGCCCGGCGATATCCTCGTCGTCGGCAAGACCGCGTTCATGTCGGCCTACGCGCAAACCCCCAAAACGACCCAGGTGGCATTTCCCGCGCCCCCCCCGCCCACCTCTCCATTTAACCTCGTATGGGATCACGTCATGGCCGATAACTCCGACCTTTCCGCAGAGGGCGCGCTCCCCGGCATAAACGTGCTATCGCCGACGTGGTTCGTCCTCCTCGACGAGACGGGGCGCGCGAGCAACAGAGGAGGCGCGTCGTATGTAGCCTCGGCGCACGCGAACGGATACAGCGTCTGGGGGCTCGTCTCGAACGGGTTCAATAAAGAGAGGACAAAAAAGTTCCTCGCGAACGCAAAGGCGCAGGATTTATTTATAGCCAACATGCTCGCTTACGCAGCGTTATACGGTCTGGACGGCATAAACATCGACTTCGAAAACGTGGACAACGACGACGCCTCGCGCCTCACGGAGTTCGTCCGGCGCTTTACGGCGGCCGGCAAAACTATGGGCCTTCTGTTCTCGATGGACATCACAATACCGACAAACTGGTCGCGCTGTTTCGACAGACCGGCTCTCTCGAAAATAGTCGACTACATAGCTGTGATGACTTACGACGAGCACTGGAGGACTTCGCCGAAGGCTGGTTCGACCGCCTCCCTTCCATGGGTCGAAAACGCTCTCGCAAAAACATTGGCCGACGTCCCGGCCGAAAAACTTCTTATGGGCATTCCGCTCTACACGAGGGAGTGGGAGGAGTCGAAGGACAAAAACGGAAAAACTTCCGTAAAATCCCTCGCCCTTTCCATGGCGTCCGTCGACGAAAGGATGGAGACAAGCGGCGCCGACAAGAAGTGGCTCGACACGGTTGGTCAATATTATTTCCAGTACATTAGCGGAGACAGGACGTACAGGATCTGGGTCGAGGACGAAAACTCCATGTCCCTTCGTTTGTCGCTGGCCAAAAAACATTCCTTGGCCGGCGCGGCTTTCTGGCGAAAAGGCTTCGAAAAACCTGAGATATGGGACGCTGTGAAAGCGTCTATGGAGTAGGGCAAAAAACTCGCTCACGCGGGAGAGCGGCAAATCCATCAGGGCATCTGGCACGGTCGAGCTTGCGGAGGTCTCCTTCTCAGAGCTCGGGGAGGGCGGGACGATGGCAATTCACCTTATTCCGAAGACGTTGCGCACCGTGAAATGCGGTTTTACATTCCCTCTAAATTCGAATATAATCTATGCGCTTTGAGAATCGCTGATTTAATCGTTACCCTTTAGGCCTCTTAACGATAAATCAGCGTTTCCTTTGACGTTATCTAAATATGGAGGGAACTTGAATGGCTTATTTCAACGAGGAGATGGAGGCCTCCATCGACGCGATCGACCCAAAGATAGGCGAACTTATAAAAAGCGAGCTCGAGAGGCAGAGAACACATATCGAGCTCATCGCGTCGGAGAACTTCGTCCCCCGCGCAGTTTTGGAGGCGGCGGGCGCAGTGCTCACCAACAAATACGCGGAGGGGTATCCTCATAATAAATATTATGGCGGCTGTGAGTTCGTCGAGGAGATAGAGGAGATCGCGAACGCCCGCGCGAAGGCCATCTTCGGGGCAAATCACTCGAACGTGCAGCCTCACTCCGGCACAAGCGCGAACCAGGCCGTCTACTTCACCGTCATGAACCCAGGGGACACGATGCTCGCCATGAGACTCGACCAGGGGGGGCATCTCTCGCACGGGCATCCCATCAATTTCACCGGCAGGCTTTACAGCATCGCGACGTACGGGGTCGACCGCGAGACGGAGACCATAAACTACGACGAGGTCGAGCGCCTGGCGAAGGAGAGCCGCCCTAAGATCATAGTGGCAGGCGCGAGCGCGTACCCCAGAAAACTCGACTTCAAGCGTTTCCGCGCCATTGCCGACGAGGTCGGGGCGATACTCATGACCGACATGGCGCACATAGCCGGGCTCGTCGCCGGCGGCGTCCACGACAACCCGACCCCGCACTCGCACTTCGTAACCTCGACCACGCACAAAACCCTGCGCGGCGCCCGGGGCGCTTTTGTCCTATGTACGGACGTCTTCGCCAAGGATCTCGATCGCATTGTCTTCCCCGGCATCCAGGGCGGGCCGATACTCCAGATCATCGCGGGCAAGGCGATAACATTCAAACTCGCCTCCGAACCCTCCTTCAAACTTTACGCCGCTCAGATAGTCAAAAACGCCGCATCTCTGTCGGCGGCCCTCGCGGAAAGAGGCTTTCGCATCGTCTCCGGCGGCACGGACAACCACCTGATGCTCGTGGACTTGAGGCCAAAAAAACAGACCGGCAAGGACGCGGTGAAACTGCTCGGCGAGGCCGGCATCACCGCCAACAAAAACGCCATCCCGTTCGACCCTGAAAAACCGATGATCACGAGCGGCCTCCGCTTCGGCACGGCAGCCATAACGACGCGCGGCATGAAGGAAGCCGAGATGACCGTCATAGCGGACGCCATAGACAAGGTTCTCTCCTCGCCGGATGACGTCGCGCTCAGGAAATCCGTGCGCTCGAAGATGGCCGACCTCGGCGCCGCTTTCCCTCTGTATGAAAGCCTGTAGAAATTGGACAAACTAATTAACGAAAACTCGATATTCGAACATGACTTCGACGACTGGGTAAAGTTTTTCTCCGCTGTCGGCCAACCGTCCTACCGAGCCGGTCAAATTTGCGCATGGATATGGCGGCGGCGAGTCTTCGACCCGGAGGACATGACGGACTTCGGCAAGGATTTGAGGGCGCGCCTCGCGGAGCTGCTCGACTTCTCGCCGCCGGAAATAATCCGGGAGGATAAGTCGAGGGACGGGACGCGAAAATTTCTCATCGTCACAACCGGTAGAGCGAAGGTGGAGACGACCCTTATAAAACATGGCGAGCGCCTGACGGCGTGCCTGTCGACCCAGGTTGGCTGCCCGGTGGGCTGCCCGTTTTGCGCGACAGGATCCGCTGGTTTCGAGCGAAACCTGTCGGGGGGCGAGATAGCGGAACAGCTTGTCCTGATGGAGAAACACGTCGGGCGAGAGATCAACAACGTCGTCCTCATGGGCATGGGCGAGCCGTTCCTGAACACGGACGCCGTCCTTCGAGCTATCAGGATGCTGAACGACCCGAAAATGCGCGGACTCGGCGTGAGGCATTTTACAATATCAACCGCCGGCATAACCCCTGGCATAGCGGCGCTCGCCGCGTCAGGACTCGGAGTCAGGCTCGCTGTTTCGCTGCACGCGCCAAACGACGAGCTAAGGGACGAACTTATCCCATGCAACACGAACTACCCGCTGAAGGAGCTCGTTGCAGCGCTGAAAAATTATCAGATCACGACGGGCGACCGCGTGACAATCGAATACGCTCTGTTCAAAAAGAAAAACGACTCCTTGGAGCACGCGAGGCAACTTGTGCGGTTACTGCATGGGCTTCACGTTTACGTCAACCTCATCCCCGCGAACGAGAATAAAAACGGGTACGAGCGCAGCGCCCCGGAGGATGTCCTGCGCTTCCAGAGCATCCTCAAGTCGGCCGGTTTCGAGTCTGAGATAAGGGCCGAACACGGCGGCGATATCACCGCCGCCTGCGGCCAGCTCAAAGGCGAGGAAAACGCCTCTCCTCGACCGGAACCCGCGACGCGCGAGCGCGGAGAGCGGATGAGCGAGCAAAAAACGCCGAGAGGGCGAGGGGGCGCGCCGTGCCGAAAAAACCCGAGCGTGGGGAAATTGAAAAGCTCAAAGAACACAAACGACACAAAAAGACCGAACGACTCGACAAACGCAATGAGACGCCGCCGCTCGTCGTCAAATGGACGCGCCGGATAGCGTAGCGCGATTTCGCCCCACTGGGCAAGCGTGGAACGACAAAAAAAGACGAGGACACAGGAGTGTGCAAATATGGGCATAGTGTCATATTTAAACCAGCTTTTTCTCTCACAGGCCTATGACCCGCACCCATTTTGGGGCATTTTCCTGAACAAGTCATATATCGACAGGCGAGAGCTCATGTCGTTTATGAGGCGAACGGGCCAGTCAATCGTCGCCGGGAGTGACGTTCTCGACTTCGGGTGCGGTGGCAAACCTTACCGCGGCTGTTTCGACAAAAACTTGAACTACGTCGGCCTGGAATACGACACGCCGGGCAACCGAGAACACTCGAAGGCGGACGTTTTCTACGACGGCGATGAATTCCCGTTTCCGGACGATTCTTTTGACGCCGTTCTCTGCACGCAGGTGCTCGAACACACAAATAAGCCCGATTTCTACGTAAAAGAGATGAGAAGGGTCATGAGGGACGGAGGAAAGGCAATCATCACAGTTCCCTTCATGTTCCAGCAACACGCCAAACCCTATGATTTCTTCAGATATTCGGAGTTCGGCCTGAGGCACATTCTCGAAAAAAACGGATTTATCATTGAGAAACTCGAGAAAAACCCCAAAGGGCTGTCGGTCATCTTTGTCCTCTTGTCAAACCAGATGCCGCGATTTAAATCCGACTGGATGAACGGCCTGGTTTGGGTAACTCTCGGGGCCTTTTTGAATATAATGGGACTGTTGTTCAAGTCCAGGAAGGATTCGGATCTGTTTCTCAACCTTTTAGTCTCGGCGCGGGTCACGAAGCCTTAATGCCGGTCTATCGCCGGCATTAAGGCTCGCGTTTTTCAGAACATCCTCTTCCTCCAGAGGAGCACAGTCACTACCACAGTCAGAGCGGCTGCGGCGGCCAGGGCATAGGTAAAACCTACGACGTCATCCTGCCACGGCACTGGAACGTTCATCCCGAAAAAGCTCGCTATCATCGTCGGGATCGCCATCACGATCGTGACGGACGCGAGAAACTTCATCACGATGTTCAGGTTGTTGGATATGACGGAGGCAAACGCGTCCATCGTGCTCGACAGAACGTCGCTGTGCACTTGAACCATCTCTATAGCCTGGTCATACTCTACCCTTACGTCCTCGAGAAGCTCCTCGTCCTCCTCGCGCAGTTTTACGAGGTGATGGACGCTTTTATTCCCGAAAAGCCGCATCAGCCGCTCTATGACAGACCTGTTAGATCGGAGGGAGACCGTGAAGTACGTAAGCGCCTTCTGGAGGTCGAGCAGCAGGAAAAGTTCTTTGTTCTTCATCGACAGTCTCAGAGCCTGCTCTATCTCGTCCGTCCTCCTGTTCATCAGCCTCAGGTCTTTAAGGTATAAAATTGCCGTCCTGTAGAGGATCTGGAACAAAAAACGCGTCCGCTTGCGCGTGTCGAAAAAATGCCGGTGTGTGGCGTCGAAATCCTCCAGCACCTCGTTTTCCTCGAGACAGACTGTGATTATGTACCTTTCAGATATGATAATGCCGAGCGGTATCGTGTCGTACCCAAACACCGTGTTTTCGTCGTTTTTAGGTATGTTCGTCAGGATGAGAAGCTGTTCGTCGTCGACCTCGATGCGTGAGGACTCCTCCTGGTCAAGCGCCGCCCTGAGTATGTCGAGCGGAGCTTCCGTTATCTCGGAGACTATCCGCAGATCCGAAGCAGTAGGTTTTACCAGGCTGAACCAGGCGCCAGGCTCAATGGGCTCATCCGGCCTACATTCGAGCTCCTTAAAACCGTCGGGCGACGTCTCGAAAATTTTGAGCATGGACAACATCTCCTCTCTATCAGGCAAACTGGAAACGCGAGAGGGTTATCCGCGCCCTCTCGCGTTTATTCCAAAAACCGTAACATATTACTCGCTACCAAATATAATCGAAATTCTACGAGGAAGACTGGCCCGCCTCGAACGCGCGCGCGTTCAGGTCGTACATCCTCTGGGGAATAATTTCCTTCAGCACGTCGCGCCAGTCTATGTCGTCGAGCTTCATTCCTCTAACGAGCGCGCCCAAGAGCACGATGTTCTGCGCCTTGACGTTCCCCAGATCCGACGCTATTCGAGCGGCGTTCACGACGCGCACGTCCGGGACGAGGCCGCGAAGACGCTCCAGTATATCGCCGGGGTATACGGCCGCGCCTGTCAGGACGGATAGCGGACGTATCTCGTGGTCGTTGACTACGAGCGTGCCGCCTGGCCTCATGTATGAGAGCCAGCGAACCGCCTCGACTTTTTCGAAGGCGACGAGTATGTCCGCCTCCCGCTCACAGATCACCGGAGAGTAGACGCTGCCGCCGAACCTGACGTGAGTCGTCACGCTGCCGCCGCGCTGCGACATGCCATGTATCTCCGACATCTTGACATCGCACCCGACGCGCAAGAGTCCCTCCGACAGAACCTTCGATGCGAGTATCGTCCCCTGTCCGCCGACTCCCACCAGAAGAATGTTGCCGGATCTGACGGCCTTCATCTCAGTCAATCGACTCACCTACTCTGACTATGGCGTCTTTCGGACAGACCTGCGCGCATATCGCGCAGCCGTTGCACATCGGTCGTTCTATCTCTATCGAGCCGCTGAACGATATGGCGGGGCACCCAACCTTCATACATATTTTACACTTCACACAGCGGTTTTCGTCAACCTCGCAATACATACCCGAGCGGCTGCGCATCACGTCCTTTATGAGAGCGCAGGGCTGCGTCGCGATTATCACAAATATCTCCTTCGCGGAGTAGGCATCGCGCAGTGCCGCTTCAAGATCCTTCATGTCATACGAGTCTGCGGTTCTGACGTTCTCCGGGCGGACGCCGCAGGCGACGCAGAGCTCGCGCAAATCTACCGCGACCGTTTTTTCGCCTTTCAACGTCAGCCCGACGCCGGGGTTCTGTTGGTGTCCGGTCATCGCCGTCACCCTGTTGTCCAATATGCAGAGCGCCATATCGCTTTTGTTGACGACGGCGTCTATGAGCCCGGTTATGCCAGAGTGGAAAAACGTCGAGTCGCCTATGACGCCAAAAATTTTCTTGACCTTCGCGCCGTCTTTGGGCTGTTTCGCGAACGCCTTCGCGAGGCCTATTCCGGACGAGACCCCGGCGCCCATGCAAATAACGGAGTCTATCACGCCGAGCGGCGGCATCGCTCCAAGTGTGTAGCAGCCTATGTCGCCGCTCACCACAATGTCCTTGTACTTCGACATCGCGTAGAATATGCCCCTGTGCGAACAGCCCGGACACAGAACCGGCGGCCTCGGAGGCGGGGATATGTCCGCAGAGTATCCTTCGGGCAGTTCGATCCCGAGGATCGCGCGCCGGACGAGCCCTGGGCCGAGCTCGTCGACAGCCGGCAGTACATCCCTCCCGAGACACGGTATGCCGAGCTGTTTCACGAAGTTCTCTATGTACGGCTCGTTCTCTTCGACGACGTAAATACGCATGATCTCGTCGGCGAAGCTCCTTATAAGCTCGTCCGGCAACGGGTACGTGAAACCGAGCTTAAGATACGAGACGCGGCCAGCCATCTGAGGGAGGGACTCTATCGCCTCCCTGGCGTACTGATACGATATGCCGCTCGAGATGATGCCTATCTCCCGCTCGCTGCCCCACTCGATATAATTATACTTGCAGTCGTTTGAAAAATCGCTGAGCGTCTTCTCTCGCTCCTCCATGAGATAGCGCCGGCCCTTCGCGGCGGCCGGCGTCATGACGCGCCTCGCCGGGTCGCGCTCGTAGCTCCTGAGAGGGCGCTCGACCCTCTCCCCAAGATCCACTATCGTTTTGCTGTGACAGACCCTCGTCGTCACCCTGAAGAGGAACGGGACGTCGAAGCGCTCCGAGAGGTCGAAAGCGTCCTTTACAAAATCCAGACACTCCTGGCTGTCAGATGGCTCCAGCATCGGCGTCTTCGCGTGAAAAGCGTACCAGCGGTTGTCCTGCTCGTTCTGCGAGCTGAACAGCCCTGGGTCGTCAGCCGTTACGACGACGAGCCCTCCGTTCGCGCCGATGTACGACATTGTGAAAAACGGGTCGGCCGCCACGTTCAGCCCGACGTGCTTCATGGCGGAGAGCGCCCGCGCGCCAGCGATAGAGGCGCCGGAGGCTATCTCGAGCGCCACTTTTTCGTTCGTGGACCACTCCGAGTCTATCTCGTCGTAAAGCGCCATGTTCTCCAGTATCTCCGACGACGGCGTGCCAGGGTAAGCTACCGCCACATGGCAGCCAGCCTCCCAGGCCCCGCGAGCTATGGCCTCGTTGCCCGTCATAATCCGTCTCATCCAGATTCCCCCCCGACAAAGCAAGACATTTTTACGCCGGCAAACAGTCACAATTCACGCCCATTAGCGGAGGAGAGGCCGGCGCACAGAACACGCTCGCGAACATTTTTGCGATTCTGTTTTTTCACGAGTCAACCTGCGAATCATATCACAAAAACGAGGTCCGGAAAACGAACTCAGCCGAAAAACAAGCCGTCCCACGCGTGGACTATTTCGGCGGTGTCCGTCGTCGCGGCCTAGCTTAGGCTAAAAAACGAGAACCATAACGCTATCTCATCTCCGCCATCAGATGCTGGGCGAACTGGCGGGCTGTGCGACCGGAGAAGCCGCATTTGCCTATTTCCCAGCGCATGGCGAGCCTGTCCAACTCTTCGCGCGGCATGGAAAGGCCGTATTCATCCGCGAAGAACCTGACCATTTCCAGATAGCGCTCTTTATCGACTACGCCGTACCAGATAGTGATGCCAAATCTGTCCGCGAGCGACAATTTTTCCTGCATCGTATCCCCGCCATGGACGTCGTCGCTCTCCGTTTTGCGATCCTTCCAGACCTCTCGGATGATGTTCCTGCGGTTTGACGTAGCGTAGATGACGGCGTTCTCAGGTTTGCGCTCCACTCCGCCTTCGATGAGCGCCTTCAGATATTTATACTCGACCTCGAACTCCTCGAAGGAGAGGTCGTCGAGGAAAAGAATAAACCTGTAGTTCCGCCCTCCTATGAGGCGGAGTATCTCAGGCAGATCCACGAGCTGATCCTTGCGAACCTCTATCATGCGGAGCCCTCTCGCGATAAATTCAGGCTCGTTGAGAAGCGCTTTGACGGACGAGGACTTCCCTGTCCCGCTGTCGCCGTAAAGCAGCACGTTATTCGCGGCGCGGCCGCCGATAAAAAGCTCCGTGTTCGCCATCAGCTCCGCCTTTTGCTCCTCGTAGCCTATGATCGAGGCAAACGTCTGAGGGTCGGGATCGAGCGCCGGAACGAGCGCCCGTTCCTTCGACCAGGTAAACGCCCTGTGCAGAGAAAAAAACCCCGACCCTTGCGACGTATAAAATTCAAGCAGGGCGGACATCATGTCGTCCGGCGCGAGGGCGCGCCCGAAGTTTTTTGCGAGCTCCCGAACCGCTTCGTGCGCTGAGCCGGCGACCCCGCCCTTGCGAGGGCTGGACGGCACATAATTCTCGAGACACAGAAGCGCCGCGAAATCCGCCCAACTCCTGACAAGATCACGCGCCGCCGACACGACTTTTTGAAGCGACCAGAGCTCTGGCGTCACGGCGGTCACTATAGACCCCGACGGCGCCGGCCTCAACTCCGCCGCGCGCCCGAGCGGGTTGTCGTCCTCAGCGATTCTCAGAGCGAGAAACGTCTCCCATAGATCCCCGCTCAAGCAGCGATCTTCGGCCTCTTCGATGATGTCGGAGGCCACGTCGAAGATAAGCGAGATTATCTCGTTTTTAGCCTGCGCCGAAAGCGTGACAGCGCGCTTCAACTTTACAAAAGTGTCCCGCGCGGAAAGATTTCTGAAAAACACTTGAGGACAGCTCCTTTTTTTTTGTTTTATCGATAATGACGGACGCATTTTAGCATACAATGACGCGCCTCCGCCCAACCCTCGTAATTTTATCCAGCTGCCCCCCTCATGTTTTTCTCATATTGACCCCAACCTGCCGCATCTATTATATGTAAAACGAAATATTAGAGTTAAAATTTTGCAGTTAAAGGTTATTTCGCCGAAATAGGGTGTTGACATGTCCGCTATTCCTGCTATGATTTTTACGAATTACTGAGATGAGGTGTAATCATTGACATTCTTGCAAAGTGTTCTTGTAGCGTTATTCACAAATGGAGTCGTTTTTTTCGTCCTTATTCTTCTGTGGGTTTTGATACTTCTCTCGAATAAGGCGATAAACGCGGTTGTCGGTTTGTTTTCAGGGCGCGGCAGCGCCAATCGATAGGGAAGGGAGCTGAGCAGCCTATGTTTAAAGACGCATTAATAAGAATGGTCGCCGGTTCCGGCTTCAACGCTCTGACGGGACAGTCGCTGATCATGCTCGTTATCAGTTTCATTCTTCTATATTTCGCCATAGTCAGAAAGTTCGAGCCCCTGCTGCTCCTGCCGATAGCGTTTGGCATGATGCTCGTGAACCTGCCCCTGGGCGGCCTGATGGACGGCGCGGATCCGAACAACCCCGACAGCATAGGGGGCGTCCTTTATTACCTCTATCAGGGAGTTCACTTCGTCATTTATCCCTGTCTCATCTTCATGGGCATCGGCGCGATGACGGACTTCGGCCCGCTCATCTCCCGTCCGAGCAGCCTTTTGATGGGCGCCGGCGCCCAATTCGGCATTTCGGTCGCCTTCATCATCGCCACCATGCTCGGCTTCACCTCACAGGAGGCCGGCTCGATCGCCATAATCGGCGGCGCGGACGGCCCGACGGCCATATTCCTGACGCAGCGGCTCGCGCCTCATATACTCGCCCCGGTGGCGATCGCCGCTTACTCATACATGGCGCTGATACCCCTGATACAGCCGCCTATAATGAAACTGCTCACTACGGAAAAAGAGCGCAAAATAAAGATGGAGCCGCTTCGCGAGGTCTCAAAGACCGAGAAGATCTGCTTCCCAATAATCGTCACCATACTCTGCGTCCTGATCCTCCCCTCCGTCGCGCCTCTTATCGGCATGTTGATGCTCGGCAACCTCTTCAAGGAGTCCGGCGTCGTAGAGCGCCTCTCCGACACGGTTCAGAACGCGCTGATCAACATAGTCACCATATTCCTCGGCACGACTGTCGGAGCGACGGCCGTTGGGTCGAGATTCCTCCAGCCGGAGACCCTAAAAATCATAATCCTCGGCCTCACCGCCTTCTGCTTCAGCACCATTGGAGGTCTGATCATCGGAAAGGTCATGTGTGTGCTCTCCGGCGGAAAGATAAACCCCCTGATAGGCTCGGCCGGTGTCTCTGCCGTCCCTATGGCCGCGCGCGTATCTCAGGTGGAAGGCCAGAAGGCCAACAAGACTAACTTCCTGCTCATGCACGCGATGGGCCCGAACGTAGCCGGCGTCATAGGATCGGCCGTCGCCGCCGGAACGCTGCTCTCGCTGTTTGGATCTAAATAATAGATAAAAATCACAAAAGCTCACTGCCCTGGGGCGATGCCCCAGGGCAGTGAGCTTTTTTATGCTTTATTGTTTGTTGAAGCTGAGTTCTAATTTTTCGCTGTTCACGTCCGTCCGGCTAGTGGCGAGGCTTATGTGGTCTCCCGACACTATCGCCCCTTCCAGCAGCATATCGGCCAGTTTATCCTCGACCATCCTTTGAATCGTCCTGCGCAGCGGGCGCGCGCCATATTTCGGGTCAAAGCCCTCGTCGAGCAGGAGTTGGCAAGCGTCATCGTTTATTGAGAGGTCGACCTCCTGGTCGGCTGCGCGACGCACCACGTCGCGCAGCATAACCTCTGTGATGCGAAGGAGCTCGACTTTGTCGAGCGGTTTGAAGACGACTATATCGTCCACCCTGTTCAGGAACTCCGGCCTGAATGTTTTTTTGACGGAGTCCAAAATGCTCGACTTCATGCGTTTCCAGTCCTGTTCAACCTTGTCGGGCGAGTTCACGTCGAGCCCGAAGCCGAGGGACTGCCCCTTGATGATGTTCTCGGCGCCGACATTGCTCGTCATTATTATGACGGCGTTGCGGAAATCGACCTTGTGCCCCTGGCCGTCAGTGACGTGTCCGTCCTCGAGTATCTGGAGGAGCAGGTTAAATATATCGGGGTGCGCTTTTTCGATCTCGTCGAAAAGTATCACGGAGTATGGCTTGCGGCGCACCATCTCCGTCATTTTGCCGCCGCTTTCGTAGCCGACGTAACCCGGCGGCGCGCCAATCAGCTTAGCGACCTCGTGACGCTCCATGTATTCGCTCATGTCGAAGCGAAGCAGGGCCTCTTCGTTGCCGAAAAGGAACTCCGCCAGACTGCGGGCAAGTTCTGTTTTGCCGACACCTGTCGGGCCAAGGAAAAGAAATCCGCCAACCGGGCGCTTTGAGTCCTTCATGCCGCTCCTCGCGCGACGAATGGCGCGTGACACCACGCTGATCGCCTCGTCCTGCCCAATCATGCGATTGTGAATCTCCTCCTCCATGCGGCGCAGGCGCTGAACTTCCTCCTCCGTCATCTGGACGACCGGGATACCAGTCCACTCGGCGACGACGTTCGCTATGTCGTTCATCCCGACCTCCGGGATCAATATGCTGCGAGCGTGCTGCCAGTTCCTGCGATACTCGTCGAGCTGCTCGCTCATCACGCGCTCGTCATCGCGCAGCCCCGCCGCCTTTTCAAACTCCTGGGCGACAACGACGGCCTCTTTCTGTTTGCGGAGGTCGGCGAGCCGACGCTCCATCTCCTTCAGCTCCTCCGGGGACTCCATCGTGTCGAGCCGAACACGGGCGGCAGCCTCGTCTATGAGGTCGATGGCCTTGTCCGGGAGGAAGCGGCCGGAGATATAACGGCTCGAAAGACGCGCCGCAGCGGAGAGCGCCTCCTCTGTGTACTTCACCTTGTGATGAGCCTCGTAATGCTCCCTAAGGCCATGAAGGATCAAAACAGTGTTCTCCTCGGACGGCTCCTCGACCATCACGGGCTGGAATCGGCGTTCAAGCGCGCTGTCCTTCTCGATGTACTTACGGAACTCGTCCATTGTCGTCGCGCCGATCACCTGTATGTCGCCGCGCGCAAGGCTCGGTTTCAGGATGTTCGCGGCGTCGACAGCGCCCTCCGCGCCGCCTGCGCCTATGATCGTGTGTATCTCGTCTATGAAGAGGACTACGTTCTTGGAGTCCTTCAGCTCTTTCAGTATCCTGCGCATACGCTCCTCGAACTCGCCGCGATATTTCGTGCCGGCAATGAGGTTCGCCACGTTCAGTTGGACTACGCGTCTGTCCTTGAGCATCTCAGGTATCTCTCCGCTCGCTATCTTGCGCGCGAGGCCCTCGACGACCGCTGTTTTGCCGACGCCAGGGCTGCCTATCAAGACCGGGTTGTTTTTCGTGCGGCGAGTCAGTATCTGGGAGATACGGGCGATCTCCCTGTCTCGGCCGATAACGGGGTCGAGCGAACCTTTGGTCGCAAGCTCTGAAAGATCCGTACACAGTTGGTTCAGCGTAGGAGTCTTAGACGAATCGGCCTTTCGCGCGTTTTCGGCCTGAGTAGGCTGGGTCATGCCTGCGAACTGCATCTCGCCGGACTCGGATGTTATGCTCTGTATGTCCTTGCGCATCCTCGAGACATTCAGGCCAAAGTTCGCCAGTATCTGCGCCGCGAGCCCCTCGCCCTCAGATACAAGTCCGAGGAGTATGTGCTCCGCTCCGACGTAGTTCACGCCCATGCTCCTGGCTTCCCTCATGGAGATGTCGAGAACGCGTTTGGCCCTCGGCGAAAGGGGGAGATCGACTATCTTTTCGCGGGGATGTCCCTTCTCGACGAGCGCGTCTATCTGGTTTTTGATGTCGTATGCGGACACTCCGTAAGCGTCGAAAATTTGGGAACAGACCGGGTCAACGTCGCTTAAAATGCCGAGCAGGAGATGCTCAGTCCCTATCACATCGTGACCAAGCCGCAGCGCCTCTTTGTGAGCCATTTGAACAACTCGTTTTCCTTTTTCGTTAAAAAATTGCCACATTTTCTCTACAGCTCCTTATCACGATCCGGCGATTCGAATGACCCGGACGAACTTTTCTTCTCCATAAATTGCCTGAATCGGGCTGCTCTCATCCTCGCTTCTTCTGAGTGTTCCCTTATTATACCCCGTCCCGATAGGGTTAAGTGGTATTTTTGCGTACCAAATATCATCTTTTTCCATTCCCTGTTGTAAATATGGGGCAATTTGCCCATGTCGGAGCCCAATTTTACGAGCGAAAACAACCTCATGGCCTCGTTGAAAGCGAGCCTTCTCGCGTGCCGGAGTATTCCCCACGCCCTCCAGAATTTGTCGTCCATTTCGCCGTCCTTTGACTCCCGGATCTTGTGCCTCGCGAAAAGCTCCTTCGAAACGAGGGATTCAGCGGCGTCCGAGACCCAGGCGGCGATCTCGCCGGATGTCGCGGCCAGAGTCACCCTGTTCGAGAGGAGATAAAAACTCCCCTTTTCATCATTATCGGATGGGAGCGAATAAAGCGCGAGTTTTTTCCAGTCTCGCATGAATGTGTCGCACACCCTCGGCATCTCCCCCAGAATATCGAGAGCCGGCAGGTGCATCAAAACCGCGGCCGTCACGCCAGTGCCCACAAAGCTCGGGTTCGCCGTGAGATAGCCGAGCACAGAGTCCCTCGCGTATTTGATATCTATGGCGTCCTCCAGCTCCTCCGCCCTGTCGAGCGTGCTGAGCGTGCCGAGTCCCGGGCAGGAGACCGAAAGTGATATATGATCCTCCTCGTTTATCATGCAGGATACGGCCGCGTCAGGATCGCGCATCAAAAAACGCCCAGGGCCGCCTTGAGAGAGAAGCGGTGTTATCACCTTCGTCTCGAGTAAAAGATTGCGCGATGCCCCGTCCAAGTTGTCGATCATACGAAAGTCGCAGCCACTCCAGCCGTCGCTGTGCCCGATACAACCAAGCGCCCTCGCCGCGGAGTCGTACAGATCGGACTTGCCGCATTTGCCTGGAAAGGCGAAGCCCTCTATGTTGCGCCTTATCCTCACCGTGCTCATAAGTGTGATGGAGTCCGCGCCATTCTCCATATCGGGCGAGTCTATCCACGCTGGGACGACACTTGAAAATGGATCTTCAGTCATCTTTCTCCTCGCTTTCACATAGAAGCGGGCTGAGGATGTTCCGCAGCTCGGCGGCCCTCTCGTACTCTTCCCTCGATACGGCATCCTGTATCTCGTGCCTGAGCCTGTCAATATTCGCGAGACGTTCGTCCCTGACGCGCCTCGTGATTTCCGTCTCTCCGATGTCGCGCAGCACGCCTATCTCAGCGAACGTCTCCGAGCCGCTCCAGTGGCTTTCAGCGCCCTGTTCCCTCTGGAAACGCGCGCCCAACGGAAACCTGAACGACTCATAACACTCCGGGCAGCCCAAAACCCCGGATGATCTGAATTCGGAGTACTCCATTCCACAGGCCGAGCAGAGGAGCGCGTCATACGCGTTATCCTTCTTCTCCAGTCTCATACGTCTGGGTTTTCTATGATCCAAGGGCTCCGCGTCGCCGAGTGAAAACGATATCGTGATGCTCGGGATGTCCGGCGAAATGAAACCGAGCTCCTCGGCACAGGCACGACAGAGGTTCAGGTTATGAACCTCGTTATTCACGACCTGTTTTATGAGAACCTCGACCTCGCGTTTTCCACAGTTGCTGCAAAGCATAATATCAACTCCCTCACGACATCGCGAGGCTTACAAGTATTCTCTTGAGCAGTTCCGCGCGCAGAGTATCCCTCTTATATGGCGGCAGATCGAACAGCACCCGCCCCTGCTCCTCCTGGCTTCTCAGGCTGACCTCGATGAGCAGGCGTTCGCGAGCCGTTATGACGTCCCTCTCCTGAAGACTGACTAAAAGACGCCTCGAATCCTGCTCTGAAATCGCGCTGCCGACGAGCTCCTCCAGATGCTCGGCGTACTCGTCGCAGTCTCCAAAACGGAGTTGCATTATGCGTATAAAACCATGTCCCCCGCGCTGACTCTGTATCAAAAAGCCCTGCTCGGGCGAGAACCTGCTGCGAAGGACATAATTTATCTGGCTTGGCACACAACCGAACTTCTCAGCCAGATCCTTTCTCCTGAGCACAATCTCGCTCTTGTCGGAGCTGTCGAACAAAGTAACCAAATAATCGCCTATCACCTTTGTCAGACTGGACATAAGCGCCACTCCTTCTTTACTTCTTCTCAGGCGATTATAGGGCATAGTCAATAAAAGTCAATAACGCAGAGGTGACTTAAGGAAACGCCGATCAATCATAGTAATTCTTCGCAGCGAACCACGATCAGCCCTCCCTCGCTCTCATTTGAAGAAAAACCTCCCTACCTTGTTCTCGGTTCCAGCGATGATGCGCTTTATATTTTCTCGATGACGCCATGTCGTCAATGCCGCGAGCAATAGGCCCGATAAATAATATGCCCTGTCCATTCCAAAAAACGGCATAACGAGGGCGGCCGCCAAAAGCGCAACCATAGAGGAGAGCGACACCATGCGAGTCGCCTCGCGGACGAAAAGCCAGACTACACCGCCAATTATCGCCGGCAGCGGGTTGAAGGCGCCGAAACAGGCGAACACTCCGAACGTGGCGGCGACCCCCTTGCCTCCGTTGAACTTAAGCCATACAGGGTAATCATGCCCCAGCACACCCGCGATACCCACAAGCGCCAGAAGCGCGCTCGCTGAAACGCCGCACGACCTGGCGACGATCATAGCCACTCCGCCTTTCAACATATCGACGACTGCCGTCAAGATCGCCCACTTGCGCCCCATCACGCGCGCCACGTTCGTCGCGCCGATATTTCCAGATCCAAAATCCCGAACGTCCTTCCCCATCCCAAGCTTTACGATGACAAACCCGGTTGGACAGGACCCAAGGAGATACCCAAAAAAAATCCACCAAACAGCGGCCGCCAAACTCGAACCCATAAAGACCCTCCCCAAAAAACTCTCAAATTGCGCGAAGCAAAAAAATAATTTAACTTATCGCACATCCCAATTTCGAGTAAAATAAAAGTATCTTTTGGCTCAAAATTGGAATTACGCCGACACGGCTTCTGATTCGAGAGGCGTTTTGCCAGCGTGCAGTTTCAAGCCCTGCCGGTAGATGAGTATCGAATATATTACGGCAAAAGCGACTCCGAGACCGTAAGCAACGTTCATAGGCAGGTTCAAACCTATCTTTGCGTTGCAGATATAGCTGAACGTTATAAACGCGTACCACGCGCCCGGCAAAAGCGACATAAACGGCGCGGCTTTATGGCCCTTGCCAAGCAGGTAGATCGTTATGATAGCGAACGCAAAGACAGCGATCGTCTGGTTGCTCCATGCGAAATACCTCCAGAGGACTGTGAAGCCGCCAGGCGACAATTTGGCCCATATCAGGATACCAGCTACTAGCACAAATATCGGCATAGAGATTGAGAGCCGATTTTTGACAGGCCTCTGATCGAGATGAATGAAATCCGCGATCATGAGGCGCAGCGAACGAAGCGCCGTGTCGCCGGACGTAACCGGCAGCACGATGACGCCGATAATCGCGAGCAACCCGCCAACGGGGCCGAGCATATCCCTGGCCACGATCCCTACAACGTCGTTCGGGCTCGTCTTGGCGTCCGCAAGCCCGGCCGCCATCACACCCATCGCGGCTGCCGCCCATATCATCGCGATGAAACCCTCAAGAGCCATCATATTATAAAACGTGAGGCGCCCCTGCCTCTCGCTCGTCATCGATCTCGCGATGATGGCGGTCTGTGTCGAGTGGAAACCTGAGACGATGCCGCACGCTACCGTGATGAAAAACACAGGGATCAGGTTGACGCCCTCTACAGGATATATGCCCCTCCAGTTCGCTGGCGAGAGTTCGGCGAGCTGGTATCCTTTTAAGAACAGGCCAATGAAGATGCCGAGCGCGGAGAATAGCAGAATGGCGCCGAATATAGGGTAAATCCTGCCGATAACTTTATCGATCGGGAACATTGTGGCCACTATATAATACACGAAAATTACGGCGTAAATCACCCACGTCGAGACATCATTGGGCGAGCCGGAGAAACCGAACACCTGCTTGGCGGCGATATCCCCGGGCGTGTATATGAACACCGTTCCGACGAGGAGCATAAGAAGGCAGACTAAAACGTTGTAGATGTTGAACACCGCGCCGTTCGTGTACTTCCTGACTAAATCGGGCATCTGCATCCCGCCGTTGCGAAGCGAGAGCATCCCCGAGAAATAATCGTGCATCGCGCCCCCCAGAACGTTGCCGATTGGGATGAGTATGAACGCAATGGGGCCGAACAATATCCCCTGAATAGGACCAAGTATAGGCCCGGTTCCCGCTATGTTCAGCAAGTTGATCAGGCTGTTCTTCCACGTCTTCATCGGCACGAAGTCAACGCCGTCGTTCTTGACGAAAGCCGGCGTTTTGCGGTCGTCAGGCTTTATGACGTTCTCGCAGGCTTTCCCATACAACACGCTGCCAACAAGCAACAGCGCCAAACCGATAATAAATGTCGTCATCAACATGATCTCCCTTCATGTTTTACCGCAAACATCTCCAAATAGACATCAACGCAAAATATTTTCAGCCATCACCCCCTTTCATTTTAAATTCTGCTCTTATTAAGCGATTCTGTCAAGCAATCAGGCGATATATTTATATATAATTCACAAAAAGCGCAAGAGGCTTTAAGTCTCCTGCGCTTTTCGTGTGTTTTAAAGGTTTATATGCGGTTTATTACAATTTGAGGGATCCGGCCGCCGAGCCCATTATGACGCAATAGGCCTCGGCCTTGATGTTCGCGCCTGCCGTTTGCGCGCCGAGCTGGAACGTGTCCGTGTGGCCGTCCGCGCTCGTCTGCGCAGAGTAATCCCTTTGCGCGGCTATTTTGCCGTCCACGTACACTATTATCTTGCTGATGTAGTGCTTCTGCGGGTCATTCACAGAGTGCTCTACCTTCACCGTTAAAATACCATCGGGGCTCATGGAGACGGTGACGCCCTTAGGGGGGTGCGCGGCGGCGGCGGCGGCGAACACCGCAACGAACAGAACAGACAGACAGAGCGCAAACTTTATTTTCCTCACCTGAACGAGACCTCCCCATATTGGCTGACCGGACACATTATCGCGCGAGCTGCGCAAATTTACACTGTAAACTTTGCCAATACTTTTTATGTGGTTTATCCGTCGCTCCTGAGCCTCGCCATTCCATAAACGGATATCGTGACGTAAAGGTTGGAAAATTCGTATTTATCCCCGTTCTTTTTGTATACGCGCAGCTTGAGCCCAGGCGACAGCGTCTGGTAAACGTGGTTATACTGAAAATAATTGGCGCCCTCGACCCCGGTTCGCTCAACTTGAAACGCGATATTCCGACCGTCCCAGTACTCGAACTCCGTGCCGTTCGGGGCGCTTCGCTGAGCCTCCAGCCTGGAGAAGGGTTTCGTATATGACGAGGCCTTGAACTTAAAGTCCTCTCGCAGAACCCTCGCGTCGTACATACATCGCCTGATCCACACGACGGCCGCCGCCGCCTCCCTCTTTACGTTGTAGTCGGATGACGGGTCGTTGAAATGTGAGGACAGAGAGGCGCCGGCGAACAAGAGCCCGCCGCCGAGCGAGGCCAACAAAGCACAGACCGCCAGAAGCTCGACCAGAGTAAAGGCTTTTTGGGGGCTTATTGGGCAGCGCTTAACTTCAGAATCTCCGCGAGAAGCCATTCGTGAAATTTATTGTCCTTTCTGTATACTTTGCCCTCAGCGTTCACGAAGGCATGTTTCGTCCATCCGTCGGCGAGAACGGTGTCGCAGTCAATCATTATCTGGTACTCGAACAGCAAACTGCTCGGCTTCATATGATCGCGGGGCGCCTTGCAATATAGCATCACGTCATCATCATACGTGGCGGGATATCTGTAATGGCAGTGCGCCTCGACCACCGGAAGAAAATATCCCTGAGCTTCCCAGCCGCGGTACGTCTTGCCGAATTTTCTGCAATACTCGGTACGCGCGACCTCGAACCACTCGAAATAGCTCCCATTGTACACGATTCCCATTTTGTCGGTCTCACTGTACCTCACCCTAAGCGTATAGACATGCATAAAACCGACGTCGTTCCTCATTTTTTCGTCCATTTAGCGCCTCGCCTCGTTGATTTTTCGAATCCCGCGCGCCTTGCGCAAAACCAACGGCATAAGTATAATTAGCTGTCGAACGGAGGGCTGGCCGAGTGGTCGAAGGCGGTTGACTTGAAATCAATTGTGGGGCAACTCACCGCGGGTTCGAATCCTGCGCCCTCCGCCAATATATTGATTATAAAAATTATAAGCCCCAAGAACTGCAATCGCATATAACTGCATTGCGTATAAAGCGCATAAGGGTCATATTATTCCAACCATAACGGTATACCTATCGGACACAAAATCTCCTGCCATTATTTTCAGTATACCACAGGAGAAACTTATGCTTTCGGACGCAAAAATTAAGAATCTTAAAAAAACTGACAAGCGCTATTATGTTATCGACACAGAAGGATTATACCTCTACATCCTTCCGTCTGGCAAGAAAAGTTGGAGATTCAGGTATGTGGCCTTATTTTTTTGTTCTTCAGTTTTTCTTTCAACCTCTCCGTCTTGGCGATCCCTGCCAGTCTTCGCGCCGCGCACTCGTGGCTCCCGCTCGTGAGAGAGGCTCCCTTTCTGGCGGGGCGCCTTGTTGATGTGTATATAATATAATATAATATGTTATACAATAAAAATCAGTAGTTTGGATTATTCTGATATTCCGACCATGCTTCAGAGATAAATTCGTGAATATCGGAGATAACTGATACCCAAGGCTCATCTCGCGGCGGAAAATACTGAATCGTCTTCTCCTTGCCCGGTGGGAAGACCTCTCCGTTGTAATGATGACTTACGCTATCGATATTTTTTATTACCGGCATGTGCCGCACCCCCTCTAAAAAGCGAGAGCCGCCCCCGAAGGGACGGCTCAGGATTTTACGTTTTCTGTATCTTCTTTATCTGTTCTTTATCCATTCTTTATCCATTCTTTTTCAGATTTTCAATTCTTTGGCAACTGCCGCCTGAAGCAGCTGAGAAAAATTCAAATTAGCTTCCCTGCCCTTCTCGTCGAGCCATGCCGGAAGTGTCACCATGCGATTCACCGCCCGGTCTTCCCACCGCTTCCTAGCCCCTCGCATGGCAACGACGATACGTTGAACAACCGCGCCCTCGGCGACAGCTATTTTTTCACAGGGAGTCGGTTCGGGTATAGGCGTACCGTCACGCTCAATAATAGCCATGTAGTCTTCAAGGATATTTTGGGCTTGTATAATGGCTTCCTCAAGGGTTTTGGCGTTTGTAGCGCAACTCTCAAGGTCAGGAAAATTCGCAAACCAAAAATCACTCGAATCCCGCTCGAATGTCGCCGTATACGAGTAGTAATCCGGACGTTTTTCTTTCCTGCGCATTAAATCCACCCCTTTATCGGATTTTCAGCCATTTTTTGATTTGCTCCTGCAATCCCGTTCCGATGACATCCGGAACCGGGAAAGGATGACTGCCATCTTTCCTGAACCACCAATGCCCTCCCTTGCCTCGATTCTTGTCAACCGTCCATCCGTTATCTTGGGCAATACCGGCGAACTCGTTTCTCGTATAAACTTTGTCCGGACTCGGCTTTTTGTTCCTACCCAAGATAATCAGCCCCTTCAGCAGACATATTGTAACATATATATTATATATGTCAAGAGCTGTGCGAACACATCCCGTCAAAATCATTCGCGCCGGAAAGCGCTGTCCACGGGTATACCCAAAAGTGAGCCACGAGGGCGCACCAGTAGACCAGCGTGAATATTCGATATTCCGGCGTTCGCGAAGAAACTCTCGCTCCATGCGTTATCGCCGGGTTTGCCAACACGGGAAAAACTCTGCTTCAGTCCCTTTTTGCCCAGAAGTTCCTTCACTGCGGACGACGTGTACTGGCTCC
>JAITOY010000020.1 GCA_031289775.1 Synergistaceae bacterium
AGTTCAACGTTGCGGAATATTTCGTCTCTAGTCAGGATTTCCGTCATTTTCACACTCTCCCTAACTTATTTTTTTATTTCCGCTGTTACCCTGTCGGGGAACGCTTCCTTTATCGCGTCGAGGTACACAAATTCCTTGACATCGTATGCCTTCCTGATAAGGCCGTTTTTGATCGACCACTCGGCAACCCCGGCAATGTCGTCGAGGTCTTCCTGCAGAAACCGTATCTCGTACTTATACGCCTTGATGCCGGCAACTGCCGCGTCGAGCGGTATTTTGAGGTCTTTTCCTGCGATGGCCGCCGCCTCTTCAGGCTTTTCGTTTATAAACGTGGTGGCTTCGTCGAGCGCCTTCAATAACCTGACGGCGCCGTCCTGATTTTTAGCGATGAAATCCTTGTCGAGAAGGACATAAGCGCGGGGAAAGAAACCGGCCAAATCGTAGTCTCCGAGCTTATGGTTGCCTTTGACTTCCTTAGCCACGGCTTCGTTCTCGCGGGCCACCCAAAAAGCGTCTATTTCGTGCGCCTGGAAAGCCGCCAAAAGTTCCGCGTGAGATGAAAGATAGACCTGTTCCAGGTCTTGTGCGTTTAAACCTTGTTTTGCGAAGAACTGCCCCCATACGTACTCGTTCACAGTCGCTTTCTGAACGCCTATTTTTTTGCCTTTCAGGTCTGCGGGGCTCTTGATAGTCGGGTCGTTGGCATAAAGCAACGCGCCGTCGGTTCTGTAGGTCAGGATGTGCGACAGTATTCGCAAGTTATTTCCCTCGGCAAGCCTGGACGCGACCGCGAAGTCAGCTGCCTGCGCCGAGTCAGTCTCACCCAATATCGCTGCATTCAGCGTATCGATGCCGTAGGAGAATGTGAAAACTTCAGCGTCGATATTGTATTTTTTAAATATTCCGGCGCCTTGCGCAACACGGAACTGATATGAAAAGCTGCTGGAATCCGCCCCTACGCGAATTTTCAGGGTCTCCTCCGCGAAAGCCATCTCCAACGTTGCCAACAAAACCACCATTATGGAAACCATCGGAACAAGAATTTTTTTCACTCTTCCTCAACCTCCCTTTTATCTTTCATGACTTAAAAGATCTAATTGAAGCGCTGATTTAATAACTTCAAAAAGAGCCGCGACATCGATAACTCTTAATTTTCTTCATGTTGACTCCCCCTCTTTTAGGAGCAAGTAAATGAAAAAAAGAACCCCGAAAAATGAAAATTCGGGATTCCAGAACCGCCATGTCTTTTCGCAGCGAATTGCAACGTCAAACACATGATGGCCAACAGGTACAACACATGCGATATGGGGTGGTGTAGATCGTATGAGTCTTATTTGAACTCATTTTTTTAATCACGAGTTTAGCACTCCTTTTAAATTATATATACATATATGTTTTATAAGTATATGACGAATTATATATGCCACCAAAAAAATGTCAAGATACACGTAGCCGCCGAAGCGTCATTGATGTCGTTCGACAGTAAAACAAAAGGTTGGTATCTTGCCCAGAGGAATGATTTTCAACATAGTATAATGTTCGCATGGTTTTTGGGAGGGAAACGTATCGCGCTTCCGGCTATGAAATTTACAGGGGGGATATTCCATGGTGGAGAGGATGAAAGTGATGGCGGAGTGGGACTACGCTCCGGCCGTGGCTAAGCTTGGATATACCCGTGAGACCATTTATCTGGGCTTGGGTGACAAAGACGGTAATTACATTTTTGAGAAAAGGCCGGTCTCAGATGACATGATCGATAAATTCATCGGCGGACGAGGATTCGGGCTCAGGCTTTTATGGAACGCGGTAACGCCCGAAACGAAATGGGACGGCCCTGAGAACGAGATAGTGATCTCCGGCGGCCCTATATGCGGCATAACGCAGTACCCGGGATCCGGCAAGTGCTACTCGGTATTTTTGTCGCCGCTAACAGAGCAGACTTATAACAGCAACGCGGGAGGATATTTCGCCCCTCTGCTCAAATTCTCCGGTTTCGACGCTCTGGAGCTCCAGGGAAAGGCCGATCGCGAGATTATAGCGTTCATCGACGGCGATAACGGAAAAGTTCAGATACTGGAGAGCAATATCACAGGCGATAAAAATTCCTATACAGTGACGGAACATCTTCACGAGTATTTCGCGAACGACGAGAAAGACAAAAGAAACATATCGGTAGTCTCGAGCGGAGAAGCGGCTGAGTACACATACTGGGGCTGCATGAACTTCAGCTTTTACGACCCGAGACGCAAGGCAGCGAGATTGAAGCAGGCCGGACGCGGCGGCGGCGGCACAGTGCTTCACAATAAAAACGTGCTGGCGCTCGTCGTAAAAATGAGCAAGGTGACCGGCGCATCGACAGGCCCGGCAGACGCCGCCACATTGGGGCGACTCGGCGGCAAACTGCACAAGGAGATAAACGACTTCGACGACGTGCAGTGCAGGATGAGAAAAGTCGGCACCGCGCATCTCAATGAAATAATGAACGACTACGACCTGCTCCCCGTTCACAACTACAAATTCGGGCGCCACAAGGATATTGGCAATATTCACTCCGACGAATACACGAAGAGATTCGCCCAGGGCATGCCGGACGGCTGCTGGTACGGCTGTTCGCTCGCCTGCGCGAAGGCGACGCCTCCGTTTAAACTCAAAACCGGCCCGTGGAAGGATCGCGAGGTCATAGTAGACGGCCCCGAGTACGAGACCGCGGCCGGGCTTGGATCCAATATGGGCATATTCGACCCGGACTGGACGATCGAGGCGAACTTCTACGCCGACCACTACGGTTTTGACACGATATCGCTCGGCACAGGACTTTCCTTCGTCTGCGAATGTTACGAACTTGGACTCATCAACAAAGAACAAACCGGCGGTCTCGAACTGACCTTCGGCGCCAAAGATACTCTGATGGAGTTCATACACCGCATGGCGCGCGGAGAGGGAGAGTTCGCCAACATCGTCAATCTGGGTACCCGCAGGATGAAAAAACTGTTCTCGGAGAAATACGGCGCGGATAGACAGACAATGGAAAGCATAGCGATGGAGGGCCAGGGGCTCGAAGCGTCCGAATACCGTTGCCAGGAGTCGATAGCTCAGTGGGGCGGATATTTTCTCACACTAAAGGGACCTCAACACGACGAGGCGTGGCTCATATTCATGGACATGGTAAATAAACAGCTCCCGACATTCGAGGACAAGGCAGAAGCCCTGTTCTATTTCCCGAACTTCCGCCTCTGGTTCTCGCTCGTTGGACTCTGCAAACTGCCGTGGAACGACATAGAGCCGGAGAACAATCACACGAAATACAAGGGCATCGAAGCCGCTAAAGTCCCGGAGCACGTTCAGAACTACGTCGATATCTACAACGCCGTGACCGGCAAGAGCATAGTCAAAGAGGATCTCATCACCATGTCGGAAAGAGTCTATAACTTTGAACGTATATTCAATCTGCGCATGGGCAAGGGAACGCGCGCGTGGCACAATTGCCCCGACAGAGCTCTCGGCCCGGTGTTCGAGGACGAATGGAACGCGCGTCCCGATTATTTCGACGAAAAACTGAAAAAGTCCGGCGTTGAGCCCGAAGACATGCCGGTCAAAGAAAAAATAATCAAACTCCGGAAACACCGCAGAGGACAGTGGGAGAACCTGGTGGACGCCGTTTACAAACGCCGCGGGTGGAACCGCAACGGCATACCGACGCTCGAAACGATCCACAGGCTAGGCATCGACTATCCCGACGTAGTAGAGCTTCTTGAAAATAACCTAAAACCGGAGGACGCGTTTTAAATGATCAGGGTCAACGGCGAGGAACTCTCCTGGTGCGATGGGATGACGGTGCAAGACGTCCTGGACGCGAAAAATTTCACGTTCAGGATGATCTCCGTCTGGATAAACGAGGCGCCCGTCGAAAAACGGGAAGACTACCCAGTGACTAAGATCCCAGACGGCGCCGAAGTCGAAGTAGTCCACATGATAAGCGGAGGCCAGGCTGTCACCGCAGCGGATTATCGCACGTCTCATATGCTGAGATAACTAATTCACCCGGCGAAGATTCGTTGAATGTTCTGGATAAAGCGCTTGCGCTTTCGCAAAAACGTTATATAATTGCGAATGTTGTGGAAAAGATTATGACAGCATTGGAGGTGTAAGCAGATGAAAAAAGACATACATCCTAAGTACGAAGCGTGTACTGTTACATGTTCCTGCGGCAACAATTTCACAACGAGATCGACGCAGCCGAATATGAAGGTGACTGTCTGCAACGCCTGCCATCCATTCTACACCGGCAAGAAAGGCCGCGTTATAGAGGCTGGCCGGCTCGAAAAATTCCGCCAGAAATACGCCGGAATCGACTACGGCCAGAGGAACAAAAACGAAGAAACCGGACAGTAGATATTTGGCGCGTATTGTCATGCTAAAACCAAATCCCTTATGTCGGCGAACCGGCAAATATAAGGGATTTTTCTTTTGTGTTTACCATTCAGGCGCCGGCATTGGCCCGGGTTTTCCCAAGCGGCTCGGCATGGTGGTTGTTCGTATTGGCGTGCGAGGTTAAGCTCGCTGCCTTCACGCCGGATGCGGCGAGGGTCGCGGCATCCGCCGCCAGGCTCTGTTACAGCGCCTCCCGTGCGTCCGACCTGTTCGACGGGCTCGACTCCGAAAAAACGGGCGAATTCTTGCTCAAGCTTCGGAAAATTGGGCATCTGTCGCCGTTCGAGCACGCGGTTTTCACGTTCGCTATAGACGGCCTCAGCAGGGTCGCGTCGCATCAGCTCGTGAGACATCGTCTGGCGAGTTTTTCGCAGCAGAGCCAGAGATACGTCACCATGGGCGCCCAGAGGGTCGTAACGCCGCCGTCTGTAGCCGCCATTCCGGAGGCGGCCGCGATATTCGAGGAACAGGCTAACGCGGCCCACGCCGCCTACCAGCGCCTGGCGGAGCTTGGCGTCCCAAAGGAGGACGCCAGATTCATCCTGCCCCACGGCTGGGAGACGAGCCTTATGTTGACGATGAACGCGCGTGAGCTTCACCATTTTTTTTCGCTGAGGCTCTGCCGGCGCGCGCAGTGGGAGATACGCTTCCTCGCGACGAAGATGCTCGCGCTCGTCCGCAGTTGCGCTCTCGAACTCTTCGACAGCTCCGGCCCGCCCTGCTTGACGGATGGAACATGCCACGAGGAACACGGCTGCGGACGCCCGTACGCGAACATCGACGAACTGCTGCTCGATCAACTGTGAGCAACTTATAGAAGGATGGATGACGAGGACTTGAAAATTTCAGGATTGGGAATTATAACCCGAATCGTCTGCCGGCTCGGCGCAATCGTCTCACTGTGGAGCGCCGAGCCGCGGAGAATACCGGTCGGCGGGCAGGCTGTCATAGAGGGAGTGCTGATGAAAGGCCCAGAGCACTGGGGACTGGTCGTGCGCGAGCCGGACGGCGGTCTCTGGAGCAAGGCATGGCTCGGTTCAAAGTGGCTGAAGAAGGGCGCATGGAAATGGCCCGTGATACGCGGGTTCGCCTCGATGATTGACATGATGAAAGTGGGCATGATCGCGCTCTCACTATCAGCCGAACGTGCGCTTGGCGAGGAGGAAAGTTTCTCATTTTTCGAGCTGGCCATATCAATAGCCCTGGCGCTCATCATGGTAGTCGGGCTGTTCATCGCCCTGCCTGTCTGGGTATCGGACTTTCTTTCCGATAAGCTCGACGCGTCGTACGTCGCCAAAAACGTGATCGAAGGCATTATGCGCTGCTCGGTATTTGTCCTATACATATCCATCATCGGCCAGTGGAAGGACATAAAACGCGTATTTTCCTACCATGGCGCGGAGCACAAGACTATAAACGCGTACGAAAACGAGCTTCCTCTCACGCCGGAGAGCGTAGCGGCCTGCTCGCGGATTCATCGCAGGTGCGGCACGTCGTTCCTCCTTGTTGTGGTTGTCGTGAGCATCTTTGTCTTTTCGTTCTTCGGCGACGGGCCGCTTTGGGTTCGCGCCATGGCGAGGGTGACGTTGCTGCCGCTCGTCGTCGGCCTGTCCTACGAGGTGATACGCGGCGCCTCGAAGTCGGACACGTGGGGCAAGTATCTCATAATGCCAGCGCTTTCGCTGCAATTTCTGACGACGCGCGAGCCGGACACGTCCATGCTTGAGGTCGCGATAAAATCCCTTGACATCGCCCTGAACCCGGACACGGTTTTGAGCGATATCAAAGATAAATCGACAAAAAATAACGGAGCGGAGGCTGGCTGCGATGGAACTCTGGGACAAGCTTGCGGAGCTGGAGAAGACATATGACGAAGTGGAGTCAAGGATGGCCGAACCGGGAGTCGCGTCGAACCCCTCCGAGATGCAGACGCTTGGCAAAAAACACGTGGAGCTCGAGCCAATTATACTGGCCTATAACGAGTACAAGCGGATAAGCAGAGAGATGGCCGAGTCGAGGGAGATCATCTCGCAGGAGACGGACGAGGAAATGCGCTCCATGGCGAAGGATGAGCTCGCTTCACTTGAGGAGATGCTTCCGGAGCTGGAAAAAGAGATACACATTCTCCTGCTGCCGAAGGACAGGGACGACGACAAAAACGTCGTCATAGAGGTGCGGGGCGGCACTGGCGGCGAAGAGGCGGCTCTTTTCGCGGCCGACCTCTTCAGGATGTACACGCGTTTTGCGGAACGCGAGGGGTGGCGGACGGAGATACTGGACGCGAACGAGACTGGCATAGGCGGATATAAGGAGATAGTCTTCCGAATAGAGGCGAGGGGCGCGTTCAGCAAGCTGAAGTACGAAAGCGGGGTTCACAGGGTTCAGAGGGTACCGGTCACTGAAGCCGGCGGCAGGGTTCACACGTCGGCCGCCACGGTAGCTGTTCTTCCGGAGGCAGAGGACGTTGACGTAGACATACGCCCGGAGGACTTGAAGATAGACACATATCGATCCGGCGGCGCTGGCGGGCAGCACGTCAACATGACTGACTCCGCGGTCAGAATCACCCACCTGCCGACCGGGGTCGTAGTCACCTGTCAGGACGAACGCTCTCAGATAAAGAACAGGGCGAAGGCGATGCAATTCCTCCGCACAAAGCTGTACGACGTCGAACTTCAGCGCAGACAGGACGTGATGGCCGCCGAAAGAAAGGGGCAAGTTGGCTCGGGCGACAGGTCGGAGCGCATCAGGACGTATAACTTCCCCCAGAACCGCATAACGGATCACAGGATAGGGCTGACGCTCCACAAGCTCGACTCCGTGATGGAGGGGGATCTCGGCGAAATGATAGAGGCCCTCACTATGGCCGATCAGGCCGAAAAAATGAAGCACTTCGCCGCGTAGCCTGGCGTTTTTCATATAACAAAATCAATGGACGTTGGACAGGCTCGCGCCGATATTAGGAGAATTCTCGCGCGTGCGGGGATGCTGGACGCCGCTTTCGAGGTCGACCAGATATTCTGCAGCGAGACTGGGATGTCGCGCGCGGCGCTTCACGCCCATCCTGAGATCATCATGGACGCTGAAGTTTTTTCACGAATAACGGGCCTTGCCGCGCGGCGCGCCCTTGGCGAGCCGCTCGCGTACGTCCTGGAAAGCGCGCGCTTCTGCGGCAGAGAGTTCTCGCCTCGCGAAACCCTCATACCAAGGCCGGAGACCGAAGTTCTGACAAATCTGGCATGTGATTTGCTTAAGCGCATCGGGACGTCTGGCGGATATTTCGCCGATTGGTGCACTGGGAGCGGCTGCATCGCGATAACACTCCTGCTCGAAAACCCGGGATGGAGATGTCTCGCGGTCGACTCGAGTTCAGACGCGCTCCGCACAGCTCGCGCGAACGCGGCGTCGCACGGCGTTTTGGACAGAATGACGACGCTTTTGTGCGATACTCCGGAAAAATCCGGCGTGGATCCGGAATCGCTCGACATCGTCATCGCCAACCCGCCCTATATACCGACGCAGGATATCGAAACGCTCGAAAACCAGGTGAGGGATTTCGAGCCCCTGAACGCGCTCGACGGCGGGATGGACGGTCTCGATACTTATCGAACGCTGCTTCGTTGGCTCCCGAGGCTCCTCAAGCCGGGAGGCTGCTTTTTCGCCGAGACTGGCGGAGAGGAACAGGCAAACGACGTTATTTCCCTTGGACGCGTCATCTGGGGAGCGCGTAGCGAAATCGGCGGCATCAATTTCGTAGAAAAACTTTCGGATCATCGCGGAATAAGTAGATTTATCCTCTGGCAAAAACCGCCTGTGAATTAAAATAGAATAAGTTTAAATAATTTGTGAGGTGGAGCGATTGGAGAAGCGACAACTTGTGATCATTGGAGGCGGCCCGGCGGGTCTCACAGCCGCGATATACGGGCGCAGGTCGGGACTCGATACCCTTGTCCTCGAAAATGGCATATGGGGCGGACAGATCAACAACACGGCTGAGATAGAGAACTTCCCAGGCTTCAAGCGCCTTGACGGGATGGAGCTTGCCTCCGCGATGCGCGAGCACGCCGAGCAGTTCAACGCCGAGTTCCGCGACAGCGAGGTCCTGTCGCTTCTTCTCGACGGCGACGAGAAAATAGTCAAAACGGACAAGGGCGACATATCGGCCGACGCCGTCATCATCGCGACAGGCGCCTCGAACACAAAAGCCGGCTGCGAGGGAGAGAGCGAATTCACCGGCAGAGGCGTCTCTTTCTGCGCTGTCTGCGACGGAGCTCTATATCAGGACGTTCCAATCGCCGTCATAGGAGGCGGCAACACGGCCGTCGAGGAGGCCGATTACCTGACGCAGTTCGCGTCAAGAGTCTACATAATTCACCGCAGGGAGGAGTTTAGGGCTGGCAGCGTAGCGGTAAAGCGCGCTAACGCCAACCCCAAAATAGAACCGCTCCTGGGCTGGGTGACGGAGGCGATACTGGGCAAGGATATCGTGACGGGAGTCCGGATTCGCAACCTCAAAAGCGGCGAGACAAAGGAGCTCGTAGTGGAGGGCGTCTTTGTTTTTGTGGGGACAAAACCAAACGTCAGCTTCCTGAATGACCCTGCCGTCAAAAGGACGGCCAAGGGCTGGATAGTCACGGACGAACAGATGGAGACATCCGTCGAGGGTCTCTTTGCGGCCGGCGACGTCAGGGACAAGTTTCTGCGTCAGGTTGTGACGGCGGCCGGCGACGGGGCTACCGCCGCAATGTCGGCCTACGAGTACATATCGAACCAACTATACCTCAAATCCGCTCTCTTCGAGCCGGAGCGCGTCTGCGCCCTGCTGATTTCCAGCATCAAGCCGGAGCACCTCGCTCTCTCGCGCAAGACAGACGAGTGGTCAAAGGCGGAGGGGGCGCGCATCACCACCATAGACGGTCACCGCAACTTACGCATTCGTCAGAAGCTCGGCGTAAAGGAACTTCCAATGATAGTCGAGCTCACGCGCGGGCGCAAGACAAGAGAAAGCTCCGTCTCGTCCATAGAGGACGTCAAAAACTTCTACAGGAGTTTCGGCGCCTGAATTGGCGATAATCCGACTTTGGGCCGCTTGCGGGAAAACATAATGAACAGGAGAGCGCTCATAGGCGTCCTGCCCATATATGACAAATCCCTGAAATGCTGCTGGATGATCCCAGGTTATATGCAGGGCGTACTCGACGCCGGCGGTTTGCCGGCCATCCTGCCGCTCACGTCCGACGAGACCGCTCTGGAGTCCATTGCCAGAACGTACGACGGCTTGCTCTTCACGGGCGGGAGCGATATAGACCCGTCACACTATGGACAAGCCCCCATTCCAGAGTGTGGAGAGACCTGCCCGGAGAGGGACGCCATGGAGACATCCCTCTTTCGGCTCGCCCTGGAGCTCGACAAACCGATGCTGGGGATATGCAGGGGCGCGCAGCTCTTCAACGTCATGCTCGGCGGCTCTCTCTATCAGGACATACCAACGGGCCTAAGCGCGTCGCACGTCGACCACAACCAAAAAAAACCCTATGACAGACCTATACACAGCCTGAACCTCGTGGAGAACGAGTTCCTTTCGGATATTCTCGAGACGGACAAGATCTGGGTGAACAGCGCGCACCATCAGGGGGTTCTGAACCCGGCGCCCGGCATAGTGCCTCTGGCGAGGTCGTACGACGGGCTCATAGAATCGTTCCGCCTCCCCGGCAAGCGTTTTTTGCTCGCCGTGCAATGGCACCCCGAACTTAGCATCCACTCTGACGAATATAGTCCAAAAATTTTCTCGTCCTTCGTGCGAGCCTGCGCTGAATAAGTCATCCTTCCCTCATACTCATTTTCCTAGCATCATCAGGCAGACTGTGAAATCCTCCTTGGGCAGACGCAAGGCGCTCTCTATCTCGTCCAGTTTCATCGAGTGGATGTAGCGCGTCCCGAGGCCAAGCGCGGCGGCGGCGAGATATGTGTCCTGCGTCATCGCCCCGACCGCGACGTGGGCGAACTCCTTCCTGACGGCTTCGTCCTTGAAGTGCGACAGCGCCTCCGCGTTCCCCACTAGGATCAATATACATGGGGCGCTCGCCACAAAACGCTGCGCCCCGATTTTTGCCCTTATGTCATTCTTGGACACCTCTCGCAGGATGTTGTCCTTCCAGTCGTAAAGGAAAACGCCGTTTTCCAATGCCGCGTACAAATCCACATAAGGCGGCAGACCCTCCGACATCGGAACCGTCCACCCCTTCTGCCCCCTGTTCAGCCCAACTGTAGCCCACAGTACGTCGGACAGATCCTCGTCACTCAGGGGAGCCGTCGGGAAATCCCCTCCCGGCGCTGAAGAGCGCCGCTTCAAAGCGTCGAAGAGCGTCACTTTGTTGTCCATCCTCGGGGCGGGAAGCTTGATGTCAGCCCAGGCAACGGATGAAACGAAAAGCGCTAGAAGGACTAAAAAAGCTGTAAAAAAACGAAACGAGCATCGCGACTTCATTATTTAAAGAAACCCCCTTGCGAAAGTTTGTCGGATCAATCTAAATTCTACAGCACTGTAGCCGATATGGCAAGGCGATATGTATGATCAAAAAACGCCGCCAAAAAAACGCGCCTAATCGTCGAAAATATGTTATGCGCAATATTAATTTTTATCTATTTTGATGTTTGACAAGACCAACTCATGAGAGTAATATATCAACGCAACGCGAGAGTTTGTTGTATCTAACTTAATTGATGGCGCGCTTATGCGCTTTCTTTCTCTATCGAAGGGAGATTCAAGCAATGCGAAAATTTTTCGTCCTTATAACGCTTGCGGCCACACTCGGTTTTCTCATGGAGAGTGGAGCGAACGCGGCCGCTTACTCCACGTGGAACGAGATAATAGACCAGATGCATATTTCACTAGACAGCGCATACGACGCCTATTCCGAGGACGATTCTGAATCGGGCAAAGAGCGCGTAAACGACGCATACTTCAGCTATTACGAGAAGGAGGGCGTGGAGCGGGCCGTGATGTCCTACATCTCAGGTAAGCGCGCCACGGTCGTCGAGTATCAGTTCAGCACGATCAAGAGGCTGATGACGGACGGCGCGCCTAAAAACGAGGTTCGCGCCTCTATCGACGAGCTGAAGGCAATGCTGCGCGAGGACGCGAACAAGCTCGACGGTAAAGAGCAGAGTGCGGGCGGCGTTTTTGTCGCGTCGCTTCTCATCATTCTTCGCGAGGGTTTCGAGGCCATTCTCGTAATAGCGGCCATCGCCGCATACCTCATTCGATCCGGCAACCTGCGCCAGACCCGCATCGTCTACATGAGCGGCGTCGCGGCTTTAGTTGCGAGCGCCGTCGCAGCCGTCGCTATACAATACGTCTTCAAGATAAGCGGCGCGAATCAGGAGATTTTGGAGGGCGCCGCGATGCTTCTCGCGGTTGTCGTGCTTTTTTTCGTAAGCAACTGGATGGTGGCTAAAGCGGAAGCCGAGGCCTGGAAGCGCTACATAGAGGACAAAGTTCAGTCCGCCGTCGAGACCGGGAGCAGCTTCGCGCTCGGCGCGGCGGCGTTCCTCGCCGTCTTCCGCGAGGGCGCGGAGACGATACTGTTCTATCAGGCGCTCCTCGCGGAAGCCGGCGGTTACACGAGGATGGTATGGTTTGGCTTCCTCGCCGGGTGCGTGGCGCTCGTTTTCATCTTTCTTCTCGTTCGCTTCGGGTCGCTTGTCATACCGATCAGGCCGTTTTTCCTGGGAACGAGCATACTCATGTACATAATGTCGATCGCCTTCGCGGGCGGCGGCGTCAAGGAATTCCAGGAGGCTGACGTCATAAGCGTCACGCCTGTCAACTTTGTGCACTCGGTCGAAATTTTAGGTATTTACCCGACAATCGAGACTCTGCTGCCGCAGATCGTCCTGCTCCTTCTCGCGATAGCATCTGTGTTCCACTACCGCGCGAAGGCCCGCAGACAGGCGGAGGCGCAGTCAAATGGCCGGGATACAATACAAAATCCAATCCAATAAGGGAGGTTTTATGTAATGAGTATAACAAGCGCAACAAAAAAGTTCGGGAAGTTTCTGGTTTTAGCGATCTGCCTTGTTTTCGGCGCAATGAGCGCGGTCTCTGAGGCAGCGGCCCCTGCACCGGGCGACGCCGCAGGTTTCGAGGAGTTCCCTATCGGCGACGATCAGGTTGTAGGTCCGCTCAACATAGCGGCCGTTTACTTCCAACCTGTTGACATGCTGCCGGCTGGCGAGGCCGGGCTACCGGCATCTCAGGCCGACATGCACATCGAGGCGGACATCTCCGCCGCCGAGGGCAACGAGCTCGGCTACGGAGTCGGCGACTTCGTCCCGAACCTTACGGTCAAGTATCGCATCGAGAAGCAGGGCGGGAAGACGATCGAGGGGACGTTCATGCCGATGAACGCCTCGGACGGTCCGCACTATGGCGCGAATCTCAAGCTCGACGGCGCCGGAAAGTACAAGGTTGCCTTCATCATCGAGAGCCCGGAGAAACAGGGATTCCTTCTGCACGTCGACAAGGAGACTGGCGTCCCAGGACGTTTCTGGACTAAGCCGATCGAGGTTTCTTGGGACTTCGACTTCATACCCAGATCCTGGTAGCCTGAAAAACCCGAACCGGGCCGCGCTTTATTCAGCGCGGCTCCGGCTGTTTCACATTTAAGGAAGAACCCTTATGCTGGAGTATCTTATCAAAATAACGACAAACACATTCCCGCCGCTCGCCCCTGCCGCGTTGATGCTCGCCGCGGTTTACGGGATCGATCGGTTCGAGAGAAAAAAATACGTAAGCCGGGGGCTGTTTATAGGGCTCTTGGCCGCTTTTGTCTATGCGGTTTTAAAGCGCAACACAGGTTTTGCCGTACGCGAATACTACGATCTAGGGGCGCTTTTTGCGTCCATTTTGGCCGAGCTCTTTCTCATGATTTTTATAACGCGCCACTTTTTTTGCGGCGCCGGCTTTGCGCGCCCAAGCCTCTGGCGGGCTGCCGTTCTCTTCGCCGTAGCGTCATGGACGGCGTGCGCCGCGCCCAATATCCTCCTCTACCCATTTGAGTTCGCTGTGGGCATGGATAACATCTACAACGCGGACTTCATGCTCAGGGCCTCCGGTTACTGCTTCGCCCTGATTTTGGCGATTATCCTCACGGCGGCGCTGTTCAGGGTGGCGTCCAATCTCTCAGAGGGCCAACTTATGACCGCGTTCGCTCTCGCCCTTCTTACACTGCTCGCGAGAGACTCGCTCACGATCGTCAAGATACTCCTCGGACGCAACATGATCCCGAGATATCCGCTGCTCACCAGCGCCGTTATGTGGGCGCTCACTCATGAAAACGCCTTTATATACGCGCTCATGGCGTTGTCGGCCGTCCTTTCGGTCGCCGGCATAGTCAGGGCAAGAGGCGCAAAGCCTACTGGCGAAAACCCGGCGCAGGTGAGGAAAAAAAAGTTTCTCGCGCGAAGGCAGGTGCGATTTTGCATATCCGTCCTGTTCGGCGTGCTTGTCTCCATCATGATAGTGACCATCGGAGTCTCCTTCGCCAACCGGAAGGTTGAACTATCGCCTCCGGTCGAGCTTCCGGCCGATGGAGGCAGGATATTTATTCCGCTCGAAACGCTAAACGACGGCGACCTCCATCGCTTCGTCCATAAAGTGTTCCAAAACGGCGTATCGACAGATGTGCGCTATATAATCATACAGAAAAACGAAACGGCTTACGGCGTCGGCCTGGACGCATGCGACGTCTGCGGCGCGTCCGGATATTTTCAGCGCAAGGGGCAGGTAATCTGCATATTGTGCGACGTCGTGATGAACAAATCCACGATAGGACTGCCCGGAGGCTGCAACCCCGTGCCGCTTCGCTTCACGATAGAGTCCGGCGGCATCGTTATATCGACTGATGACCTCGCGAACGAGGCCAGCCGGTTCTACTAAAGGAGGCGACAACGGATGTTCTGGCTCATACTGAGGGGCGCGCTGACGCGCCAGCGGGGAAAGATGGCGATGATCGCCCTCACAATGGCACTTGGGGTATCGCTCGCGACCGCGATGCTTGGCGTAATGATGGACGTGGGCGACAAAATCAACCAGGAGCTGAAGACGTACGGAGCTAACCTGAACGTCATCCCGCGCGGAGCGTCCATACTCGGCGACCTTTACGGCGTCGGCGAGGGAAATGGAGTGTCGGACAAATATCTCGCCGAGGACGAACTGCCGAGGATGAAAACGATATTCTGGGCCTTCAACATAGTCGACTTCGCCCCGTATCTTGAGATGCAGGCGTTCGTCTCGGGCCTTTCGGCCTCTTCGCAGGCCATGGTAGTTGGAACATGGTTCGACAAACACCTCGATATTCCGACCGGAGAGTCGGTTGACACCGGAGTCAAAAAAATGAAATCCTGGTGGGACGTCGACGGAAGCTGGGCCTCCGACGACCCTGACTCCCCGTCCGCCATGATCGGCGCCTCTCTCGCAAATGAGCTCGGCCTCGGCGTCGGCGACATGGCGACCATAGACGCGAAACAGGGCGAGGGCAAAAAGCTGACGATATCCGGTCTCATCAACAGCGGAGGGGATGAGGACAGACAACTGTTCGTCCCGTTAGCGATAGTGCAGGAGATGTCGGGACGGGCTGGCCTCGTTCGCAGGGTCGAGGTCAGCGCTCTCACAACGCCTGAGAACGACCTCGCGCGGCGCGCGGCGCAGGATCCGGAGAGCTTGTCTCCCGCCGAACGGGACACGTGGTACTGCACTGCGTATATCAGCTCCATAGCGTACCAGATAGAGGAGGTCATTTCTGACGCGCGGGCAAAACCAGTGTTGCGGGTAGCGGAGTCCGAAGGCGCGATCCTTCAAAAAACTCAGCTTTTAATGCTTCTCCTCACCGTCCTCTGCCTTGCCTGCTCCGCGCTCGCCATATCAAACCTCGTGACCGCGAGCGTGATGGAGCGAAGCGCTGAAATTGGGCTGCTCAAAGCCCTCGGCGCAACAGGCCTCGCGATATCGCTGCTCATAATGACGGAGATAATGATCACGGCGTTCGCCGGCGGAGCCGTCGGTTATTTCGCCGGGCTTGGCTTCGCGCGCTTCATCGGCAGAACTGTCTTTGGGACGCCTGTAGCCGTAAAAGGCCTCGTCATACCTATAGTGGCCATACTCGCTATGGCCGTGACGTTCGCTGGGAGTATCCCGGCAATACGAATGCTCCTCTCCCTGCGCCCCGCTGAGGTACTGCATGGCAGATAACACTGGAGAGTTTAAATGACAAAACGCCGAATGTTCATAAAAATGCTCGTAAGCTCGCTGGTAAGGAGGCGATCCAGAATGGCGGTGGCGTTGTTCGCCATAGCCATAGGCGCGACAGTGCTGCTCGGCATGGCCGCGATCAGCTACGACATTCCTCGCCAGATGGGGCGCGAGTTCAGGAGTTACGGAGCGAACATGGCGCTCGTTCCAGTCGGCAGCCCTCTGATTAGCAAGGAAGCGACAGACAGGGCGCGAGCGCTGATACCTCCGGATCAGCTCGTAGGGATGACGCCCTACCGCTACGAGATGGTCAGGATCAATATGCAGGGCTACACGGCCGCTGGCACGCTCTTCGACGAGGCGCGACGCACGAGCCCGTATTGGAGCGTTGACGGCGAATGGCCGGACGAACCGGGCGAGATCCTGATCGGCTATGACATAGCGGAGTTCACGAAGCTCGCGCATGGAGCGGTCGTCACGATCACAGGGCGCGCCTCCAACGGGGGCAGGTTCCGCCGCGATATGACCGTCGCCGGGATAGTCCGCACCGGAAGTGTCGAGGATGAATTTATCTTCATGCACCTCGCCGAGATGGAGGATCTGACCGGTATTGCCGGGGGCACTGTCGTCGAGGCAAGTGTCGCTGCAAACGAAGAGGAGCTCAACTCTCTTGTCGCGCGAATAGCGTCAGAGATCCCGGACGTTGCGCCCCACCTCGTCAAACGCCTGACGCAGTCGGAGACTACCGTGCTCTCGAAGCTCCAGTCGCTTGTTTTCCTCGTCTCGCTCGTTGTGCTTGGGCTCTCTATGATATGTGTCGCTACGACAATGATGACCGTCGTGATGGAGCGCCGAAAGGAGATAGGGCTCAAAAAAGCGATAGGGGCCGACAACCGTGACATAGCATCCGAGTTTCTGGGCGAAGGGCTGCTGCTTGGGTGCGTTGGCGGCTTGCTCGGGGTCTTTTGCGGGTATTTCTTCGCGCAGGCTGTGAGCGTAAACGTCTTTGGACGCGGCATTTCGCTCGACTGGCGGCTTTTCCCTATGGTAATATTAGTCTCGGCCGCGGTCACGATCGCGGCATGCCTTCTACCGGCGCGCCGCGCGACCGCCGTGGAACCGGCGCATGTTTTACGGGGCGAATGATTGCGCCGCCTCGATACTCGGACATATTTCGATAAACCGGAAAGGACACAACGCGGATGAATATACTTGAGTTGAATGGCGTTTCGATGATCTACGGGCAGGTAAAAGCCCTTTATGAGGTGAGCCTGACCGTCGAAAAGGGCGAGTGGCTCGCCATAATGGGCCCGTCCGGGTCAGGCAAAACTACTATGATGAACATAATCGGATGCATGGACAAGCCGTCTTCCGGGTCTGTGGTTCTCGACGGCCAGGATCTGTCGCGGTTGAACCCATCGGATTTGACCGCAATACGCAGGGACAAGATAGGGCTGATCTTCCAGCAGTTTCACCTCATAAGCTACCTTACCGCGCTCGAGAACGTGATGGTCGCCCAATATTACCACAGCATGATCGACGAGGACGAGGCGCTCGGCGCTCTGGATCGGGTCGGCCTCGCAGACCGGGCGAAACACCTGCCCCGCCAACTGTCGGGCGGGGAACAGCAGAGGGTCTGCATCGCTCGAGCGCTTATCAACTACCCGAGCCTCATACTGGCAGACGAACCGACCGGCAACCTCGACGAGACGAACGAACGCGTCGTCATCGGCATACTGAAGCGCCTCCACGCCGAGGGCAGCACGATAATCGTCGTCACCCACGACCCGGAGGTGGCGGAGGAGGCGGAAAAAACTGTCTTCCTGGAACATGGAAGGATAGCGAACATCGTAAAAAACGCCCCGTGCCATGACCTGGCGTCCTCCGGCAATTGATTTACATGATTTTGACATAAAGCTGTCTCAAACTACATTCCAGCGATGTTGAGATTAATTTTGTCCGTTTGGCGTGATGTTTGGACGAACTAATTCTCGCGTTGCCGCAAACCGACGGAGGACGCGACGGCTTCTGTGCTCAGCTTCAGTATCTTAGCCCGCACGCTTATGGCTTCGCCGTCCGAGAGGACGCGCGGACGATAGTCGTTGTAATCGTCATGTGATGAGATCATGGCTGGAATGACGTGATAGGCGCTCGATATTCTTTCGCCTTTTTTCGTCAGTATCACCTGAAAGATCATCGTGTCCTTGTCCTCAGGGTTCGAGTGCCCTCCAAAGCAGAAGTTGCCTAGCGAATACGCTATCACTCCGTTTTTATACTCCTCGATCCCCTGAATGACGTGAGGGTGGTGTTCGACGACAAAATCGGCGCCATTGTCGATGGCGGCGCGGGCGGCTTTTATCTGGGACTCGATCGGCGTGTAGGTTATCTCCGACAGCCCTCCGTGGAAAGAGCCTATGACCACGCGCGCGCCCTCCCTCTTCAACGCCAGAATACGCTCCTTGATGAGCCCGGAACCGGCGGACGCGGACAGGCCGAAAAATCCGATTTTTACGCCCCTGACCTCGCGAACCAGGACATCTTCGCCGCCGAAATACTCTATACCCTCGGCGGTCAATGCGCCTTTCGTGTCGCTATACCCCTCCTCGCCGAAATCTTTGGCGTGGTTATTTGCGAGGTTCGCGATCTCGACGTGCCCGGCAGAAAGGATTTTCGCGTACTCCGGCGGGCCCTTGAACCAGTACTTGGCCCCTGGCTCAGGCTTGTCGTGTTTAACTTCCGAGTCCGTCAGGGCGCCCTCCAGATTGATGATCGTGAGGTCGTCGGACGCGAAAACTTGAGACACGCCGCCGAAGAAATACTCCGGCGACGTCATACTGTAGAACGCTGAAAAAGAGCGCTCGCTGGACGCGCCAAAATTCTCGCCGAGCGTGCAGTCGCCGACAAAGCTGAGGATGATCGTGGCGGACAGCGTTTCGACCGGGGTATGTGCGATCTCCGGATCTTGTCGAACCTCTGCGGCCTGAGGGCGCGGCCGCGCCTCAACTATCTCGTGCCGCTCCAAAGAGACCTCCTTCACCTCGACGACAGACACAGGGATGCTTATGACAATGCAGAAAATGGCCGCCGCGCTTGACAGAAACCCTGAAATTATCAACAAAATCACTAAAGCGATCATCAGAGCGTTTTCGTTTTTCACGAGAAGTCCCCCAGATTGACGAAAAAAGAACTTCGATGATAAAGCATCATACAGCACGTTAGCGTGATTATAGCATAACGCCAGCGCGGAAACCCGAGGAAGTCAGAGTTCCAGGCCAAATATCGCCGAAATCGGCTTGTGAGATAAATTACGACGGCATCCCGCGCCGGTTCCGCATGTTTTGTTATCTATCTGTTCATCCTGTTCATCAAACGACCTCCACGTTAAGTTCAGACACTTTCACGATTGAAACAGGATAGTTCGAATATATAAGTTATATATGAATATATCAACATAATACATTCACATATCCTTTAATATTATTTGTTCTATAGTTATATTTGCTTATCATCGTCATGGATTACTTGAAATCGGGCCTGGTTAATGCTATTATGCAAATAGTGAACATAGGCAAATTATCGCCATAACAAGCTCGCAAAACTGCATAAATAAAACAGCGTCATCGTCAGAGGGGGTGAAAAGAATGAAGCGCATTCTAAGCGCGTGCTTGGAGCAGACGGTTTTGTTTAAAACGGAAGAGGAGAGTCATACCTATATCAACAATCTCAAAAAAAATGGCGTCACCTGCAAGATTGTTGAAACCCAAACTCATCCTGATAATTCGGTCGCCGTAAAACTTATCAGGGATTACAATAAGCGGCCCGTCGGCGACTATTTCGATTAAATATAAGACAATGAAGGCAGGTAATAGAGAGTGGGACGCATTCAATCGGCATGCCTCAAACAAACTATTCATTTTCAATTAAAGGGAAACATTTCTCATGCATTGGACGTGCGCATGGTCAAGGACGAATACGAGAGCTATAAGCAACTCCTCAATCGCAACCGCACAAAGTACAAAATAGCCTGCGAAAAAACTCAGGAGGACGGCTCAATCATCATCAAGGTGAAAAAACAGGTCAAAGGCTATGACACCGGCGATTATTTAGACTGACACCGCAAGGCGGCAGTCGGGATCGTCGATCGATGGCCGCCGCCTTCGACTGAGCCTATGTGACGTTAGCTACGGAGCCGGCTATATAAGCCTCCACGCTGTCGGACGAAATTTCAAGCAGCACAGACGCCTCGCCGTGCAAGTATCTTTGGGCCTCGGCAAGATACGCCATCTCAGACGGCATGAGCCGCTTTTGTCCCCGCCGCAGGTACACGCTCTTAATTACGCGGAGCCATTCTATCTCGTCATATTTGGACATAGCCTCGTCATAAAGCTCCTTGCGAAGTTTATCCTTTGGCGCCTGTATCGTCCTTATATATGGAATCCTCTCGAGCGCCTCGCTCAGGGCTTCTTTGTCGATGATTTTGCGCACTATCTCGCCGCTGTCGACTGGAACGTTTATCGTATTTTCACTATTTTCATGCGCCGACAGCAAATATCCTGTTGGATTCGCGCCCGGCGCGTCACGCTGAATGTCCGCGACTCTCCAAACGCCGCCCTTTCTATGTATCACGTAATCTCCAATTTCGTACATTCAGAATCATCCTTTCGACCGCGTACGGTGTCCGCGAACCAAACGGGATTGTTCCCGACGAGCGCGCGCGATCAACTGGCCTTACGTGATCGCCACAGCTCGCTGATTGATAAAAGTATAGCATATTACCCATATTACTCGTTCCTGTATATTTTCCCTCAAAATATTGACAGCGCTCATGGAGCGGCTATACTTTTGCATATCTTCAGAAAATTTGAATTAAATACGCATATTTTTAAATAACTCGGGAAAGAAGTGATGGGTATGGCATTTTTGAGTTTTATCGAGTGGCTTGTGGATCAATTGTGGGGAACCCCTCTGATCGTTCTGGTTCTCGGCTCCGGCGTGTTTTTCACAGTAATGAGCGGCTTCTTCCAGTTTCTTAGCTTCCCCCATGTCATTTCGCAAACCTTCGGAAGACTGTTTAAAAAAAGTGTGGCCGAAGCGGAAAAAGCATCAGGAGTCAAAGGTACGCTCAAGCCTTTTCAGACCCTTGCTATAGCGGTTGGAGCGGTGGTCGGTCCCGGCAACATCGGAGGGGTGGCGAGCGCTATAGCGATAGGCGGCCCAGGCGCAGTTTTCTGGATGTGGATCGCGGGGCTCACAGGGCAGATAATCAAGATGGTCGAGGTAACTCTGGCGGTTCATTATCGCTCGGTTCACGAGGATGGAAGCACTTATGGAGGCCCGACCTATTACATCAAAAAGGGCATAGGACGCGACATGGGTTGGAAAAAAATCGGCAGTGCCCTCAGCGTCCTCTTCTGGCTCGCGTTCATGGTGAGTTACCTGTTCAATATCGAGAACTATACGGTATCGGAAGCCATCGCGACCACGTTTAACTGGAACATGCTCGCAGTAAGCGCGGTATATGTAGCGTGCATCTACCTCATAATATGGCGCGATATCAAAAAGATAGGCGAGATCGCCGGCCTTCTGGTTCCGTTCATGTGCGTCTTTTATATAGCGTCCTCGCTTTTCATAATACTGAAGGACGCTTCAGCGATTCCGAATACATTCAAGCTGATATTCCAGGGAGCGTTCACCGGTACCGCCGCCGTCGGCGGATTTACGGGGGCCGTGTTCGCCAGGGTCATCCAGACTGGTCTGGCACGCTCTGTATACAGCAACGAGGCCGGGTGGGGTTCGTCCCCGATGATTCACGCGACCGCCACAACCGACCATCCTATAAAACAGGGTGTGCTCGGCGTCTTCGAGGTTTTTATGGACACAATAGTCATCTGTTCGCTCACCTCTCTTGTGGTCGTCAACAGCGGCGAATGGAGCAGCGGGCTGGACGGCGCGAGCCTGACGCTCTCCGTATTCACCCACGGCGTCGGTTTCTGGGGCAGAATAACTCTGCTGGTCGGCCTCGCCCTTTTTGGGCTGACCACGTCCATCGGCCTCTATATGCAATTCGGCACACTTCTCCAGTATGCGGCCGGAGACTCTCCAGAGCGTCAGAAAATGGCCGCGCTCTTTAACAAATGCTTCTATCCTCTTCCGGGGATGCTGCTGTTGTTCTACGCATACAAATTCAATCTCCCGCCGTACAAGGTATGGATGTTCATAGACCTCTCACTCGGGATTCCGATTTTTATAAACCTGATAGCGATTTTGCTGCTGACTCCCAAATTCCTTTCGCTGCTGAAGGACTACCGGGCCAGATATATGGGAATCGGCAAGGTCGATCCGAATTTCAAGGTTTTTTCCGACGACAAGTGATGAAAACATCCTTAAAGGAGGCATTTTATCATGACAGGACAGAATAATCAGTCTCAAAAGGCAGGGAGAATATCATAATTCCAATATTCTTCGTTTTGCGGCGTTAGAAGAGGCGCTGGCGGCGGAGCTAAGGTCGTTTTGCTGATGGAGTACGACGCTTTACCGGGGATCGGTCACGGTTGCGGGCACTGCGCAAGCGGCGCGATGACTCGCGGCACACGCGGCCGCCTCGCCATGGAACGGGAAAAACGCTCTGAATGGCGCAACTCTCGCCATGCACGCCATCGATATGCTAAGACAACATGTGCCCGTGGAAGCCGTGGAGAAAAAGGTCATTAACTGTTGCAGAGAGGCGGCTATCGCCACTGAGACATACGTCTCATCCCATGCTCGCCGTTTTAAACAAGCCTATGTCGCTGCACACAAGGGCGTTTGCCGAGAGAATGACGTCAGACGACGTACACAGATGGCAATTTTTATAAAAAACTGCAAAAAATGGAGGATGGCGCTATGTGGAACGGCAATAATCAGACTGAGTACAAACCAATCAGAAGGATTCTGGTCAAGCACCCCAGAGACGCGTATGTAAATCAGACCAACGCGGACGCCAACTGGAAAGACCTCGGCTATCCCGCGTCGGTGAGTTACGCGAAGGTCACGGATGAGTTCGAGGCGTTTGTCGAGATTTTAAAGAAGTTCATTCCTACTATATCCTATCTGCCCTTCGCTCCGGACACGGGACTGGACTCCCTCTATACCCATGATCCCATCGTTCCGACAAACAAGGGCATCATTATGATGAACATGGGCAAACCCCAGCGCCGCCGGGAAGCTTACGCGATGGAACAGTACTTCAAGGCCGAGGGCATACCGATCCGCGGCTGGGTCGAATCTCCAGCGACTCACGAAGGCGGCGACTCCGTCTGGTTGGACGATAATACTCTAGCCATGGCCCACAGCTTCAGGACGAACGCCGACGGCGCGAAAAGAATGCGCGAATTGGCCGGAGGAGACTTCGAAGTGCTGTCATACGGGCTTCCGTACTGGAACGGCCCCAACGAGTGCCTCCATATAATGTCGTTCATCAGCCCAGTGGACAAAGACCTGGCGGTAGTGTACTCAAAGCAGATGCCCATACCATTCCGCGAGGAACTGGTGCGCCGCGGGTTCAGCTTCGTGGAGGTTCCCGAATCGGAGTACGACACGTTCGCTCCGAACGTGCTGGCAATCGCCCCGCGCGTAGTGGCGGTCGCCGCCGGCAACCCTGTGACGAAAGAGCGGCTGCGCGAGGCCGGATGCGAGGTCTACGAATATCCCGGGGACGACATCACGTTAAAGGGCGGAGGAGGCCCGACCTGCCTTACGAGGGCACTCGAAAGGGAATGAAGCGCGCCAGGCGTGTTTACTGCGGGCGATGGGAGAATGGCGAACGCTTGAGATGATATCGACGCCCGAGTCCAGAGAACGGATGCTGATAGAACTCGTCCGTGTTCCCAGCGTGACTGGCACGGCGCGGGAAAACGACGCCGCTGTCTTTATATTCGAGCGCCTGTCGGAGTTGAACTACTTCAAAAAAAATCCTTCTCACATAGAAATGGTTCCGACCCCGCTGGAGGGCGACGAAACACGTCCCCTCCACGCGGTGTTGGCCAGAATGATGGCGGATGTCCCCACGAGGAAAACCGTCGTATTCATAGGGCATTACGATGTGGTTGACGTCGAAGTGTACGGATCGCTGGCCGAGTACGCCTTCGACCCTCCGGAGCTCGCGGCGAGAATGGCGGCCGAGGGTTATGACACGGACGAATTCATCTTCGGACGGGGCGTGATGGACATGAAGTGCGGCGTGGCCATCGAGATGGAGCTGCTGCGGGATTACGACAATAACCGCGATTTGCTCGACGTCAATGTCATAGTGCTGGCGGTTCCGGACGAAGAGAACACCAACTGCGGTATGAGGGGCGCCGTCAGGAGACTGGCTGATTTAAAGCGTTCGGGGGAGCTGGAATACATAGCTGGCATAGACACGGAGCCGGGGGAACCCGGTCTGCCGGACTCCCCCGACCAGCTCGTGTTCCTCGGAGCAATCGGCAAGCTGCTCACGGCTTTTTATTGCAGAGGCATAGAGTCGCACGTCGGCAACTACTATAAGGGGCTGTCGGCCGCTCTTTTGTCGGCCCAAATAGTCTGCGCCGCCGAAGGAGCGCCTGTGAGGGCCGACCCGATACGCGGCGTCTGCCCGCCGTCATGGGTGTGTCTGGAAAACAGGATATTATCGGAGGGTTACTCCGTGACAGTACCGAAGAGGGCAGTGGCGTACTTCAACTGTTTTATGACCGGAAAGACGCCGTCGGACATATTGGAAGAGATGCGAGACGTCGCGCGAGAGGCGGGAAGGCGAACCATCGACCAGCTCACGGAATCCCACAAGGCGCTGTCGCGGATAGGATACGCGCCTAAAATGGATGTGCCTTCCGAAATAAAGGTTCTGACTTTCTCGGAAATATGGGATATGGCCTCCGCCTCATTTGCCGGAGGCGAGCTGGCGTTGCGAATTTTCGTATCCGATCTGGCGTCCGCTTTGCCGGTGACCGATGTCAGGGATAAAGGAATTGTCATATTAGAGAAATTGCTCCAAATTTCCGGGTTCGAAGCGCCGTTTGTAGCAGTCGGTTTTCTGCCGCCATACATTCCGGCAAAGACAAGCCTCGACGGTCTCCCAGCGTCGGAGGCTTTGCTGCGTGCGATCGACAGGGTTACCGCGGAAGCTTGCGACAAATACGGCGTCACATTGAGGAAAGAGGAATTTTTCGCGGGATTGTGCGACCTGAGCTATTTGGGCTTCTCCGGCGACATGGAGGATATGAGGCGTTTCGCCAAAAATTGCCCGGCCTCCGACAAAATTTTCCGGATCCCCTTCGACGACATGGCCGAGATAAACATGCCAGTAGTGAATCTGTCCGCCTGCGGCCACGACGCCCATAGACGCGCCGAGCGCCTCAATAGGGATTACTCCCTGCGGATACTGCCCGAACTTATCGTATCGGCCGTCAGGGCGATATCGGAAGAATGGGAGAGGCGTTGACGCAGTTACGCATTACGCGTAAAATTTGTTTCAAGGCTTTCGCGCCGCGTTGTTCCTTATTGCGAATTGCAAGCCATTCTATGGTGTTTTGGTACGCGTTTTTGATATTGGGCGAATGGACAAACATCAGTTTGTGCGAAACACTTTTTTCCCTGCGCTAATATGTTCTTTCCATCTTTCGCAATCATTCAGATGAATAAGGGTGTGACGAGTGGGCGGCATCAACAAAATTCCCGCAACATCTTTCTTTCCCCAATAGTCAAGCAGCCACACGGATTCTTCTTGTGCAGTGACACCGCCTTCTGCGCGTATTTTTTCAATCCCGTCTGGCGAAACTTTCCTACGCATATCATTTGTAGAAAGTTCCCTAACAATATTTTGTGTTCGTTTTATGACTGCCGCTCGGTAATCAAGCAAGCTATGTATATTTATACTCTCGCTTAAATTCATAATCTCATCATCGCTAAGAGCGTTTCCTGTATCTACAATAGCAACATTTAGCTTTTCTTTCTGTTGCTGGTCAAAAATTTGTCTGTCGCCGCCAACCAGTATCCCAACGGTTAAGTCTTCTATTCGAGTAATATGCCAAATCGACCAAGCTATTGTTTCGTCTTTCACTGTTGGCATAATCGTCCATTCCTGCGGCGCCAATTCTTTTAATAATTTGTCCGCCTCAAAATTCAAGCTGCTGTGAAAACTCAGAAACATTTGTTTTGCTTCTTCAAATCTGTCTTTATCTCGAATGATTCTACCAAGTTCTTTATGTTGTTCGCTAAAACCTATGCCATATCCAAAATATCTCATTTCCTCACACTCCCAAAATCGGCTGGTCGTACTCGAACAGTACGTTGTTAATCTCGAAAATGCCGTACTTGGCGCTTACTGAATATGCCGCCGAAGTTGGACACCGCGAGCCGTTAAGATTGGACACTCACGTCGCGAGAATTGGACGCTGACGTCGCACACGGTGAAACACTGTGAATTATGATACACTAAGAGCGCCATTACATATGTGCCGGATGGATGGCTGTAGCGCATAGGTTTTGGCAAGGAGAG
>JAITOY010000057.1 GCA_031289775.1 Synergistaceae bacterium
GCCCCCATAGAGTATGGCGCGGATATAGTGATCCATTCGGCGACCAAGTTCATCGGCGGCCACGGCACCTCAATCGGAGGCGTCATCGTTGACGGCGGAAAATTCGACTGGGCGCAGAATGACAAGTTCCCCGGCCTTTCAAAGCCAAACAACAGCTACCACGGCGTGGTTTTTACCGACGCGGTGAAAAACCTCGCCTATATTATCAAGGCCCGGGTTACCCTGTTACGCGACACAGGTTCCGCCCTCTCTCCCTTCAACGCCTTCCTGTTTCTGCAGGGTCTTGAAACCCTTTCCTTGCGGCTGGAGCGGCACATCTCCAACGCTCTCAAGGTGGTCGACTTCCTCAAAAATCATCCTCAGATTGAAAAGGTAAACCACCCCGCCCTTGCCGAGCACCGGGATCACCAGCTTTACAACCGTTACTTTCCCAGGGGCGCTGGCTCAATTTTTACCTTCGAAATCAAAGGTGATGCCGAAAAAGCCAAGCGCTTTACCGAGGAGCTGAACCTGTTTTCGCTGCTGGCGAATGTTGCGGACGTGAAGTCCCTGGTGATTCACCCGGCTTCAACAACCCACTCGCAGATGAACGAAAGCGAACTTCTTGAAGGCGGCATCAAGCCCAACACGATCCGGCTTTCCATCGGAACCGAACACATCGACGATATTATCGACGATCTTAAACAGGGGTTTGAAGCGGTAAAGTAAATCGCGAAACGCTCCATAATTTTGTTTTCCCGGAGCGCCACGAAGGTTCAGGCGGCACAATGCTATGCCGCCTGAACCTGATAAGTCCTGAGATTTTGTAATAGCCAAATGTAGGGAGACTTCCTCGAAGCTGTATTTTAATTACAGTACACTGTAAAATTACCCAGATAACATTCCGACATTCGAGGAGGATTTTCATGGATCCCATTAAAACGGCAAGCGAAACACAGAGGGGCGCGCTCATAATAATCGACCCTCAGAACGACTTCTGCGACCAGCGAGGCTCTCTGTATGTGGACGGGGCGGCCTCGGATATCGAACGCCTCGCGCGGCACATCCGAAACGCCGGCGAAAATATCGACTACGCTGGCATCTTTGTCTCGCTCGACTCCCACGACCGGGTCGCGATATTCCACCCGAGGTTCTGGATGAGTGGCAGCGGCGCGCCTGATCCCTATGCCTCCATAACTGTGGGCGACTTCGAATCTCGAAAGTTTCGCGTCGCCTCGCCCGGGAACGAGGAGTACGCGGCGCGGATGTTCTCCGTCATGAAGCGCAAGGGAGTCGACTCCATGATGATCTGGCCTGAGCACTGCATCGTATCCACATGGGGACATCAGATAGCGGACGAATTGAGGGACGCCTTGGCGGAGTGGCGCAGAAGAACGGGCCTGGCGGTTCGTTATGTCTTCAAGGGGGAAAACCCGTACACAGACCAGTTTTCCATCTTCGAGGGGCTCGATGATACATGGCCGGAGACGGCGTTCAACAAGACGCTTTTAGAGCGACTAGCCGCGTTCGACTCCGTGACGTTTGCTGGGGAAGCGCTGAGCCACTGCGTCGAATCTTCGATCCTCTCTTACGTAACAGGCCTCGGCGAAAAAAAACAGCCTCTCCTTCTGCTCGCCGACTGCACATCGTCGGTTGCCAGCTTCGACCGCGGGGTCTCGATCGACCGTCTTGCCGCGGTCGGGGTAGCGTTCGCGAGCGCTGGGTGAGGAAATGCTCGAAGGCGGCGTCATAGCTGCGATCGCCACAGCGTGGGGCGAGTCGGCGATAGCAATTCTGCGTCTCTCCGGGAGCGGGTCGGTCGCGCTTGCCGATAAATTTTTCACCGGACGACGCAGGCTCGCCGACCTGCCGCCGAGGTACATGGCGCTCGGGCGTTTGGTCGACCGCTCGTCCGGGGTGGAAAGCACAGTCGACCAGGTTCTCGTCGTGCGCTTCGAAGCGGGGAGCAGCTACACTGGCGAGGAGTCCCTCGAAATACACTGCCACGGCGGGATAGCCGCCGTACAGCGCTGTCTCGAACTATTGCTCGGCGCCGGCGCCCGTCCGGCAGCGCCGGGCGAGTTCACGAAGCGGGCGTTTTTGTCCGGCAGGATCGACCTGACGCAGGCCGAGGCGGTGCAGAGTGTCATACGTTCGAGAAGCGACGCGGCGCTGGCCTCGTCCGAGCGCTCGCTTCAGGGTGAGCTCTCTTCGCGTCTCGCAAATCTGGCGGACGAGCTGACGAAGAAACGCGCGGCGCTCGAGGTGCGTCTCGACTACCCTGAGGAGGTCGACGGGCAGGAGGCGGACGAAATATCCGGCGATATAGCCGCCATCGCCCTTATAGCGCATGATCTTGCCAAGCGGTGCCACGTCGGTGTCATGCTCTCCGGCGGTCTGAAAATCGCCATCGTTGGGAGGCCGAACGTCGGCAAATCGGCTCTGCTGAACGCGCTTGTCGGCGACGAACGCGCGATCGTCGCGGAGACCCCCGGGACGACGAGGGACACTGTAAACGCGTCGACGATCTGGCGCGGACTCGTAATGGAGTTCGTGGACACGGCGGGCATAAGGAGTACGGACGACGAGATCGAGGGAAAGGGCATAGAGCGCACGCTCATGGCGATGAGGGGCGCGGATATCTGCGTTGTAGCGCTCGACTCGTCGAGCCCGATATCGGACATCGACCGCGAGATCGCGTCATCGGTGGCGAAACCGGCAGTGATGGCGATCAACAAAAGCGACCTGCCCCGCGTGGCGAGCGACGATGATATTCTGGCCCTTTCGGGACTCGGCCCAATTGAGAAATCCGTGCGGACTTCGGCTATTAAAAGCGCCTCCCCGGATAGCGGAATAGACGAGCTGAAAGACGCCATTTTTGGGCTTGCGCTCGGGGATGTCTCCATTGAAGAGGGCTACTCGGCGACGGAGCGGACGGTAAATGTCATTCGTGAGGCCGCAAGGTTCGTCGACGAGGCGGGGCAAGCCATAAAAAAATCCGCCGGAGTGGACGTGGCGGGCTCACTGCTGGCCTCCGCGTCCGAAATAATATCGGAACAGCTAGGGACTGACGCGACGGAGGAACTTCTCGACGCGATATTCTCAACGTTCTGCGTCGGAAAATAGCCAGGCATCTTAAAAAATCAGCGAGAGACCGATTATACGCCGATCCCTCGCTGTATGTGCGTTTTACGGTTCGATTATTTCTGGCCCTTCGCGGCGTTCATAAAGCGCCTCTGGTAGCTGATGACCTGGTTCGTCGAGGTGAATCGCGCGAGGTAATCCGGCGGGGCCGTGATGACGACCTTGTGGTTCATGTCGGCGAACTCGTCCTCGCAGAGCAGCTTGTCGATGTCGGGATAGTTGTACGGGCCCTCCATGGAGCAGACGATGAGGCGCGTGTCCGGCAAGTCCGCGTTTTTGAGCACACGCAAATTGTGCCTCATGCCGTCAAGGCCGTCACTCCCCTGCGCGTCCTCGACGTGGCGATATTTGATTAAATCCCGGCCGAGACGGAGAACCTCGCGGAGGTCGATCCCGGCCTTCGAAGGCGGATAATAGTCGCTGTTCACGAAGAAATTCCGCAGAGCTTCGAGATGCGCCGGGTTGTCCGTGGCGTCGTACGAGTCCACTAATTCCTTTATCTTCATGGACTGGACTAGTCTGTGGCGGAGGAACGTATTTATGAAGTACGGGCGCGCCTGAAGGGCGAGGCGGGTCTGGAAGGGTTCGAACATGAGAGTGAAATTTATGCGGAAACCGCGCTCGTGCAGTTTGAGGGCGAGAAGATGGCCTCGCATCGCGTTTGCGGTCGTTATCTCGTCGTAGCCTTTTTCCAGCTTCTTGTCGCCCTCCAAAAGCTGTCCGACATTTTCAGGCGTGACAGCGCCTGTGTGCGGCACCTTTATGACGACGCGGTACTTGCCGATCATGTCGCGGAACTTTTCGGCCTCATCGAGGAGCACGTTGAAGTCCTTTTCGAAGGGGTTGTTCAGCTCGACGCTTATGTCGGCGCCGGGGCCGAGCGCGCGGCCGATCTCCGACATAACCTCGTCGCGGGTCTTGAATTTGTTGCCGACGTTCGCCTTCGGGTTGTTTATAAACAGGTCATAGATGATGCCGGGGTTGCAGGTGAGATTGGCGAGGAATGGGCTGATGACCTCGACTTCGTACGGATCCGCGGTGTCTGCGGAGTAAAGGACTTTGGTCGGGCGGAGAATGCCGTTTTTGTCGCGGGAGATGTCGCGCTGCAGGTCGACTCGCAGCACTCCGTCCCCGCTGAGCGCCGCGTCGCGCCGGAACCCAGCTGGCGTTCCGCCTTCCGGCGTCGGAAACTCCTTTAAGACGTCGCGGAAACCGTCCGTGACGCCGATGAACTTCACGGAGTCGCGCAGGGCGAGGTAGCCGTCGCGGCACAACTCCGTGTCGAGGACGCGGGCGACATACTCCTCGTCCCCCCTGGCGACAGGGGCAGGCAACGAAAACAATCCGAATTTCAACATACTGATCCCTCCAAAAAATCTTTTGTAAAGTCTGAAAAAGGGGCAAACGGGATATACATGTATATCATAGTCATAACAAGATGGCTTGTCAACGCCGCCGGACGTCTTTATTGGGTTGCGCGAGGCCTCGGAAGTTTCTCGTTTTTCGCTAGATCTGTTATACTGATTTAAATGAAATTTCTACGGCAGAGTGGGCAATGGGAGCAAACGCGAACTGACCGCGTGGAGATTGGCGGGAGAGATGGTTTTATGGCGTATAAGGCGAATGATTCCGACTCGACGATAAAAGAACCGCTCAACGCCGATCCTCGGATCATATGGGAAACATCCAGGATCAGCGGGCGGCATTTCGCGCCGGATAGGCTGGATTCCTCCATCGCGAGGAAAAAGACACTGAAGCAGGAAACGCTGATGGCCTGGTCTCCTCGGTTTTCTCGCGCCCTCGGCGCGCTGAACACCCCGAATCTCCCGATATTGTTCCGGGGATGGCGGTTATTGGAGCAGCTCCCAACGAGAGGCGCGGAGGCGGATATATTCATCGCAAGGGCTTATGGGGAGCGATGCGTCCTCAAGCTCTACCGCCGCCGTATAGCGCCTAAACTCGAGGTTCTGAACAAAATAGCTGAGATAAGCAGAACGAACAGCCGATGCTTTGTTGTTTTTATCGAGACCGGCTTCGACGAGGAGACGGGACGATGGTACGAGCTCCAGGAGTACGTTCCGCAGGGTTCGTTGCGCGAACTCCCTATGGAGACAAAACGGACGTCGGAGTTCGTGATAGACCTCATCTCAGAGCTCACAGACGCGATACGCTGTCTGCACGACAACGGAATAGCGCACTGCGACATAAAACCCGCGAATGTCCTCGTCCGCTCGCTCGAACCCCTGGGTTTGATCCTGACAGATTTCGGCATATCGTCGCTCATCGCCGCGGAAACGTCGCGGATGAGAACCAGCCTCAAGGGCACGCCGATGTATTGGGCGCCGGAGACATTCAGCAGTCTCGTCGGACAGGCCGGCGACTGGTGGGGGCTCGGCATGATAGCGCTCGAGATACTCGCCGGCGAACATCCATTTGAGGGATTGTCCGACTCGCAGATAATCCACAAACTTACCATCGGCAACGTGGAGATCCCGAACTCGCTCGACCCGATCTGGGCCATGATGGTAAAGGGCCTGCTGACGAAGGACGACGCGAAACGCTGGGGCTCGGACGAGGTGTCGCGCTGGCTCGCAGGAGAGCGCGACATTCCCGTTCACTACGAGGCGCCGGCTTGTCTCTCGCTCGCCGCAAACCGCAAAAACCCCTTTCGCTTCGAGGGGGCAAGCTACTACGCGGCAGAGGATCTCGCGAGGGCGCTGGCCGCGAGCGAACGCCCCTGGTCATCCAGCTCGTCCTATCTGCGATTTATCCGCCAGTGGTTCGAGAGCAACATGCTCGCGGCCGAGGCGGCTGAGATGGAGCGCGCCATCGCGGGGGCGGATCCGGAGCTCGCGCTCTTCCTCTTCGTGCACCGCAGCGCCTCCCTCCCCTTCTCCATCCTCGGCAAGAGAATAGAGGCCGAAAACCTGCGTCTCTTTCTGAAAAAAGCAGAGAGGCACGAGGCAACGGAGGTCGAGGGACGAATCGTCAAAATGCTCGGGGACGGCCGCCTGTACTCCTACTACCTCGAATACGCGGCACAAACCGGCGATCGAGACGACTTCACACGCGACTTGCTCGACATGCTGAAGGAGAAAACCAGTGAAAAACAAGCGCGCTATCTCGACGCGATCATCGACCCAAACTCCTTCGTCTGGCCGGATGACGCTAAAACAGGCGAACCCGCGGAGAGGCTGGAGAGCCTTCATGCCATGGGGCTGCCGCTCGCGCGCGACGATATGGCGAACATTCGCGCCTCCTTTGTGCTGCCGGGCGCGCTGATTTTCCTCCTCGGGTCTATGAAGACTTACGCCTCCGGCGTGGAGAAACTCGAGCAGTGGAGGCGCTGCGGGATGTTCATCCCAAAGGAAAAATCCGAGCCCGGAGATCAGCAGGAGGAAGAAGGGGCGTCGTACGGGAACATGAGTATCGAAGAATATGCTCATACAGCCCGGATACGCTGCCTTGGGCATACGCCTCCCATACTTGAAAAACTGGACTTCCTCATGGAGGCTCTGCCAACTGTGGCCCCGTCGAGGGATCATCTCGAATCGACGATGTATTCGCGCATGATCCTTCGCCTGAGAAAGCTGAAGGACAGGAAAATAACGGCGCAGGACTCGATGTTTATAATACAGGCGTCGAATTTGCTGGAACATCGCAGGTCTGTCGAACGCCTCCGCCCGACACGCTTCGCGGCCGCCGCTATCTGCGGGCTTCTTTTAGCCGGGGCTCGCCATATCGCCGGCGCGGGAAACTTCGTCCTTGGTTTCCTGTCCAATGCGCTGATAACGCCGGCATCGATCTTTTTCCTGTTTATCGCGTCCCTCGCGTTAATCACCGCGTGCAGATGTTTCTTCGGCCGCGACGCGCACGCCGAAAGCCCGCGCAATCTGGCGATATTTGCTGGAGGGATTTTCTCAATCGTCGTTCTGACAATATTCCAAAGCAGATACTTTTTAGGCAGCGTCCCATTTTTCGCCGGCGCGTCGCTCGGATACGCCGTCGTCCATTCCATAATCAAAACCGCGCTTTTCTTGAACAGGAAGAAAATCCTGAACGCCGGAACCGAGTATTGCTATTCAATCTCGAAATTCAACGTTGAAGATTTTCTTTAAGACTTTGGGGCCGCTCTGATGGCAAGACCAACGCGGTATCCGGACACTACGCGAATGGATTTCGAGGAGAGCGAAAAACTCACTATCCGCGAATCCAGCACCGGCCTCCCAGAGGGACCGGGGTTCGCCGACCCGAAGTCTGGACGCGCCTTTCGCGGGTGGCCGATTCTGGATCAGCTACCCACGAAAGGCGCGGAGGCGGACATCTTTCTCGTAGAAGCGTTCGGCGAACGCCGCGTCTTGAAGCTCTACAGGCACCGCCTCGAACCGAAGCTCGAGATACTGGAGAGGATTACGGAGATCAGCAGGCGGAACAGCCGCTGCTTTGTCGTTTTTCTGGAAACTGGTTTCGACGAGGAGACGGGCCGTTGGTACGAACTTCAGGAGTATATGCCTCAGGGCTCGCTCCGCGAGATCCCGGCCGAGATCAGGCAGTCGTCGGGGTTCGTGAAAAACCTGGTCTCTGAACTCTCGGACGCCATTAGTTGCCTGCACGAAAACGGCATCGTACACTGCGATATGAAACCCGCGAACGTACTGGTTCGCTCACTCGACCCGCTCGACCTTGTCCTGACGGATTTCGGCATATCGTCGCTCCTCGCCTCCGACATGTCCCAGAGGATGACCAGCCTCAAGGGAACGCCGATGTACTGGGCGCCGGAGGCCTTCAGCCGCCTCATCGGGCGTCCGTGCGACTGGTGGGGGCTCGGCATGATCGTCCTCGAGATACTGACGGGCGAGCACCCTCTGGAGGGGATGACGGACTCGCAGATAATCCACAAATTGACCATAGGCGGCGTCGAGATTCCCGACTCCGTAGACACGGACTGGGGTTTGCTCGTAAAGGGGCTGCTCACAAAAGACGACTCGCTTCGGTGGGATGGGGGCGACGTAGCCCTGTGGCTCTCCGGAGAGAGGGATATCCCCATCCATTACGAGGCGCCTCGCTCGCTGACGCCGACACCCGACGAACGCCCCTTCAAGTTCGAGAACACTACCTGCCGCACGAGGGAGGATGTGGCCCACGCTTTCGCGGAGAACGAAAAACCCTGGTTCGCCCCCTCCGACTACCTTCGTTTCGTCAGGCAGTGGTTCGAGAGCAACATGTCATTCGACGAAGCTCTGGAACTCGGCAGGGCAATTGGCGAATCGGACCCGGAGCGCGCGCTCTTCCGTTTTATACACATCTCAGCGAAACGTCCCTTCTCCGTTATGGGACACGTGATAGACGCCGGCAACCTGCAACTGTTTCTCGGCCGCCACATCAGCCGCGAAGCCTCCGCCGGAGAGGAACGGATCGTTCAACTGCTCGGCGACGGGGGCCTGTTGAACTTTTACGACGAATACGTCTCCATCCGGGGAGATACTGATCGTTTTTTGCCGGAACTTCTCCGCTCAATGAAGGGCAAGGATATCGAAGGACAGTGGAACTACCTTGACGCGCTGAGAAAACCCGACCAGTACGACTGGCCGGACGACGCGGAGACGGATTCCGAGACAAACAGGCTCGCGAGCCTCATGGCTATGGGCGCCGTCCCTATAAAACGGGACGAGCTGGAGCTTATACTTGGGGCCCATGTACTGCCGCGCGAGCTTGTCCATTCTCTGCGATCCGTTTCGGAGTGCGGACGCGCAATCGAAAGGCTCAAACGCTGGAGTAGGGACGGACTGCTCTTCGCGAGGACGTCTGGCGATGATGACGTCTGTCACGAAAACAAAAGCATCCGCGAGTATGAAAGGACCGCGCGCCAGCACTTCATGGGACACACCCGGACGGCGCTCGAAAGGATCGAATCCCTTGGACGCCTTTTTCACACGCTCACGCCTCCTTTGGATTATTCATCGTCAATGCTGTACTTCAACACGATCGATCACGTGGGCGCCCTCGGAAAAAGGGCTATAACCCACTGGGACTCGCTGTTCATGGCAAAGACAACCAGGCTGTTCGAGAAGCGCGCGAGGCTCGAAGGCACGCAGATGAGGCGATTCGCGAGCGGCGGTTTGGGAGGCGGCCTGCTCTTCTGTATGGTCGCCCCCCTCACCAGCGGCCACGCCGGCCTTTTTTTCGCCCTGACGCTGCTGCTCACCGTCTTCGCCGGAGGCGTGTTCTACCTGGCGTTCGCTGAAGGCAGGCACTTCGGCAGCCGAAACCGCTACGAGCTGATTATTGGCATCCTTTTCGCTCTTTTTTTCTTCGTTGTCATGGCCATAGCGAGAAACACGCTCGGCTTTTTCGGCAGATATCACATCAGGGGCGCGTTTTTCCTGTTCCCTTTTTCCGCTGGCGTAACGTGGGGGTGTCTTACCACCTATGGACTGGGCCGATACGCCCTCTCAAAAAACATGAAAGACATATTGGACGCATGCGCGGAATATGACAGACGCTTTGGGCAAGAATAACAACAGCGCGGAGGCCGCCGTGTTTAAATCTTTTCCCCTCAGGCCGCTAACGATAAATCAGCATTTCAAACTTTCGGAGGCGATAAAATGAGCGTAGTGGTAGTTTCAATGGTGGCGGTGACCGGTTACACCTTGCTTCAGTCTCTCGCTATGGCAGCGGGAGCGTTCCTCTCTACGGGCGCCGTCATCGCGGCGGCAAAAAGTCAGAGCGACCGCATGGACAGAGAGACTATGTCGAAAAAAAACCTGCTTATCAGCATCGCCCTCGAGAAAAATCGCATTGCCGAAATTGAAAACGATCTGGTGACGGAGCTTCGGGATAAACTGGATGGGCTCGCCGTCTCGCTCGACAAGCGAGTGAAGAGCGATGCCGGTATAGCCGCGGCGATCGACGAACTCGGCGAGCTACAGCGGAGGATACGCGGGGCCGAGATGGACGGCGCGTTGTGCGACATGCGCGCAAGGCGGGTGCTCGAGCTTATGGAGTCGCTTCGCTCGTCCGGCATGGAGGCTTACGAAAAAGAGCTGGACAGACTCGCGGGCGAACTCGAAAAGATCGGCGCCCTCCCTCCGGACGAAAAGCTCCTCGAGCTTCAGGGCGTGTTCGACGAGCTCCTCGATATGGAAAAGTTCAAGGGCTTGGCCGCCATCGCGGTAGCGAGCGAGATAGAGGAGCGGCGTTACGTCTACGAGCCGCAAGACGGCGATGACTGGCGGCGGCGCGTCCTGCGCGAGATCCGCGACTGGGCTGGCCGCGTCGCTGAAATCGACGAGACCGAGGGGAAAAAGCTTGACCCGATGCTCGAAAAACTTAGCGCCGATACGCAATTCCCAGACAGGCTCACTCTGCTCCGCAAGCAGGTCAAGACGACGTGGGCGACTCTGCGCGAGCGGGCCGCCGCGTCGGAGTTCTTCCGTGAGACGCTCGCTTCTATGATCAACGTTGTCAAGATATCTCCGAACGCCGCCGCGTCGGAGGAGGGCGCGCTTTTGGTACGCCGGTGCGACGTCATGCTGAACAGCGGAAAATTTATTGATCGGCCGGAATTCATGGTGCTGTACGAGGACATTGCACGCTTCGTCTGCGCCCGAGATAAAGAGATTGCTGACTCGTTCCTGACAAACCGCCTCAAACTCACGCTTGGAGAGATGGGGTACGAGCTCCTGACCGACGAACTCCCGGAAGGAGAGGAAAAGGAGACCGCGCGCTCAGCCGAACACGGCGCTATTCTCCGCCTCGACACGCCGTACGAGGGCTACCAGCTCATGCTCAGGACGGACTCGGAGAGCGTCGCCGCGCGTCTCGTGCGAGTGACGGACGATACGGACGAAAAGCGGGACGCGGAGGGCAGGTTACGCGATGTCGAGGTTGGGAAAAAATGGTGCCACGACTTTGATAACTTCCTCGTGAAGATGAAGGATCAGGGACTTCCGATCGATGTTTCCCTGCGGCAGGCGCCTGGCGAGGCCGAGGTAATAGCGGTAGAGTCCTCGGGGACGAGGCGCGGTAAACGCCGCAGGGCGCTGCGAAAAGACGCTCTTCGTGACGAGGGGAAAATGTCGCTTCGGGAAAACGGTGACGAATCATGATGGCCCCGAACTGTGACGAGAGCTTCAAACCAAAGTGGGCTAAGGAGATAGAGCGATTCCTCCCGATAAAGTCCCAATTCCTGCTCTACGGCAACGTGTACGACGTATATCCCGCCTCTCTCGGCGGGAGCGTCGCGACTCTGGCGCTCTCCGACTACGTCAGGGAGCTTCTGATAAAAAGGGGCTACTCGCTTGTTGTCGCGTACGATCCGCTCGTTGGTTTTTCGACCCTGCACTCCGATGAACATGGGCTTTTCGCAAAACTGAGCGGCGAAAAACCGGGCAAGGACGACAGCGTCCCGGCCACGCTCGAGCGTGCGGCCAAGATCGCCTCGGCCCTCGTATCGAGCGCGCTTGGACATTCCGCGCTAATCCTGCGTTTCGCGTCTCGCCTGGAGGGTCTCATCGATGAGGCGCAGATGGAGGCATTCTTCTATCGTTTGTTCCGCATGTCCATAGAGTCCTCGCCCCGTATCAGCCCCAGGCACGATGAATCCGACGGAAGCCCGAAACCGCGCTACAACCCCATTTTCTGGATTATGGACAAGGAGAATGACCTTCCGCCTTGGTACGTGCTGAACAACCCGCGCGTTCACGTTCTGCCTATCCCGCGTCCGGACAACGATATAAGGAGATGCATCGTACAGGCGGTATCCCCAAAAATTGCCGGATACGCCGGGATGGAGGAGACAGGGAGGGAGACGAACCTCGCGCTCTTCCGAGACCAGACGACGGGGCTCCTCGCCGGGGAGATTGCGGCAATCGCCCAACTGGCGTGGCACGAGCGTATGACGTTCAGCCAGATCGGCGACGCGATCCGGCGCTACAAGCTGGGCATTCAGGAGAACATGTGGGAGAAACTGGATCCGGAGAAAATACTGAACGCAGAGGCTTTTTTGGGCTCTCGCGTCATGGGGCAGAGCGCAGCGGTCAGACACGCCGCCGATATTCTGAAGCGCTCGCGATTCAACCTCTCTGGGGCACAGTTCTCCCGATTCTCACAGCGCCCAAAGGGGATACTTTTTCTCGCCGGCCCCACAGGCGTCGGCAAGACGGAGTTGGCCAAAGCCATCACGGAGCTGATCTTCGGCTCATCGACCCACTACATTCGCTTCGACATGAGCGAGTTCGGGAGCGAGCACGCGAACCAGCGCCTCGTCGGCGCGCCTCCAGGCTATGTCGGCTACGACGTCGGCGGCGAGCTCACGAACGCCATAAAGCAGAACCCGTTCTCCGTCGTGCTTTTCGACGAGGTAGAGAAGGCCCACCCAAGGATATTGGACATATTCCTCCAGATACTCGATGACGGGCGCCTCACGTCCGGGCGCGGCGAGACGGTTTATTTCTCGGAGAGCCTCATCGTCTTCACGAGCAACCTTGGCATGTTCGAACAGCTCTCGGACGGGACGAAGCGTCAGCGAGTCTCCCCCGACATGCCTTATTGCGAAATAGCGGCGAAGATCGGCGAGGCAATAGACGACTTTTTCAAGTACAAGATAAACCGCCCGGAGATATTGAACCGCATAGGCAGGAACGTCGTCGTGTTCAACTTCATCCGCGAGGAGACAGCGTATAAAATTTTCAACCGTATGATGGAGAACGTCCTGTTCCGGCTCGATGACAGCTATGGCATAAAAATCGCCTTCGAGGAGGACGTTCTGCGCCGGCTAGCCGCCCTGGTCTGCGCCGATCTCTCCATGGGCGGACGCGGCATAGGAAGCAACCTGGAGGCATACTTCATGAACCCGATCGCCCGCAGCCTGAGCGAGCTCGCCGACACGTCGAGTCCGCGCGGAGAGCCTTATGTCGTCAGGGGTCTCCGCGAAACCGCCGACGGATGGGAGCTGGATGTTGGGTAAATTTGTCGGGAGGATGTAAAGTAAAAAATGGGCGTTGCGTTTATACATCTCATTCACTTCCCGGTGCGCGCTCTGGGGCCTGGTATCCGCGTTGGCGTCTGGTTCCAGGGGTGTTCTCTGCACTGTCCCGGCTGCGTCACGCCGGAGAGCTGGGGCTTTGGGCACGGCGGAAAAAGCCATAAAGAAGAGCCAAACGACAGGCATTATATTAAAATAGCCGTGAGCGATCTGGCTGCGCGCATAATTTCTTTCTTCGGGCAAACGGAGGCGCCGAGACCGATCGGACTCACGATATCGGGCGGCGAGCCGTTCGACCAGCCAAAGGCGCTTTTGGAGCTTCTTGGCGCCGTGAGGGCGATCACTGAGGATATACTGATATACAGCGGGTACAGCGCCGAGAGACTCGCGGAGCGTCATCCGAAACTGCCGGGGCTCGCGGCCGCCCTCGTGGACGGCCCATTCGAGCAAAACAACCTAACCAACTCGGTATGGAAGGGCTCGGACAACCAGAGACTGACGCTCTGGAACGAGCGATTCTCCGAGCGATATGGCGAGTGGGCGCGCGGTGAAAAAAGAAGGCTTCAACTGGTAATGGACGCCGGCCGCGTCTTTTTTGTAGGCATACCGCGCCAGGAGGACGTCGAGCTGCTGAAAGATCCGCTTTTATAGTAGTCCGTTCGCCTGGTATTTTATTATCGATATTTTATTCACGAGGAGGAGAACATGGAGCTTATAAAACTATGCCCTGCGTGCGGAGAGCGAAACCCGGTTTCTGAGATAATATGCCGCGCCTGCATGACAAATATCTCCTCCGTGCCGCCAATTTCTGCCGCGCCGGAAGCGCTGGCGCCAGACGACGAGGAGCGAACTATCGTCTCTCATATTTTAACCTTCTCCCGCCTCTCCGACGGACGAACCCTGTCCGTCTCTGACGGCGACGCGCTCGGGCGAAGCGGGGAGACGCTCGATTTTTTCAAGGACGAGGGGACGGTCTCCCGCCGCCACGCAAAAGTGGGTTTTTGCGACGGAACATGGCTGATCGTCGACCTCGGGTCTACGAACGGGACGTGGGTGAACGGGGAGCGGATACAGCCCGGGCAGGCGCGTCCCCTGAAGGATGGCGACAGCGTAGCCCTGTCGCAAACATGTGAAATGAGGGTGATAGAGTGAAAATCGCGTTTATGACTCACCGGGGCGCAGTCCGCAAGATGAACGAAGACGCCCTATGCCTGTCGGGCAAAGTACAAACCGGCGACATGGAATCTCCGGAGATCATGGAGGTTACGGAATACCCATTCCTGATGGCGACTGTCGACGGCATGGGCGGCTACAAGGGGGGCGCGATAGCCTCTCGCATCATCGCTGAAGCGTTGACCGAGGCCGCGCTGTTAAAACCCTTCGGCGACGAGCTTGACGTCGAGGCGGACGCGCGAATCCTGCGCTCGCTGCTCAAGAGAGCGGCGCGGCGAATGAAGATAGAGTCGCGAAGAGCGCCGAACCTTTACGAGATGGGCGCGACCGCCGGCGGCATTTTGCTTCGCAGGGAGAGCGCGCTCATATTCAACTGCGGCGACTGCCGGGCCTATCGCTTCTCCGGAGGAACGTTGGAGCGCCTGACGAGAGAGCACTCCGTCGTTCAGGAGCTCTACGAAAATGGCGAGATAGACGAGGATGGAATGAGCGCCCATCCGAGAAAAAACATAGTGACGTCCGCCATCTCGCCGGATCTCGCCGAGGGTTTCGACCTTTACGTCAAGGGTGTCTCCCGCTGCGGCAGCGACGCGTTTTTCCTCTGCACAGACGGAGTATGGGAGACGCTGGACAAACGCTCTCTGGCGCACTGGCTCTCCCTCCCCTTCCCTGGAGCGGCGCGGGACATTTTCGACGGATTGATGGCCAAACGCTGCGGCGACAACGTCTCATTCATCTGGCAGTCTGGAAATTGAGGGGGGCTCGCTGTGCCTCCTTAAAAAATACAGGCGATAAAAGTATAGTTGTGGAAACGATTGTGCGTTTTCCCGGTCTCGTCATAAACGGGACATATTTCGCCGCCCGCGTAAGCAAGGGCGAAAGGCATCTTATCCTCCATAAGACCCTTGACCGTTTTGATCTCGTCTTCATAGTTGGGGCTCAACATGTGGTAACGGGTTATACAGGGGAACATCACGAGGCAATCGGCATATTCGCCTTCCAAAACCTTCTCTAGGGTCGCCAACGCGGTCTCGATTATGCCATTGCGATCTATCTCCCCGATGGAGAAAGACGCCCCGCAGGGCACTTCCGCGCCGCACACGGCGGTTCCATCCTCTCCGATATGATAGACGGCCACGGCAACAGACTCCTCCCCGTTCCCATAATCGACCATCAGCGGAATGACGAGCGCGTTTGCGGCGATGTCTTCGACGAGCTTGATTCCCACGCCGTTCAGGTAATCCGTCAGAGGCATATCGTTCACCCTCTTCAAAATACAGCCGTCGGACTCGGTGATGATCGCCTTTTGTTTTCGGATATTTCTTTCCGGCAGTGACGTTTTAATAAACTGCGGGTTTATATTATCCCCGTGCAGCAACAGCATAACGGCCGAGCATTTTTCGCTTTTCCCGTTATATATCACCTTGGCGTTTTCAATCGCCATTGTGGTATCGCTCGCCACCATACCGAAAATCGGCGCGCCGCCGCAGGCCCTGTCAAAACTTTCAAGAAGGTAGGCGCCGCTCAATTCGGGCAAAAACGGAAAAAACGAGATAATGAACGACGGGTCGCCCGGCAGAGCCGAACGAGCTTCGTCATACGCGATTTTGATCTCATCCCCGTAATTGTCCAAAGAGAGAGGTTTTGAAAGAGCTGTCGAAAACGAAACATCGTCGCTCGTAAAAACGGCGAGCTGCAGCATATACATGCCATGCTCGGCGGAGAGTGCATTCGCCAGGGTCGTACAGCCGATTACGTCAAACGGCAGACGTTGGCACAGATCCTCTACGATATTCGTCTCGATAAACTCGTTATAGCAAGTCAGAAGCCCAACGGAGTTTTTCAACAGGCCATTCGAATCGAGCTTCTCGAGGATTTCAGCGAGAGCAGCGTTCACGTCGTCGATTTCAGTGGTATACGCGTTTATCATTTTTATCATCAGCACACGCCCCTCACCTTGTGAATAAGTTTTATCCGATTGGATAGTATAATAGCACAAAACCCGGACATACGCCCGGGCTTTGTTGTTTTCCTTTACGGCATGGCCTTAAAACAAATCAGATCGCTGTCTGCTCTTTCACCACGCCAGTCTCTATCTCCAGGAGGCGATCGGCCCACTTCGCGGCCCACTCCCGCAGTTCGGCGACGGCGAGCGGTTGGGGAACAATCGAGGTCTCATGTTCGGCTATTTTTTTGGCGAGCCCTATGTAAACCTGAGCCTGCTTCGAGTCTGGCGCCGCCTCAATTGTCGTTTTGCCCTGAAGCTCGCTCTGCGTCACTGTGACGGAGCGCGGGACGTACTCTATGACCTTGGTGTTCGTATGAGCGGCGAAGTCGTCTATGATCGTCCTCGAATAGTCCTGGTTTATCGAGTTGGCTATTATTCCGCCCAACAAAGCGCCGCCGGAGTTGGAGTATTTTTTTATCCCGGTGAAAAGGTTGTTGGCGGCGTAAATCGCCATAAAGTCGGCGGAAGAGACCGTAAATACGCTCTCGGCGATCCCCTCGCGGATTGGCACCGCAAAACCGCCGCATACTACGTCCCCAAGAACGTCGAATATCACGTAGTCCAGATCGAGCTCCTCGAAGACGTGCTGCTGCTTGAATAGCTGCACGGCCGTCGTGATTCCCCTTCCGGCGCAGCCGACGCCAGGCGCCGGGCCTCCGGCCTCGACGCAGTAAATGCCGTTGAACCCCTCGAAGACGACATCCTGGGCTTTGACGCTGCCGCTTTTGTCCCTCAGCGTGTCCAGCACAGTCGGGATAAACGTCCCGTCGCGCAGCGTATTCGTCGAGTCGCTTTTTGGATCGCAGCCGAACTGCATCACCTTGAAACCAAACGTCGAAAGCGCCGCCGATATATTAGATGTCGTCGTGGACTTGCCTATGCCGCCTTTTCCGTATATCGCGATCTGTTTGATCTTTTTAGCCATTATTTTTCCCCTCTTCTCAAACGCCGTTTTTCACGCTTCCTGACAATTTATCTTTTATTCTGGCGCCCCTCGATAAAAGGGGGCCGAGCGCGTCGTCAATAGAACCGCTGTACTCCATGCTCTCTATTCCACGTTCATATAGCAGGGAGTCAGGCCACCGGCCGATCCTGCTCACGAGCACAAGGCGACAATCCGAGAGCAGGTCGATCACCGCGTGCATCGCGTCGTCCGTGTCTCCGTGCGTGCCGCACGACGGACAGGGCGGCGGAACCTGCCTTCGCTCCAATATGTCGTAAGAGCCGGCGAGGGCATCGACCTCAGCTATCGTAAAAGCGTCGCATTTTCCAAAGTGCATGTTCACGTTTTTCTGATCCGTACTCGCTATCGCGACTTTGTATTTTAACATAATAAAGACATCTCCTGCCCCGGTTCATCCAGGGGACATTTCCAATTCGTTCAACTTCATTACTTCCTCAATAACGTCGTCGATGCGGGCCTGAAGCTGAAAAACACGAAGGCCCCTCTCAATAAAAAATTCCGCAGGGGTTGCCCCAATCCTCACCACAAAAATCGCTTCACAGTCCTCAAGCAGCTCCGCAACCCTCTCCAACTCCTCGGGCTGGTGCGCGATCCCCTGTTCAATCCTGCCCTGGCCGGGTATCCTGTAGCATCGTCTTTTTTCGACCAGGGCGGACGGAACGGAGCGGTCGCCTATGTCATAAATGAAAAAAGTGTTCGCGCGTCCGAAGTGGTAGTTCACAAAATCTCCGTCGCTCGAAGCGAAGGCAACCCGTTTAATCAACGCCGGTTAAAACGCCGGGACTACCGCGCCCTTGTATTTATCGGCGATAAATTTGCGCACATCCTCTGTGGTGAGCGCGTTCTTGAGGGCGACTATCGCAGCGTCACCCACGCGCGCCGTCTTCGTTACGAGGACGTTCGCGTAAGGCGAGTTCTTGTCCTCTCTGAAGAGCGCCGTGTTCGCGTCGATGCCCGCTTCCAGTATTCTGTTCGTGTTCGTGATGTAGCCGTCGAGCTCGTTTGCGCCCCTGATGATAACGCCGGCGTCCAGCTCTATTATCTCTATCGGTTTCACGTACTCCGCTACGTCCTGTTTCGTGGCCGTGAAGTTCACTATGTCGGTCTTCAGCTTGATGAACCCGTTGTCCTCCAGCAGTTTGAGCGCGCGATACTCGTTCGTCGCGTCATACGGTATGGCTATCTTTGCTTTGTTCGGCAGATCGGCCTTCGATTTGTATTTAGCGGAGTAAAAGCCTATCGGCTCGACGTGAATGTTGCCGGCCGGCGCGAGGTCAAATTTCTTCTCGCCCTTCACGGAGTTGAGATACGGCAGGTGCTGGAAAAAATTCACGTCGTTTTCGCCGTTGTCCGTCTGCTCGTTGAGCAACGTCCCGCCCACGCTCTCGTCGATCGTTATAATTTCGAGGTCTATCCCCTGCTCGGCCAGCTTCGGCTTCACGAATTCGAGAAGCTCCGTGTGCGGCACAGCGGCGGCGGCGACCTTCAGCTTCGTTGCCGCCGAGGCCGCGCCTGGGAAAAACGCGGCGCCAAACGCCGCCACAGCTACTAAAAGACCGAGAACTCGAATGATATTTTTGCTCTTCACACTCATAACAAAATTCCTCCTCATAATATTACTCAGTTTAAAATAAAAGAATTTAAAACCCTTTGCCTTCACTGATCTATTTGCGCCAAAAAATCCTCGTTATCGGTTCGGCACAACATCGAGGACCAGTGTAAAATGTCCGCGAACAAAGCCTTATCATCATATCAGATGCCTTTTTTTCAGGACGTTTCGCGACAGAATGTTGCCTATGAACTGGACAACCTGCACCATCAATATCATGACTAGAATGGCCGCAATGAGGATATCCGTCTTGAACCTGTTATACCCAAAGCGCACGGCCACGTCGCCAAGACCGCCAGCGCCAAGCATACCGGCGAGGGCCGTCGTCGATATGACCGCGATAACCGCGATTGTGAAATTTCTTATCAGGCTCGGGAGCGCCTCCGGTATCATCACCTTTGTGACTATCTGGCTGTTTTTCGCCCCCATCGACCTCGCGGCCTCGATTTTGCCCTTCGGAATCTCGAGTATGCTGCTCTCGACAAGCCTGCCGAACATCGGTATGCAAGTTACGGCGAGGGCGATGATACACGCCTTCGGGCCGTAGGAGACTCCAACGATGAACCGCGACAGCGGCAGGGTCAGGATTATTATTATTATGGACGGCAGCGACCGCAGACCATTCACGACGCTCCCCAAGACGGCGCTGAACTTTCGGCATGGGTAAATGCCGTCATCGGACGTCACAACGATCAGTATCCCGAGCAACAGACCGAAAACAGCCGTCAGTATGGTCGTATAGAACACCATATAAAGAGTGTCGTATATCGCGGGGAATACTATGGTCCACGTCTTCTCTCCGAACGCGCTCGCTATGGTCTCCGCCAGGGTCATCTGTTCCATGGTTTCATATCCCTCCGCCGTCGTTCCAGCCGATCTGAAATCCAGCGTCTATTTTGAGAAAAAGTTTGGCAGTGTCGCTCGCCGGAGAAGTGAACACGCTCCTCACCGGCCCTCTCTCCACTATCTGCCCGTCCTCGAGCACCGCCATGTTCTTGCAGACGTAACGAATCACGTTCAGCTCGTGCGTTATGAGGATGATCGTCAGCTTTAGCTTCTCGTTTATGTCCTTCAGCAGGTCGAGCACAGACAGCGTCGTCTGCGGGTCGAGGGCCGACGTCGCCTCGTCGGAGAGCAGGATGTCGGGGTTGTTCGCGAGTGCCCTAGCTATCCCTACTCTCTGCTTCTGGCCTCCGGAGAGCTGCCCCGGGTAAAAGTCGGCCTTGTCGCTCAAGTCGACAAGATCAAGTATCTCCTTCACGCGCCCGGATATCCTGCCGTTTTTTTCGCCGGCGATCTCGAGCGGGAACGAGACGTTCTCCGCCACCGTCCTCGAGTCGAGGAGATTGAACTGCTGGAATATGATGCCGATCTTCTGGCGGTACCTGTCGAGTTCATACTTCGTCAGCTTCGTTATCTCCGTGTCGCCGATTTTTATCTCGCCGCCATCCGGCTCCTCCAAGCGATTGATGCAGCGGATCAGCGTCGACTTGCCCGCCCCGCTGAAGCCAACGACGCCGAATATGTCTCCGCGGTCGATCTCGAGGTCGACGCCCTTCAGAACCTCGAAACTTTTCCCCCGCGAGCGAAATGTCTTCCTGAGGTCAGCTATCCGGATGAAGTGTTCGGCTTCCCCCCTCTCGCCCAGTTGTGCCGCCATGCTAGTCGCCTCCTAGTTGTACGTGTCGAGCGCTCTGTCGTAGATGTCCTCGATGAGACGAAGACCGCCCTTGTACCCCGCATACCTCGTCGTGAGCACAAGCCTGTACGGGGTCGGCGGCCCGGCCGAGAGAAAGTCGTAATTCTTGTCCTTCGCGACCTGCTTGTCCCAGCCGGATCCTATTATGAGCCCCCGGCCATCGTAAGAGGAGTCGTAGATTCTGGCCTGAGCGAGTCCGGCGTCCGGCTCGAAAAAGACCGGTATCTCCTTTTTGTCGGATATCCTCGCGACCTCGGCCCGGATGCTGTCGTGGTACTCCTCCGGCACTCCGTCGGTCACAAACTGCTCCTTCGGCACAATGCCCGTCTCGTGCAGCAGAAACTTACAAATACCAACGACGTAGCTCGCCTCGTGCAGGACATGGACAAAACCTGGCAGGCCGTACCTGAATTCGAGGAGGAACGTGGCGAGGCTGTCGATCTCCTCGTAAAACGCGATCTCTTCCCGCTTTATGAATAGTTCGAGTTCGTCCTCGCGCAACTCTGCTCCGTGCCCGGCCGCGTAGGACGCGACAGCGCGAAGGAAACGGGTCGTCTCGTTGCCGCCTATCGGGAGGTAGGGGAAGTGGAAAAACGGCTGCTCGTACTTCTCGGCCAAGTGCTCCGCAACCGCAAGGCCGTACCAGGGGGAGACGACTATGTTAAAGCCCGCTGTCGGGATGCTCCTCCACTCCTCGACTCCATTCGAGTATGGGCCGAACAGGATGTTCACGCGAAGACCAATGCCTTCGAGCACTCGTTTCATCTCCTCGAGGTTCCCTTTCCAGAACGGATCCTGAAACGGAACCGTCGCGAATAGGTTCACGAGATTCGAGTCCTTCTCGGTGTTTTTGTAAGCGAACCGGTCGACGTACTGGTCTATGATCGCGTTTATTATCAGGTCGTGGGCCGCAAAGTTGTTGCACTTGAAGCCGGGCGAATCGACATAAACCACTGGCTTGCCCTCCTCGGCAAAGCGCTTCGCCACCTGACCGGCGTCGTCGCCGACGATAGCCGACGTGCAGCCGGTGAGCACGACCTGCAGTTCCGTGTCGAGCACCTTGTACGTGTTCCTTATGATGCTCTCGAGGCGAGCTTCCCCGCCAAAAACGACCTCCGTCTCAGAGAAGTTCGTGCACGGCGCCGTGCTGCCGCCGGCGTAGCCGCTCGCCCTCTCGAAAAATCCAGTAACCATGTTGCCGCACCCGGGCCCGGAGTGAAGAATCGGCACGGCATTCGGGATAGCGACGACCGTCTGCATCCCGCCGATGGCACACATGAAGCGTTGTTGTTCAATAAACTTCGACATTGGATTCCTCTCCGAGGAACGTATAAGGATCCTGTTCGAGCCACCACTTGGAGTAGGGCATGATCGTATGCTTCTCGAGATTTTTCACGAACTCGTCGTTCTCCATCGTCTCGACGATACGCCTGCCGTACTTTACGATACCCTCGTAGCCCATCCCAAAATGTTCGTCGCCTATAAGCAGCGACGGTATGCCGAACTTCGCTCCCCAGAGCGTCATGCCGCCGTGACGGGCGAGGAGGATGTCCGGCCGCACCCTGTTCAGGATGTTGGCCAGCTCGAACTCCTGCTTGTTGCAGATGTTGTACTCCGGTATGTCTCCGTATATATCGACGACATTTTTTAATGAGTCGAGCGAATCCGACTCCTTATCGTATACCGGGTCGTGGTGAAATATCGCCGCGCCCTGAGGCTCGAGCCCAAGCTCCTTCAAAAGCCCGAGGAGCGCGTGCCCATGAGAGGCGCCGGCCGTCACATACGCCGTCTTGCCAGAGAGCTTCGCCCTGATGGACTCTATCTCCGGCGTCCACCTCTCTCTCTCCTCGCAAAGAAAGACGTCGACTTCTTCGTTCCTGTCGGTCATCCTGCCGAGCTCCCTGAACCACCTCTCGGTCTGCTCGACGCCATACGGAGGCGACACGTTTATCTCAGGCACGCCGAACTCCTGTTCGAGCGCGGCGGCCAGGTACGAACCGAGCGTCGAGCAGACCTGTATTGTCGCTATGGCCTCAGACGACGTCTCGATCTGTTTGACGGTCGCGTATGGCGTAATATAGTTCGCCCTTAGGCGCAGCCGCTTGAACCACTCGCCGAAGACGTCCGTCCCCCAGAAGTTTACGATGTTGACGAGGTCGTTCTGTTTTTTCACAGGCGGCTTTATCAGCTTCCTTGCTATGCCGTGATAACCGGCGTCAAAGCCGGACGTCCATATCTTCGACCTGAAGCCCTCGCAGAAGATCGGGACGACTGGAATGCCCAACTCGGCCTCAGCCTCGTCCGAGACACCCTGAACGTCGTCGCCGATGATCCCCGACGCGCATGTCGTCACGATAAAAATGACGTTCGGCCTGACCCTCGCGTAGGCCTCGCGTATTGTGAGCGCCAGCTTTTCGTTGCCGCCGTAGACCGTGTCGTTTTCGTCCATGTTCGTGCTGAAAATGTGCCTCTGCTTCGGGTTCTTCACGCCCCTGTGCACCCCGTTCACGCGATATGTGAACGCGAACTCGTGCAGGCAGCCCGCGCAGCCCACCGGCCCGTGGCTTATAACCGCGCTATCCTGTATAAGCGCGACGGCGCAGGTCGCGTTGCTCGTCGAGCAGCCCATGCACTGACTGAACGAGCGCCCGGAGTCCGTCAGGTCACCGCACCTGACGCAATTGACGAGCTCGGCCGCGCTACCCTTGAAACCGGTGATAGAACCTAGCCGGTGCTCCCTAACCTGCACCTCGGCCGCTTTCAGGTTGACAGTGCTCAAATTCATCATTTCCCTTCCGTAGTGAATTTTATTGAAAAAGCCAGCTCCTGATGATGAGCTGACTCCCGGAAAAAATTTTTCAGCGTCTAGTCGATCATCACGGAGATCTCGATATCAATAAGCGTACCCCAACGGACAACGGCACGCCGCCCTCATTCGCACTCGCATAATGTCCAGATCCGTGATATTGAAAAACCCATCGATATAGGAATGTCAAATTTTTCCATCATAATCACTTTCCCTAGTATACAGATATAAATTATCTTTAATGAAGATCGTCGTTGATTATATACGTACAGCTTTTTACTTGTCAAGGCTTTGTTGAGTCAAAATATGAGGGATATCATCATGCTACTTCTTTGTCCCAAATCCAGTTTGAAGTCGAAATGTACAAACCGTATATTTCGGCGTATACTGTCGCTTGAAAACGCAAAGATGATATTTTAGTCATTCTGATAAATCGCGGATATCAGTATTATCAAAAAAATAACATGAAAACTTGTGGGAACTTATGAAAAAATTTGCGCTGCTGTTGTGTTTGATTTCGTCGTTCTGTTTGACGTCCGGCGCGTCCGCGCGGGAGATTATAACTGACATGGACGTGTCGGTCACAGTCAACGCCGACTCGTCCGTCCGCGTGACCGAGGGCATAATCTTCACCGCCGAAGGGCGCGAGATTCGGCGCGGGCTGATACGAAGCGTCCCGGTCGTTCACATGGAGAACGGACGGCGTGTCAGGGGAAAATTTACTGTGGAGCGCGCCCTGCTCGACGGCGGCCCAGTCCCGTACGAAGTGCGCGCTGAGGGAGATCTCGAAGAGATATATCTCGGCGACGACTCATTCCTGTCACTGGGCGCGCATCGCTACGACATTACATACACACTGACGCGGCAGTTGATTTTCCACGACGACGGGGACGA
>JAITOY010000050.1 GCA_031289775.1 Synergistaceae bacterium
GCGTCAGCATTGCCAGGTCGCTCATCAACCGCCCCAATACGCTGCTTTTGGACGAACCTTTCGGCGCGTTGGACGCGTTTACGAAAATCACGCTGCAAGAAGAAGTTTTGCGGATATGGGAACGGGAAAAGACTACGATGATTTTAGTTACGCACGATATCGACGAGGCGGTGTATATGGGCGATAGAGTAGTAGTCATGTCGGAAAGACCCGGGAAAATCGAAAAAATCATTTCGATTGACCTGCCGCGTCCGCATGACCGAACAAACGACCAGTACGGCTATTTCCGCAAACAGGTTTATCGCGAATTCTTCCACAGTGAAAAACCCTTCGTGGAATATACAATTTGAGAGGGATGACAAAGAGATGTGAGATCGCGTATTGATTACAGGCGGAAATCGAAAAGCCGGAAGCGGTATGCCGAACCCGATCAAGCGGCTTTACTAGCACAAGGAGAAAATCGACATTGCGAAAGCCAAGCGCGCCGAGGAAAAGAAAAGGGTGAAACTGGAACTCGGGAATCTGGGCAGGATACCAAGTGATATAATTTCCCAAGTAATTTTGGGGAGTGTTCAGTGATGTCTGGTTTTGTTGAAGAGGTAAAGCCGATCGACGAATGTTTGAATATCGCGTCGGCATCTTTGGGATTTCCATGGGAGGTCATGACGCACGAGCTCAAGCTCGAAAATTCTTTGTCGTTCCGCGTGGCGAGTGAAATACAATCCCGCGAACAATCTCCGCCCTTTACACGAAGCCTGCGTGACGGATACGCCGTGAAAAGCGCGGACACTGCCGGTGCGTCGCAAGGCTCGCCTGTGTTCCTTAAAATATCCGGCGAAGTAGCGACGGGCATGAAGCCGGATTTTGAAATATCGCGCGAGACTGCGGCGCCGATACCTACGGGAGGAATGCTGCCTGATGGTGCGGACGCGGTAGTCATGCTGGAGGATACGGAGAAAGCGGGCGGTTGGGTAGAGATCCGTTCTTCCGTACAGCGCGGAGAGAGCCTCGCCTTCGCCGGAGAAGAAATAGAGATCGGAGACGTCCTCATAGCAAAAGGAGAGATGATCGACTGCTCGATTCTTGGACTGCTTGCGGCATTCGGCGTCGCAAGCGTCGACGTTCTAGATCTTAAAATCGGGATAATATCGACTGGAGACGAAATAACGCCTGTAGGTATGACGACGCTTCAGCCCGGTTTCATCAGGGATGCCAACACATACATCGTCAGGTCTGCGCTTAAAAAATACGGTTTTGAATCCGAATCGTTCGGCATAGCGTCGGATCGGTGGGAAGATCTGAAAAGCCGCGCGGAAGACGCCATTCAAAAATGCGACATCGTGCTGCTGTCGGGCGGTTCGTCAGTCGGCGCCCACGACAACACTGCCCTGATAATGGAGTCGCTCTCAGCTCCGGGTCTCATTGCGCACGGGATCAACATGGCGCCGGGCAAACCGACGATAATAGGGGGCTCGGCGAATGACAAAAAACTCGTCGTAGGCCTTCCTGGTCATCCTCTGTCCTGCATGACCTCAGTGTTATTCGTAGTCATTCCCATGATTCTGGCGCTGGCGGGTTCGGCTTCAAAATATGCCGGAAGATATATGAACATGCCTCTTGATTCCGACGTACAGGGCCGCACCGGCATCGATGAATTCATACCGATGCGGGTCGAAAACGGTATGGCTCACCCGATGGCTGCGAAGTCCGGCTATGTCTCGGCCATGCGGTACGCCGATGGTTTTATAAGGATGAGGCCCCACAGGGAGACGCTGCGAGCCGGAGAGGATGCCGATGTATGGCTGTGGTAGAAAGCCGGCCGTATCCGGAGCATTGCTCGCTCGGCGAAGCGGCTGAAATTCTGCTCGAAGCCTTCGCGGCTCGCGAACTCAGGATAAGGGAAATGAGCCCGAAAGACGCAGTAGGACTGGTGTTTGCGGAAGATATAACGTCGCGCAGGAATGTGCCTCACTACACAGCGAGCGCTGTTGACGGTTATGCAGTATGCTCGAAATCGACAGCCGTTGCCACCGCCGCGACTCCCGTCGCTCTCGAGTCTGGAAATTATTCGTGGGTAAATACCGGAATGCCGCTGACCGGATTCGACGCGGTTGTCATGGTCGAGGATACGTCTATCGACATTGACGCGTCCGGCGGCTCGGGTCGGCTCATTGTATCGCGAGGGGTCACTCAGGGAGAGAACGTCAGGGCTGTGGGCGAGGACGTCATGCACGGTCAGATGCTGGCGTGCGTGGGCGACGCGGTGACGCCGGCTCTCGTATCCCTCTTGCTGTGCGCCGGAGTCAAAACCGTCTCTGTCTTTGAACGACCGAGAACGCTTTTCATACCGACGGGAAACGAAATAGTGGCGCACAACGCGTGGTTCTCCGGCGGCAAGATTGAGGCTGGCTTCGTGGTGGACAGCAACTCGGCCTACGCTAAGTCACTCTTCGAACGTTGGGGGTATTCGCTTGACGTTGGGCCCATACTTCCGGACGATCCTGAGATAATATCGGAGGCAGTCGCCCGCGGCGTTCTCGGCTACGATCTCGTGATAGTAAGCGCCGGGTCGGCAAAGGGGAGCAGGGATCACTCGGAGAAAATATTTTCAAAGCTAGGTAAAATGCTTTTCAGATATGTCCGTATGAAACCCGGGCGTCCAGCGATGGCGGCGGACATAAATGGAACCCCAGTGCTATGCTCGCCCGGTTTTCCTATGTCCTGCGCGGTGACGCTCTGGTCTTTGGCGTACCCTCTGCTCAAAATGATGTCCGGCGAAAGATCCGAACCGGCGGAGCGATATATAAAGGAAGCTATAAGTTCTTCCGAGACGATAAAAGCCTCTCTCATGTCGAACCACTCCTCTCCGGCCGGAATGACGGAATGGCTCCGCGTAAAATGCGCGGAGGTCGAGGGAAGAACGCTGTGCTGGCAGATGTCGGCTGGGGCGAGCGTCCTCTGGGCACTTGCGGAGAGCGACGGCATTGCTGTCCTGCCGGAATCGAGCCTTGAACTTCCCAGGGGAATGGAAGTGACGATCCATATAACGAGGCGGATCGATCTGTCCCACAGGCTGCTTTTTCAAGGATCCGACGACCCGGCAGTCGGACTTCTCGTGTCGATGGTCAAAAAATCAGGAGCGGAGCTCGTCATCAGGGCCGTCGGCAGCATGGGCGGGCTCGCCGCGTTGAGCCGAGACGACGCTCATTTCGCGGCGGCACATCTTCTGGACTTGTCCGACGGGACATACAACACGAGTTATATAAAACAATTCGCAAACGGCAGAAATTGGCACAGAAAACTCATATTTCACCGCGAACAGGGCATAATCGCCGCTCCCGGAAACCCGAAAAAGATTATCGGTTTCGAGGATCTGACCTCAGGAGACGTGATGTTCGAAAACAGACAGCCTGGAGCGGGGACGAGAGTTCTGCTCGACTACATGCTGGCGGAGCACGGGCTCAATAGCTCGGATGTTCCCGGTTATGACAGAATATCTATAACTCATCTCGAAGCCGCCAACAAGGTGGCCTCGGGAGTCGCCGACGCGGCTCTCGGCATAAAGGCCGCAGCCGACGCGCTTGGGCTAGATTTCATATCGGTTGCGCAGGAACCTTACGAGCTCGTTTTCTCCGAACGCTTCGACGAACACCCCACCGCGTCAGCCCTGTTCGAGGCGTTGGACAGCGATGAATGGAAATCCGAGGTCATGCGCATGGGTGGCTATCTAATGCCAGTTTCTGGATGATTCTATGTTGAGGATAATAGCAGTATCCGGCTACAAGGATTCCGGGAAAAGCACGCTCTGCCGGAAGCTTCTGCGGATATTCGCGGAGCGCGGTCTCAAAACCGGTTATATAAAGCGCACGCGGGAGTTCGTCGGTTCGCCCCCTGACACCGATTCAGGCGCGGCGTGCGCCGAAGGAACCCCTACTCTCTTGTGGGGAGACGCCTCATTCCGATACGAGACGAACGCCAAAAATAACGGCGTCGAGGATGCGTACGACGTGGCGGGAAAGTTTTTCCCCGACGCGGATATAGTAATACTTGAGGGCGGGAAGAAACTCGAGCTTCCGAAGATATGGGTGCTCAGGCCGAACGAGGCCCTTCCGGAAGACGCCGGAATATTTGCGGCGTACGACAGATACGGTTCGGGAGACGGAGCTAGACGCTATGGAGAAAGCGAGACGGAGCGCTTGGCGTTTGACATGATGGAGCTAATAGAGAAAAATAGGCGCCGCGCCCGCGTTTATATAGGGAACCACGAGCTGCCGATGAAAGATTTCGTCGCCGATTTTGTGGCCGGAGGCGTCCGCGGGATGTTGGGCGCTCTTAAAAAAACTGATGAAATGGGCGAAACAGGCAGCGTCAGGATTTATATCGGGGAGGAATGGTCATGTTGACAATCGTCGGGTCGTTTTTTCGTTCTGCTGCTAGGAGTATCGGGCGCTGAGCTGATAAGGAGAAACGGCCCCGAGATGGGGCGATCTTAGCTCTCTTCGCGCAGTCCTGGGCCGCCAGTCCATAATCGCCAGAATGGCGGCGGTGGCTGTTATCGCCGCTCTCATGACCATACCGCTCGGTTTTATTTACGATATGACGAGGGAGCGCAACGATCTCTACAAATCGGTGGTATACGAAATACATCGTCCTTGATATCTCCGCCCACGTTCCAGTGCTACGCAGAGCTCCAGCAGGCGCTTTTGTTCGGCTATGCCGTGATTCTCACGGGAGGCCTAATTTCTCCCTGTTTTTCCCGCCGGCAGCGATTTCAGGCCCTTTTTTCTCACCGCGCCGTCCTCGTCGCCCAGATTGAAGTATGACAGTTCATCCTGCAGGTTGCCAGCGAGTCGGGACAAATTCTCCGAGCCTTCGGCGACCTTCTCCGATGCCGCGGCTACCTCCGTGACGCTCGTGCGTATATTTTCGCTCGCGCTGGCGGTGTCGTTTATCTTCGTCGACATGCTCTGCACAGCCTCCGCTATCTCCTCGCTCGAGGCCGCCTGCTCCTCGGCGACCGCCGCGAGATCCTGCGTCGACGACGCTATGTCGCGCAGGTATGTGATCATGTTGGATATCGCCTCCTCCGTCTCGCTGGAGAGATCCTTCGCCTTGTTCGAGTCGGATGTGTTCTCCTGGGCATAGTTGACGATGCGATCCAGATCGCTGGTTATCTCCCCGGCCAGGTCGGCTATGTTTTTGGCCGCGACGTTGCTGTCCTCCGCCAGCTTGCGGACTTCCTCCGCGACTACGGCGAATCCTCGTCCGGCCTCTCCGGCGCGCGCGGCCTCTATGGCCGCGTTCAGCGCGAGCAGGTTCGTCTGATCCGCTATGCTGCCTATTTGTGTGACGAAGCTCTGTATCTGCCTTGTCCTGTTGCCAAGTTCAAGCACCGCCGAGGTGGAAGCGGCCGAACTTTCCGCCACTCTGCCTATGCCCTCGACGACGCTGCGCACGGCGCTCATCCCCGAGTCGCCAGCGCTCATGGCGTTGTCGACCTTGCGAGCGATGTCCGTGCCCTTCTCGGCGGTTGTCTGCGCCCCGGCGGCAACCTCCTCGACGGACGCGTTGACCTCCTCGCTCGCCGAAGCGAGTCCGCTCAAGTTCACGTTCATCTCGTCGACGTTCGCCCGGAACTCCTCGACAGAGGCGTTCGTCTCTTCCGCCATCGCGGAAAAATCCTGCGAGGAATCGGATATATCTTTTCCGGCGTTTTTGATGGTGTCCATCACGCCTCTCAGCGTATTCGCCATCTTATCCAGCTCGTGTCCCATCTGCGCGATGGCGTCGCGACCGCTCGTATCGAAAGCCACAGTCAAGTCTCCCGCCGAGAAGTTCGCTATCGTCTCCTTCATGGTATTTATCGGTTTTGTGATGAGCCTCGCGACGAAGAAGCTCAGGATGAGCGTTATTACCGTAGCGGCAGTTGCCACGGCAGCCCCTGTGGCCGACGTGGAGTTTGAAAAATTCGTGGATTCAACCTGCTCGGCATCAGTGCGCTCTATCAAGTAACGTGACAGCTCGACCAGGACGCTATTGAACTCCTGGGCGGCCGACTCGACTTGACTAAAGAAAAATTCAGCCGCCTCGGCGTTGGCCTCATTTGTGCCGAGCGAGCCTGTCTCGACCACCCGATCCTGCAAGGCACGCATGTTAGAGAGCATCGATTCGAGACGATTAAGAAGCGTTTTGGTCTTATCGTCGTTCTGGGTCTTTTCGAACTCGCGCAGCAGATCGCCATTTTCCTGCCGCCTGTTGACTATATCTTCCTTGACGTCTTTTATCTTCGCCGCGTCTGAATCCTCGAGCAGGATTATCTTGAGGACATCCTTCTGTATGCCCTGAAGATTGGCGCGAAACACCGCGATATCCGAGGCGTGCGCGGCGTAATTGTCGATGGCGTTGGAATAACGAACGTCTATTCTTTTGAACGCTATAAAGTTGAACGCTGTAATGAGTATGAGCAACACCAATGGAACCGCCGAGAGTATTCCAAGCTTGACGCCTATGCTTCTGTTCCGTAACCATGCCATGTTTTTTTCCTCCTGGAAATCATTTTTTGATAACGCAAATTAAGGCGACTATAAAGTCAAGACGTTATGTATAGTATCACAATAGTGGTATAATACGCAATAATTTTGGAGAAGCGCAAATGTGTTGGGAGTGTTTGATTGTTGCGGTATTTTACCAGCGACCAGCATTTTTTTGACTCTGACATTATGTCCTACTGCGACAGGCCATACGGTAGCGTCGGGGAGATGAACGACGATATGGTCGCCCGGTTTCTTGCGAAAACCGAGGATGCGGACGAAGTGTTCATCCTCGGCGACATATTCGGGAGCTGCCAGCCGGAATTTCCTTCGGCCACGTGCGAGGGCATCATGGAGAAGCTTGGCGTCCGCAAACGGCCCTTTCATCTCGTGCTCGGCAATCACGATACGCTCGAGCCTCGCGAGTATCTGGCGGCTGGTTTTGTAACTGTGAAGGCGCAGGATTTTATTACCATCGGCGAGCTCAACGTCATGTTGACGCACGATCCATGCATGGTGCAGCAGAGCGGTACGCTCGCGATTTGCGGGCACATACACACGCTCTTCGAGGAAAACTGGCAGCCGGCTCGCAACACGTTCACTATAAACGTCGGCGTCGAGGCGCGCGGCTACGAACCGGTCTCCGAGGCGGAAATCATAGCGCTGATACAGGATTCTCCTTACAGGAGGCAGTTATGACCGCTCCCGGTCGCGCGAAATGGTTTCTTCGCCCCAAAAACCTGAAAAAAACGTATTTCACTGTCGCGTCGAGCGCTGCCTGTCTTGTGATAGTCTACGTCCTTATGGCGGCGCAGCCCACTATGTTCAAGCGCCTCGACAGGATTGTCTACGACATTTATCTCAGGGGCTTCACAGGCGGAGAGCCGTCGCCGGTTCCTATCCTGATAGACATAGACGAAAAAAGCATCGCCGAGATGGGGCAGTGGCCTTGGCCGCGCTATCGCCTCGCGGAGCTTCTGGCGACGCTCTACGAGTATGGCGTCGCGTCCGTCGGCGTCGATATCCTGATGGGAGAGCAGGATAGGACGTCCCCTGCTTTGTGGGCGCGGCAGATCTCGGACGACTTTGGGATAGAGCCGGATACGGCGTGGCTGCCGGGGGAGCTCATGGACAACGACAAATACCTCGCCTCGGTCGTCAGTCAGATTCCAGCGGTTCTGTCGGCGAATGGCACATCTGACCCCGGCGACGTGCCGGAGACGGCTATCCGCTCGTTCAAGATATCGCCGATCTGGGATCCTGGCGTTTCATCCGAACCACTTTCGACGTTTCTCCCTGGCTGGGAGGGCATCCAGGTTCCCGTCCCGGATCTGTCGGAGGTCGCGCTCGTGGGGCTGATGAACGCTGAGGGCGACGAGGACGGGATATTCAGGAGGGTTCCTCTCTTTAACGCGTACAAGGGCGTCGAGATTGCGGGGCTCGCTCTGGCGACGCTTGCGCTTGGCGCGGGAGACAACAACATAGCGGTCAGGATAGGCAGAGACGGGGTGAGATCCATACGGGTCGCCGGCATAGAGGTTCCCGTTTCGAAGGAGGCAACGCTGCCGATCGCATTCAGAGGAGGCAGGGACAGCTACCCGACCTACAGCGCGGTCGACGTCATGGAGAGGTCGATACCTCAGGAGGATATCTCGGGCCGCATAGCCTTTGTCGGCTCGACGAGCGCCGGGCTGCTCGACCTCAGGCCGACCCCGTTCGAAAAGACATTTCCGGGGCTTGAAATTCACGCTGCTCTCGTGGACACCATACTTTCACAGCGATTTATAATAGAGCCAGAGAGCCGCGTCGGTCTCGAGCTCATGCTCATGCTACTCACCGGGGTCGTCGCGGCCGTCCTGTTCAGCGCCGTGCGCCCCCATATCGCGCTGCCGCTCGGCATCGGCCTGGGCGCGGCGGTCTGGCTTGGTCTGAGGTACGCGATGATATCGAGGGGGATATACCTCACTCCGCTTTATTCGCTCATAAATATGGCGCTGCAGGCGTTTTCGTCCTCGGCGCTTCGCTTCTGGCTCGAGGAGAGCGAGAAGCGTGTGCTTCGCAAGGCGTTCTCGAACTACGTCTCACCTGAGATAGTGGGGCAAATAATAGAGCGAGGCAGCGTGGAGAGCCTCCAGGGGGAGCACAGAAATATTTCCGTCCTTTTCACGGACATAAGGGATTTTACGTCGCTCACGGAGAAGATGGCGCCTACTCAGGTCGTCGGAATGCTCGGCAGCTACTTTTCGCCGATGACCGCAATAGTGAGGGACTCGATGGGCACGCTCGACAAGTTTGTCGGCGACGCGCTCATGGCGTTCTGGAACGCGCCGCTCGATGTGCCGGATCATCCTTCGAAGGCCGTCTCTTCGCTTATGGAGATGCACAGGGCGCTAGACGTCCTGAACGAGACGCTCGAAGCGGAGTATGGGGTGCGCCTCCGCATGGGCGGCGGAATTCACACCGGCTTCGCGCACGTCGGCAACATGGGCACCCACGACCTGATGGACTACACGGCCATAGGCGACACTGTAAACACGGCGTCGAGGCTCGAGGGCATGTGTACGAAATATGGCGTCTCATCGCTGATCAGCAAGGACACCGCCGATTTTTGTACTGGCGCGTTCAGGCTCGTCTCGCTCGACTTGGTCAAGGTTAAGGGAAAAAGCGAGGGTATACCGATTTTCACAGTCGTAGCGCCGGAGGACGCCGAAGCGAGAAACAGGGAACTCGAACTCTGGGAGGAGGCGTTTGCCCTTTACGCAAGGGGTGATTTTCGCGCCTCCGGCAAAATTTGCCAGTCGCTTTTGGACGAGCGTCCTCAGGAAAAGTTATATAGGATATTCGCGGAGAGGACAGGCGCGTTAGCGGAGAATGTGCCGGAAAACTGGGATGGGGTATTCGCGTATGAAAGTAAATAAGGTGAGCGAAGAAACGTATATCAGGGATTTCATCGCGGGGTACGGGCACCTGATGTACGAACCCATAATGAGAGAGAAGCTCGAGACGTTCCTCGAGTCGTTCTCGAACGGTTTCGACGGTTTTATTTCCGACCTTCTTGGCGAGCTTCGCGGCGTGACAAACGCCGACGCGGCGTCGATCTACGTCGTCGACGGAAACATCCTCCGCTTCGCGTATGTGCAAAACGATACGTTAGTGTTGGACGAAACTTCAGGCGGGGATGGAGAGAACTTATTCGCCGGCAAGGTCGTGTTTATAAACGACGAATCGATCTGCGGCTACGTCGCGAGGACAAAAAGGCCGCTTTTGATAGGCGACGTTCGCAAACCGCCAGACTCCGTCCCGTTCCGCTTCAATGACGAATACGACCGTACGACGGGATATGAGACAATCTCGGTCTTGACCGCCCCGATAATAGACGACATCGGCGAGCTGGCCGGCATCCTCCAGATCATAAACCACAAGGACGAGGACGGCGAGTTCGCGCCGTTCGAGGATTGGATGCTCGGTTACGTCCTTCTCCTGATGGAGAACTTTTTCCCTATGATATCGAGGTCGTTCGACCGTTTCCGCGGAATGCCGGAGCAGATGCTGCCGGAGTCGCCGGATCGCGTTTTCGCCATCCACGACATGTACGACGAGATACGGGGGCAGCTTTACAGGCCCGATCTCAAGTCGAACCAAAAGCTTCCGTGGCTTGCCGGCAAAGGCGTCTCGTGGACGAAGAGGGATCGGGTCAAGGAGCTGAACATATCGAAGAGGCTTTTTGCGTTCGCGGACTATATAAACAGGTTCGACGACGTCAGCACGGTTATAGACGTCATGCTGACAGAGGCGAGGGACGCCACCTCGGCGGACGCCGGGACGTTTTACCTCGTCGAGGGGAACGACAGGCTGCGTTTCGCGTACGTCCAGAATGACACGCTTTTCAGGGACGATTCGAGGCGAAACTACTACATAAACAGCGAGATGCCCATAAGCCGCGACTCTATAAGCGGGTACGTGGCTATGGAGCGAGCGAGCCTGAACATCGGCGACGTCGCGAACCTCCCGCCGGACTCGCCTTATTCGTTCAACCGTTCGTTTGACGACGCGTCCGGATACCACACCGTGTCTATCCTCGCCGTGCCGGTTTTGGGCTCCGGAGGAAAGCCGATAGCCGTTGTCCAGCTCATCAACAGCAAGGACGCATCCGGGCGCGCGAAGGCTTTCGACGATTTTGACGTCAGGTATGTGACGCTGCTATCGGGCCAGACGATGCCGTTTCTGACGAGATCCATAATGACGCGTCGTCTCGTAGAGTCGATGCTGAAGATGTCGAGCCTCAGGGATCCGCTCGAGACGGGTGCGCATGTTCACAGGGTCGGCTCTTTCGCCGCCGAGATATACCATCGCTGGGCCGAGAACAAAGGCGTCGACAGCGACGCCTTGAGGATAGAGAAGGACACCATAAGGCTCGCCGCCATGTTGCACGACATCGGCAAAGTTGCCGTGCCGGACGCTGTCCTCAAAAAACCGGGCAAGCTCACGGACGAGGAGTACGAGGTTATGAAGACTCACTGTTCGAGCGGCGCGCTCATGTACTCCGCCGCGGACTCGAATCTCGAGAGAATGGCTTACGAGATAACGCTCCATCACCACCAGAGGTGGGACGGCAAGGGCTACACCGGCGACCCCGACCTCCCGGCGCTCTCCGGCGAGGACATCCCGATCTGCGCGAGGATAACGTCTGTCGCGGACGTGCTGGACGCCCTCGTGTTTTCGAGGGTGTACAAGAGCGCGTGGAAGTTCGAGGACGCCATGGCTGAACTGACGGGCGGCGCGGGCACACAATTCGACGCCGAGGTTGTCACCGCGGCCATACAGGTGTCGGAAACGCTCAAGGCTATAGTGGAGCGCTATAAGTGATAAACAAAATAATTTCATACGAGAGAGGAGCGTTTTTTAATGTATAAGTTAGTGTTGGTGCGTCACGGAGAGAGCGCCTGGAACAAGGAGAACAGGTTCACAGGGTGGACTGACGTCCCGCTGTCCGATAAGGGTGAGAGCGAGGCAGCCGAGGCTGGAAAACTCCTCAAAAGCGAGGGTTTTTCGTTCGACCTCGCGTTCACATCTGTCCTGAAGCGCGCAATCAAGACGCTCTGGCTGACGCTCGAGGAGATGGACGAGATGTGGCTGCCGGTCGTGAAGTCATGGCGCCTCAACGAGCGTCACTATGGAACGCTTCAAGGCCTCAACAAGGCGGAGACAGCGCAAAAGTACGGGGACGACCAGGTCAAGATCTGGCGTCGCAGCTATGACACGCCGCCGCCTGCGCTTGACCCGAACGACGAACGGTATCCGGCTAAGGATCCGAGATACAAGGGCCTCCATTCCGCCGATATCCCGGCCGGCGAGTGCCTTGCCGACACGGTGAAGCGCGTCCTCCCCTTCTGGGATGACGCGATCGCCCCTGAGATAAAATCAGGAAAGCGCGTGGTGATCGCCGCGCACGGCAACAGCCTGCGCGCCCTCGTCAAGTACCTCGACAATATGTCGGAGGCGGAGATAATGGAGCTCAACATCCCGACGGGGATACCGCTCGTCTACGAGCTCGATGGCGATCTGAAGCCGAAGTCGCGCAAATATCTGGGCGATCCGGAGGCGATAGCGAAGGCCGCCGCCGCCGTAGCCAACCAGGGGAAGGCGAAGTGAGGGAAATATAGAGGGACAAAAAACGGCCCGGAGGGGCCGTTTTTTCGATTTGTCCTTGAACTCTTGCAGCAGGTTACTGAGAGATTGCGGAGACCGGGCAGGTGGAGACGCAAGCGCCGCACTCCACGCATGTGTCGGCGTCCACGACCGCCTTGCCGTCGTCGATGGTGATGGCGCCTGTCGGGCAAACCCCGGCACAAGCCTCACAGCCAATACAGGTATCCGGATCCACTACAGCTTTAGCCATTGACAATTCCTCCCTCTTCAATCTGTTAAAAAACGAGCCGTTAAGGCCCGCCGCGATAAGTTATTCTAACATAGAAAGAAGTTTGGGCAAAGAGAAGTAAAGGTTGTTTTATCCGGCGTCATGCTGACTTTCGGCCTGTTTTGCCAAAAAACCCCGCAATGGCTATGTCGGGTCGTTGCGGGGTTTGTGTTTTTAGATTTAGATGCCGCGCTGCTGTATTTTTTTCCTCCTCCGCTCCTCACGTATAAAGGCCTGGTGAAAGTGCCTCATACTTGCGTCCTTCGGGAGATAGTCGTTCTGAATGAGGCAGTCCATAATGCGCTGAAAGCTGAACCCCTGTTCTCTGAGTTTCTTGATGTTATCAAACGCAACTTTCACAACAAGGGCAAAAACGACATTCCCGTTCCTCTTTCTGGGTTCACTCGCCATAGATTCCAACGTCTCTTTCAGTCCAGCAACTTGCTCTATAGAATCCATGGATTTCACAGGCAAACACCTCCAATCACTTCGTCTGTGACCTCTGAATTGTTTCACATATGGCGTCGTACACAAATAGATAAATTTGCTGATTTTATGCTAAGCATAAAATACGGTAATTTTATATTGGTTTTATGCCTCTAAAATAAATATTAATAATGTTAAAAGGATTATTTGAGATATAAATAAAAGATGCTCCGAAGATTTTATGAACACGGCTCAGAAATATAAGAACATATATACCGCAATACGAAGATTGCAATCTATTTAGGCATAAGATATAATTTGCAATGTGATTTAGCATTAATGACATAAAATACAATAGTTACGGAGGTAACTGCATATAATGACAAAAAAATCAAAAGTTAACTGGTTCCGTCTGACGGCTGCGAAAAAACGTCTGTACGAGGCAAATCCGTCGAGGCGTCTTGCCGCTTTTATCCTGGCCCTGTTCATGTTCGATCTCTGCCTGCCGGCAATCGCCGGGGCGGCGCACATTGGCGGCTTGAGCGTGCGCGCGCCGCTGAAAAGCGAGGTGGCGGACGCGGGCGCCGATAAAGTCGTCGAAGCGGTTAAAAAGGCAAACGTGCTGTTTCTCGTCGAGTCCACAGCCGCGATGAGTTTTTCCCCAAAGGGCGTAATGCCGATAGTTGTGCTCGATCCAAAGTGGAGGTACGGCACGGTTGAAGCGGCGAACTGGACAGAGTCCCAAAGGATATACGGCTATGGATTCAACGACATACAGAGGATGATGGTTCAGTCGACATTTGGAATGGGCGCGCTTCCTACGGCGTGGAGCGGATTGTCGGTGCGAAAAGAGCGCAACCTGTACGGAAGGGACATAGACTCCCGCAACAACTACGTGAAGACCGGCCGCAGCATAGAGGAGGATTTGGACGCCAACAAGGATCGCTATTACTTCCCTTTCGCTGATAGCGCGCGCGCGAACGCCCTGAGGGAAGCGTACTCAGGACAGCATCACGAGCTGGAGACGTCCTTCAGCGGTGCAGTCAGACCGAAGCGCAAAGGCAAAGAGCCCTACGCGGCGCTCGAAGACGAAGTAGACTTGTTTTTAGGAACATCGAAGAGCGTGAATTACGGGTACAATAAACTGAGCAAAAGCGGCGGTTTCCCATACGCGCTTGTGTTCAAGAACCCAAAATACTGGCAGACGGGTTGGACCGAGTCGATAGCGCCGACCGCTGACGACCTCGTTCCCAACGACAGCAGGATGTACCAGGCCAAGCTCGCCCTATGGCGGCTGCTTCAGGACGAGAGCTTGTTCAGCGGCATCAGGATAGGCCTCGCGACTACGTTCCTCTCCCCGATCAACACGAGCAGCGGTTACCCCAACAAGCCATCCTGGGCCGGCTCGCACGCCGGCGCAAACGATCGCACCGACTTCAACACCATCTTCAGGGTCAGCCCGTTTGGCGGCAATCTCTTCACCCAGAGGTACTTCGACTCGAAAAACGGATGGACGCCAGCGAATTATTGGGACTACACCACGGCAACCAGCAACAAGGACGGGATGCTTTTGCCTCCGTCGAACTCTGGAACGAGATACCAGACCCTCCAGTATAAAAATGGCATATTGCTGATGAACGTCACAGGGCATCCATCCGGCTGGGAGGGCATGCACGCCCAGCTATTCCCGGCGTGGGCCAACTCTCAGGTCGCGACGAACTACAGCATGGACAACGACATATATGGTCTGCGCGACGGCTGGAGCGCAACAGAGAGGATGCTCTTCAAACTGGAGAACCGCGCGTCGCTTCACGTGCCGATCGCCGACTACGACTACCTGTGGCAAAAAAGCTACAACTACAAAAAATATGAGATAAAACACGCCGACAAGATAAGGCTCTGGATAAACGGGCTCGTCGACATAAAAAGCGCGGGGCCGAACATGGCGTTCCCCTTTGGCAATGCGTACGACGCCAAAAGTTTCGCGTCCAACATCGAAAAGGAGGAGCGGAACTCGCAGTTTCACTTTTACAAGGATCCGGAGATAGGCATCGCCGGCACGTTCGCGCTGCCGAACGCTATATTTCCGGATCCGAACCCCAACTACGACATCAGTCGGGAGAAAACGACTGTGCTGGGCTCGAAGTCGGTCTGGTATTCCGACGCCACCTCCAACACAAATTACCTCGGATATCTGCGCGCGGGGACGGCAAACAAGCTCGCGAACCCCAAGGCGTTTTTCAACGCCGGCTCCGGAGAGGCCGCGGGCGCTGTTATAGATTTCTTCTCGCCGCATATCTATTACAACATGGCCAAGGAGGATACCGTGCGAAAGTGGGAGGTGGCCAATACAAAGGCCATCGATAACTCGAATCTGACGGACCTCTCATTTCCCATCAGAAACGCCTGCGAGGACAACTGGCTCGTCGTAATCGCCTCAGGCATGGAGGTCGAGCCTGTGGACGGCAAGTCCTACAGGTACAATTCATGGGACGCGATCAAAAACCTGTACGACTACACGGACAGGAATAACCCGCGGCGCGGCAAAGCGACGATGAGCTACTATAAATGGGATCCAAACGAAGCGAGAACCAAGCGAAGCTTGCGCGCCATAGACCTTGACAAGCCGATACGAACCCTGGTTGTCGGGATAGCGGCCGATCCTGAGGATCCTGAAATCGCGGCCGATCCCGTCCTGAAAAATCAGGTCATCAAGGTGCGCGAGAACCTGAACAGGATGGCGAGGGCTGGGCAGGGAGCGGATCCTTTCGACCAGAACTCCGACGTAACCGCATTTTTCGCGGACAACGTACCCTCGCTGATCGAAGCGATAAGGGAGGCTATGCTTTTTATAAACGACTTTCCAACGGACAAGTCTGGCAAGGGGTCTATGCCGAAATCCCAGTCGTTAAACGGCAACGAGGACTCTATGAGCCTGTATTCTTATAACTACCGAGCTATGCGTACTAACCAGTGGGAGGGCGCCCTCAGCCGTTTCGAGGCTTCGAGGAGCGACGACGCAAAACTACGGTTGAGACTAGTCTGGGAGCTCGGAAAAAATATCGCTTCAATGAGAGGACGCCGAAACCTGAGATATTGGAGCGGCTCGAAGGGGGTATTTGTGCCTTTGGCGTATGGCGACCCGAACTTCAAGCGTCTGACCGGCCTCGACGCGAGGGATATGGGTGGGACGAAAATACAGCTCAACGCGCTCTTATCCTTCCAGCCTCACGACGCGCTGTACAAGTGGCTGCAGGGATATGACCACTCCTACGCCAGGGGGATGGATTTCGAACGCTCCAGCATGTTTTCCGACATTGGCCAGTCCGGCATCGTCTATGTCGAGGATCCGACGGTTGTGGATTCGCTGCCGGGGCACAGGGAATGGGCTGAAAACATGAAAGTCTCCGGCTTGCGCCAACCCCCGAGGATATATCTCCAGACGAACGACGGGATACTGCATATAGTGGATCCTATAAAGGGCGAGGAGAGAGCTGCCATACTGCCGCCGCCCGTGCTGATGCCATCGCGTCTCGCAACGCTCAAGACAAGGATGTTCGAGAACAAGCTCGAATGGATCGACGTCCTCGCGCCGGAAGGGGGTGGGAAACTCAGGTCAAATCCCATATACACTCTCGACGGTCCCCTTGTAAAAAGAAATATCGACATGGCCGGGGACGGCCGCGGGTGGGGGAGTTTCATCCTCGGAACTTTGGGCCGGGGCGGCAGCGGGCTCTACATGCTCGACGTCTCATCCCGCGACGACCCGAAATTTATGTGGTACAGGGAGAGGATCGACGCAGATACATTTGCGAGGATGGAGTCGAATTGGGAGCAGCCAGGAAGCGAAAAGAAGGACGCTCTCGACCCCTCCTTCCTGCCTTTCATGAAGATTGGCCTCAACAGCCCGAAGCCCGCTATGGGCGTGACTGGCCCCGCCAAGCCGCCAGGCGCGCTTTTGAATTTCATAGCTCTGCCCGGCGGAGTGCAGTCGAAAGTCGATCTCGCCAAAAATGGGAGCGAGGGAGCGGTACTGCTTATCGTAGACGCGAAACAGGGTAGAGTGTTGCGGGCTTTCGACAGCGCGGCGTTTTTGAAGGTTGACGGAAAATGGCGCGCCGGGAAGGGCGAGGTCGGCAAAGCGCCGTATATGGGAATGATGGTCTCCGAACCGACGCTGTATCGCTCGGATACGAATCCATATCTCACCGGCAGGCTTTTTGCATCTGACAACAGGGGAAATATATTTTGCGTGTTTATGGAGGAAAAGGACTGGAGCGGCGATACAAAGCTCCTGCCGCCGGATCGCTGGTATATCAGGACGGTAGCGACGCTTCAGAAGGACGGTCTCTCCGCGCAAGACGACGAGTCGAGCTACGCCACCCCATACAGTCTAGTCGTCGGCAGAGAAAAATCCGCCATCTGGGCCGCCGGCGGCACATCCGACGTTGTGTCCAGAATAACGGTGGAGGCGCCGGATGGCATAATAAAAAACGAAAGCCAGATGATATTCGCCGTTAAGCTGGGCGACGGTCAGAGCGTCTTCGCCAGGGACAAGATGAAGTCTATCGCCGCAGGGGATGAAAAGGGAGTCCTCGGCGCGTCCGAAAACTATAACGGCTGGTACATCTCCCTCCAGAAGGAGGGAAAAAACAGTTTCGCAGAGTACGTCTCGTCAGCGCCGGTTTTGATCAACGGGACGCTGTTTGTCACGACGTTTATCCAAAAAGGCAAGATCAACGTGGATGATCTGGACGTCTGCGCCTTTAAACAGACTATAAATGGCGACAGCCGCATCTACGCGCTCGACGTGACGACTGGCGGCGCGAACCTCTGGCTCTCCGGAAAGTCAGGGAAGTCGAAGTATGTCACGATGGAGGGAGTAAAGATAAGCGGCCTAACCCAGGCAAAGAACAAAAAAAAGAACAGTCTGCTAGTGAAGTTCGACGATCTGTCGGGCGCTTTTAAAGTCGGCGCCCTCGGCAGGAAGAACATAAGCGGCGTCGTCGGAATGGAGAATATGGTCGAGATTACCGATATCCCGGAGCCAAGCGGCGACAGTCTCAAGGACGGCATGAGCGTCATAGACTACTGGCTGATAAAGTAATAACCAGTCCGTTCGCTGGGAAAAAAACAAAGAGGCCCTTGTCGCGGGGCCTCTTTGTTTTTTTGGGGGCTTGAAAGAAGGATTTAGCTTCATCTTGTCGCAAGGCGCGCGCATATTTAGCGCAACGTTCGCCTGCTCTACAAAGATAAACAGAAAACTGCAGGATGCATTTTGAGTAATCCACGATAACTGGTCAAGGAATTTATGAACATTGCAATTGTTTTTGTCATGAATATAATGAATGCTTGTGTATTGGATTCTATTTATATGCAAAACAACTTTACGGAGGTTATATTAAAAACATGTTGAGGAAATCGTCGAATATCCGCGCAAAAAGAGGAACGTTCGCCTTCAGAAAGCTCGCTGCCACGCTCACGCTTTCGGCGTTCATCTCTGGGGCGCTTGCGCCTTTACAAGCCGCCGCTGCCGCCGGGCTGGACGATTTGAAACTGCGAGCGCCGCTCAAACGCGACCTTGCGTTCGAAGAGACCGACGAGACCACAGGCGGCGAACGGAAGGCAAACGTTCTTTTTCTCATCGAGTCGACCGCCGCTATGGGCTTCACTCCAAAAGGGGTTGTTCCGCAGGTCTGGAGGGACAACAGATGGGACGATTCCTACTGGGAGAGCGCCAATTGGGAGGACACCAGGAACAAATTAGGGTACACGATCCACGACATCAACAGGATGATGGAGGACGCCACGTTCGGAATGGGCGCGTTGCCGACGGCATGGAGAAACGGAGACCTTCGCCCGGAGCGCAACCTTTATGGCCGAGACCTCGACTCCGGCAACAACTATAAAAAAGGGAAAAATTTGAGCGAGGACATAGCGCTGAACAAGGACAACTATTATTTCCCGTTCCTAGAGGCCGGCAACGCCCTCGTCGGCCTCTATAACGGCCAGATGACCCCGCTCGAGGTCAGCTTCGACAACGCGCCGACGCTCTGGCCCGACATAGTGGCGTTCAACAAGTACTCTTCGGGCTCGGACGTCTGTTCGTACAACCACCCGACGGGCTCGTGGAGCAGCCTGAAGATCGGTTACGTGAGCGATGTCTTTAACGAGAAAGCACGCAGGATCAAGTCCAACAGCGGCATGAGGTTTCAGGGCGACGAGGTTGTGCGCTACTCTTACTGGAATGCGACGATGGACAATAAGCCATATCCCTACGCGCTCGTCTTCAAGGATCCGAAATACTGGGCAAACGGTTGGACCGAAAATACGCTCCCGGGGCCGAATGACCTCGTCCCGAACGACAGCAGAATGTACGAGACGAAGATGGTTCTCTGGAATCTACTCCAGAACAGGGATGTATTCAAGGGCCTGCGGTTCGCGATGGCGACCACGTTCTTGTCGCCGGCGAACGTTGAGATAGGGGCCACTGAGGGCACACACTACGGTTATAACCAGCCGCGCTCGGACATTAACGGTATGTTCAAGGTCAGCCCCTACTCCTCGAACGTCATGACAAAAAGCTATTTCGACGCCGATGGCAACTCATACACGGAGGATGCCGGCGCCTCGAGGTCGCGGGTTCGCTATAAAAACGGGGCTATGTACGGGCCGATAACCGGCGAGTTGGAGTCATACTTCACGATACACGGACAATTTTATCCGATGTGGCATAACGCGACAGCTCACAGTAACTACGCAACTCTTCAAAGTGACAATACGGAGCCTGACGGCTGGTGGTCCAACTACGCTGATGGCGGGGGCGGCGGCAAAAAGAAGGACAAGAAGCGTCAGGGAGAGCTGGCCGACAGGCCGCAGTACAAGCTGATGAACAGGGCGTCGCTGCACCTGCCTTTTAAGGAATATGACGACAAATGGACGAAGTATGACAAGACCATAACCCATGCGGATAAGTTCAAGATGTGGATAAACGGCATCGCCGATATAAAGAGCGACGGCACGACCGGCAGGAAGGAGCAGAACATCAGCAGGACTCACGATGCTCTCAAAGGGACGAACAGAGAGAGGCAATTCCATTATTACAATGACCCGGAGATAGGGATAGCTGGCGTCTTTGCCCTTGCCCAGGCTATTTTCCCGGATCCGCTGTCCTTCGACGCCCAGACTGGGCAGAGTCTCAATTTGGACCGGGAATATTATCTGTCGAGGGGGTGGATATGGTACTCGCTCCGGGACGCGAACGTCAACTACAGGGCGGACTTCCGCAGGTACAGCGACGAGATCGAGCTGAGCGGCGCGCCTCGCGCGAGGTATAACTCCGGCTCAGGCGAGGCCGCTGGTTCCGTACTAGATTTTTTCTCTCCGCTCATGAACTATAATCTCGACGGCGAGAGCGACAACAGCGAGCCAAATCTCACCCCTCTGAAGAAGGTTCAGGTTTGGACCTCGAAGGATACGTCTAAAATAAAGATCGATGATCTGGACGACGTCTCGTTCCCGATAAGGAGCGCTTGTGAGGACAACTGGGTCGTCGTGATCTCGTCCGGCATGGAACCGAAGGTCGCGAACCCCAAAATGTACTCCTACAGCGTGTGGGAGGCGGTGAAAAACCTGTACGACAGCACCGACGCCTCCAGATCCAGAGACATGAACCTGCCGACCGGTCCGAGGAAGGCGCCCTATAACCAGGCGACGATGATAGCGAGGGACGCTTTGGGGCGCAGAGTCTTGAAGCATGTCGACCTGGAGAACCCAATCCGAACCATAGTCATCGGCATAGTGGCTAACGAGAACGACCCGGACGTCAGGGACAACCCGAACGTTCTGGCCGAGGTGAGGAGGATGAGGCTGAACCTTGTTCGAGCCGCAGTCGCCGGGCAGGGAGGGGACGCGAGCAAAATCAACTACAACAACATGAGCGGCGCGGCGTATCAGCCGTACTTCGCGGACAACGCCGCGTCGCTTACCGCAGCCCTCCAGTCGGCTCTCTCCTTCGTGAACGAGAGCCAGATCCGGCAGCCAGGGCGCGGTTCGATTACCGAATCCGTACCGCTCGACGGCGAGGATGCCGTCTCGAACGCTTTCAGGGTTACGTATCGCATAGTGGACGGAAACCAGTGGGATGCCACGTTGACACGTTTTATAGTGTCGAAGGACGCCGCTGGAGGCACGACTATGAAGGAGGGCTGGGAACTCGGAGAGAGGCTGCTCGCCAGAAGGGGCGACGCTTCCTCCCCTCTGAAAAAAAGAAATCTGATATACTGGAGCGCGGACGGCACTAAAAAATTCGTTGACCTCGCGGAGAATGACTCGAAGTTCGGAACTCTGGTCGGAATGACAATCGCCAAGATGGCTTCAGATAACATTCAGGGAGGGACATTCAACGGCTACGCCCCATATAACGCGCTCTATCAATGGTTTCAGGGCTACGACTACTCTTACGCGAAGAAGACGAATTATCCCCGTACCAGTATGCTCGTCGACGCGAGCCAATCCGCGGTCGTTTTAGTCGACGCCCCGACGCCAGTGGATTCACTCCCCGGATTCAGAGCATGGGCCGAGGAAACGCGAAAGAAGAACCGTCACCCGGCGAAGCTTTACCTCCAGACGAACGACGGCATTCTGCACGTCGTGAACCCAGGAACCGGCGACGAGGAGCTCGCTATACTGCCGCCGCCCGTGTTGCTGCCGTCGCGCGTCGCGACACTCAAGACCAAGATGGAGGGCGGGGCGCTTAAATGGATGGATGTTGAAGGTCCCGAGAAAAAGACGGCTGGTTTCAGATCCAACCCCGTGTATCTTCTGGACGGTTCTCTTCAAAAAAAGCGGTTCGACATGTCGAAGGCGCACGACGGCACTGGGTGGGGGACATTTCTCCTCGGCACGCTCGGCCGGGGCGGATGTGGTCTTTATATGCTCGACGTCTCCTCGCCAAACGATCTGAAATTTTCGTGGTATAGGGAGAAAGCCGGCGAATACCTGGTATCGATGGCCTTCAGCGACGCCGAGCCTCGCGTGGAGTTGGCGAAGAACGTGACGTCAGCGACGGACGCGCCATACAAAAAACTCGGGTACAACAGCCCCAAGCCAGCCATGGGCGCGGCTGTCGACGCCGCGCAGGGGTATAGAAATATCGTCGCGCTTCCTGGCGGGACGCAGACCGCCATTGATTTTGACGCAAATGGCGGCGAGGGATCGACACTGCTCTTGCTCGACGCGAAGGACGGCAGCGTCATACACGTGTTCGATGGCACGGACGTCGCAAAGAGCGCGAATAAGGCGGGCGGAGGTATCAGCGGGCGCGCGCCTTATATGGGTATGATGACGTCGGAGCCGTTCCTCTACCGCTCCGAGAACAACCAGTACATGACTGGCAACATTTTCGCTGCCGACAACAGGGGAAATATATTCCGCGTTTCGTTGGAGGAAAAGGATTCTGGCGGAGTGACGAAACCGCTGAGCGCGGCCGACTGGAGTATATCGACCGTAGCCACGCTCCAGCCCGACCTGGCCGCGGCCGCGAAAAGCGCGGCGAACTATTCCATGCCTTACGGTCTCGCGGCAGGCGGCGTGAAGTCGACTATCTGGCTGGCCGGAGGGACTGCCGACATTCCCGTATTGAAGACGGCCCAGTTTCCGGAAGGGGCGCTTCGCAACGAGAGCCAGATGATATTCGCGCTCAAAGCGGAGGAGGCGGCGCCCACATTCGCGAGGGATAACCTGAAGCTCCTCTCGTCGAAGGACGTTAAAAGCTTGCTGAACCCCTCCGAGAAATACATGGGCTGGTATATCCCTCTGGAGAAGAGCGGACAGAATAATTTCAGGGAGTACGTGTCCGCGAAACCCACGCTTGTAAACGGCACTCTTTTTGTGCCCACGTTTATCCAAAAGAATAAAGTCGCCACGAACGACGCGAGCATCTGCGGCCTCGTGAGGGAGGTAAACGGAGAAAGCCGTCTCTATGCGCTCGACGTGACGACCGGAGGCGCGAATTTTTGGGGCAGCGGCGTCTCGGCAGGTAGTTCGGCAAAATATATCGCGCTCGCCGGCGTGAAGATAACGGGCCTCACTCTATCGAAGCATGGAAAGAAAAACTCCCTTTTCCTGACTCTCGACAACCTCTCGGGCAATTTTGACGCGAAGAGGATCGGAGAGAAAAAACTTATCGGAGTTAGCGGCGCGGGCGACATGGCCGAGATAATCAACCTTCCTGGGATCCCGCTGATCCCGCCCTTTGGAAACGGAAAGAGCGTCATAGACTACTGGCTGATAAAGTAATTCGGGGTATATAATATGGCGCGACAGGGAGGAGTCCTGATGATCTCCGGATGGCGGCCGTTTATATTTGATATTTTATTTGCTCGCTATAAAAGCCCTCTCAAGGGGAATATGAGGAGTCCCTGGAGGCGTGGATGTGACTCGTAAAGCGCCTCTATTCCTGAGCGCGTTCGTGGTTTTTTTACTGGTTTTCGCCACGCGGGCCGCCGCCGAGCTCCATAATATACGTGGCGCCATACTGATGAACCTGAAGTCGGAGAGCGTTCTCTACATCCAGGACGAGAACCGGAAGGTTCCGCCAGCGTCGCTCACGAAGATCATGACGATGTACATCGCTATGGACGCCGTGAAGGACGGCAGGGTAAGCCTCTCCGACGACGTGAAGGTCAGCAGACGCGCGACCTCCCAGGCTGGCGCGCGTCTGCACGTCAGGGAGGGCGAGGTCATATCTCTCGACCTGCTGATGGCGGGGGTCGCGGCGGTCTCCGGCAACGACGCGGCAATAGCGGTAGCGGAGTACGTCGGGGGTTCGGTCGACGACTTTGTGAAACTCATGAACGAAAAAGCGGCCGCTCTCGGCATGAAAAACACGGTGTTCCGCAACCCGAACGGGCTGCCAGCCAACGAGCAGCTTACGACAGCCCGCGACATGCTGACCCTGAGCAAGAACTACATTGAGAACCATCCTGAAGCCTTGCATTATCACAGTATACTCTCCATCAAGCATGGGGGAGTAGTGAACACGAACAAAAATCCGCTGCTGAAGACCCTCCCAGACGTCGACGGGCTCAAGACCGGGTGGATTCGCTCGTCCGGCTACAGCCTCATCTCAACCGCCAAACGCGGCGAGATAAGGCTTTTATCTGTTGTACTCGGGGGCGTAGGGACGAAGGATATGGCGAACGAATCCGAGAGGCTTCTCGATGCCGGTTTCAAAACAGTCGCGAGCGGCGGCCTGATAAAGGTGAAGGAGTTCCTGACGTCCGGCGATATTGCCCCGTATGTCGAGACTGAAGCGAGGTCTGAAGATACAGATATGACTATTCCTGTGCTGCCGGGCGAGCCGGAAATTGGCGCAAAATCCGCTGATTTCACTGCGCCTGAGACCGAGGCGGAACCTGTAACCGAGGAGCTGATAAAGGCGCAAGAGATCGATACAGAGAACGAGTCGGGGTCGGGCGGGTCAGGCGCGTCGGACACGTCGGACACGTCAGACACGTCAGACACGTCGGACACGGCAGACACAGCAGAGACGTCTCCTGAACCGCCGCTACTCCCTGTTGAAGAAATAGCGCCGGCGGCAGGAGAGGACGCTGTAAGCGAAATTGGCAGAATGGAGATCGACGATATATGAACTGTCAGGATGCGTAGGCGGATTGGTCTCGTGCTCTCCGGGGGAGGAGCGAGGGGCGCTTATCAGGTTGGAATAGTCAGGGCGCTCGTCGAGCTTGGCGTCGAGATATCGGCAATAGCTGGCGCGAGCGTCGGCGCGTTGAACGGGGCTGTCGTGGCGTCTTCGAGTTCGCTCGAGGAGGCGTCAGGCAGGCTGTCCGAGATATGGCGCATTGTGGCGGAGGATCCTCCGATCGACGGGGAGACGCCTACATTGATTCGCCTGCTCGAGTGGGCCGGGTTTCGCTTCAGACCGGTCGTGCGAAACGCTGGTATCATGGCCAGGGGGATGAGGCAAAATATAATTCCGATAATAAAGTCGCCGGAGACGGCATCCCTCGTCGACAACAGTCCCATAACGAAACTGATGGGCGAGTACATAACAGACGAGGCTCTCTCGGCCGGAATACCGCTCTACGTCTCTGTTTTTCCAAACAGGAGCATGCTCGAGACCTTGATAGGCACGAGCCTTGCTCTAGTCGGCATAAAGGACAACCCGAAGTCGGAGTTCCTGTGCGTACAGTCCCTCTCCTCCAGGGATCGCAGGAGGGCGCTGCTCGCGTCATCGGCGATCCCGTTTTTGCTCCAGTCGCAGGAGATTGGCGGAGAGCGCTACGTCGACGGCGGACTTGGCGGTCTGCAGAGCTCGCAGGGCAACACGCCGGTTTTGCCTCTTCTCGAGGACGGCTGCGACACGGTCATCGTGACGACGCTTAGCGACCGGACGCGCTGGAGCAAACAGGACGGGGGTAAATACGCCGGCGTCGAGCTCTTTGAGATACACAGGTGCGCTCCGATAGGGCGCAGCCCTGTTCTGCCGGATGTGTTCGACATCATCGCATTTATTCCGGAAAACATCTACTCATGGATCAATCAGGGGTACGACGACACCATCAGTTGCCTTGGCCCGAAGTTTTCGTGACCGTATCGGTCTCCGTGAGTCTCTTCGCTCCGCCGGCCATGACGCAGTGTTCAGGCACGCCGATATTTTTGCTCTGGCCTCCTCGATCTTATTCTAATTCCAAGTCAAACGCGCATCCTGCGCGCTTGACTTGGAAAAGCCGCAATACTGCGCATTACAAACCCATTAACGGCTAATTCTCAAGCAGCCGCTCGAATTTTCCATGGAGAAACGCGCCCCGGTGGCCCTGGGGCGCGTTTATGGAGTTATCTTCTTGACGGGAGGGCCTTCAACTGGGGCCTGTTCTTGATGGATGACCGCGTATCCTTCTCGTCCGCCTTGAAGTATGATAGCTCCGTCTGGAGGTCGTTAGACAGCGACGACAGATTCTCCGCTCCCTCGGCGACTTTTTCGGACGCAGCCGCCACCTCCGTGACGCTTGTGCGAATGTTTTCGCTCGCGACCGCCGTGCTGTTTATTTTTGTTGACATGCTCTGCACGGACTCCGCTATCTCCTCGCTCGACGCCGCCTGCTGTTCGGCGACGGCCGCGAGATCCTGCGTCGCGTTCGCGATCTGCCGCAGGTAGGTTATCATGTTGGTTATCGCCTGCTCCGTCTCGGAGGATAGCTCCTTCGCCTTGTTCGAGTCGGATGTGTTCTCCTGCGCGTAACTAATGATTGTGTCGAGTTTTGTCGTTATGGTCGAGGCCAGCTCTGCGATGCTTTTTGCGGCGACGTTGCTTTCCTCGGCGAGCTTTCGTACCTCCTCCGCGACGACGGCGAAGCCTCTGCCTGCCTCGCCGGCGCGGGCCGCCTCGATAGCCGCGTTCAGCGCGAGCAGGTTTGTCTGGTCGGCTATGCTGCCTATCTGTGAGACGAAGCTCTGTATCTGGCGCGCGCTGTTGCCGAGCTCGAGGACGGCCGACGTCGACGCGGCGGAGCTCTCCGCTACCCTGCTTATACCGTTCACGACGCTGCGCACCGCGTTCATGCCGGTATCTCCGGCGGTCATGGCGTCGTCGACCCTGCGCGCGATGTCGGTGCCCTTCTCCGCTGTAGTCTGCGCGCCGGCCGCGACTTCCTCGACAGACGCGTTGACCTCCTCGCTCGACGATGCGAGGCTGCTCAGGTTAGTCCCCATTTCGTCTACGTTCGCGCGGAACTCCTCGACGGAGGCGTTTGTCTCCTGGGCCATGGCAGAGAAGTCCTGTGACGAATCCGTTATCCGCGAGCTTGCGACGTTGATCGACTCGACGACTCCCCTCAGCGTCTGCGCCATTTTTTCGAGTTCGTTGCCCATCTGAGCTATGGCGTCGCGCCCGTCGTCCGTGAAGTCGACGCTGAGATCGCCGGCCGCGAACCGGGCTATTTGGGTCTTCATCAGATTGATCGGATTCGTTATGAAGCGCGCTATAAATATGCTCATCAGGATGGTGACAATCGTGGCGATTAGCGCGGCGGCGCTGCTTGTAATTGTGGCTTCGCGCGAAAGCGTAACCGACTCGCTCTGGTTGTTCGCCGTGAGCTCGATCAGATAATTGGAAAGGTCGCGAATGGCGTCGGTGTACTGCACTCCGACTGGTTCAAGCTCTTCGAAGTACTTCGTTATAGCCTCGTCCGTCTTGCTCTTGTCGCTGCCCATCTCGATAATTTCGTCCTGCAGCACACGAAGTTTCGCGGCGGTGGCAATGACGGCGGTTATCTCGTTCTTTTCCTTTGAGTTCAGGTCTCTTTTTGAAAATTCTTCGTAAATTTTAGCCGTCTCAGAGCGCCTTGCAGCCAGGTCGTTGTGGACATCCTCGATTTTTTTAGGGTCGTCTGTGAGTACGATTTTGAGTACGTCTTTTTGTGTAGCCTGCAAATTGACTCTGGCTACGGCGACGTTTATCGAAGGCATCGTGTAGTCGTCGAACGCTGAGATGAATCTTCTGTTCGTGCTCGATGAGTTGAGGAAATTGAAGACAGTAACGATAATGAGAATCACCAGTGGGATGCCTGAGAGTATACCGAGTTTTGTACCGATGCTTCTGTTCTTGAGCCAGTTCATCCTAATACCTCCTAAACGCTTTTTGAAGAGATTTTTTGTGCTTTATCGTTTTGGCGAATCGACAGCGCGCAGGAGGGCTCGTTTAAAGCCCAGTATGTTATGGCGATGTATGAAGGCATCAACCCCCTTTGTATTTTTCCCGCACGAGATTAAAATAACCATAAAATATTAACATAATTTCCGGTTATTTTCAACAATACATTGCTTCAAAAAATACTCAAAGAAATTTCATTACCACTGCGCTTTATTTTTCGGCATTGAAGGTTTCTGTTGTTCCTCTGTAATTTTTCTGTACATTTCACCTTAAAATGGTTTATCATTTCTGCAGCGGTTGTCATATTGTCAGACGCCTGAGTGGGGGGATTTTGCTGAACAAGGAAGAAGGGCTTTTCCATATAATAAGCCACACCGATCTCGACGGAGTGGCGGCCGCGGCGGTAGCGTGGCACGTTCACTGTCGTGAGGGCAACCCGATCAGGCTCTCCCTGACAGGATACGGCGAGGTCGACAACCTGATGCTCGAGGCGATGAAAAGCGGCGGGAGAATGATGGTTCTTGACCTGTCGCCTCAGTATCAGACCACAGTGGACGAGATTGACAGGTTTTTCTCGGGCGATGTTCCATTTCTCTTCGACCACCACAAGAGCACGTTCGAGAAGTACAGGAACCGTCCCTGGATAAAGGCAGACATGGCGTGCTGCGGCGCGAGCGTGTATTGGAACTGGTTGTTCGATGGCAACGCGAGCCCTGACGCGCTCCTTCGGATCGAGCCGCTGCGCGAGATCGTCCGCGTAGCGAACGACAGGGACATGTGGATAAACGAAGACCCGGACGGTAGGTTGTGGCAGGCGATGGTCACGCTCTGCGGCGAGTGGGGCGCCCTCGCTCGTCTCATCTCCAACCCGAGCGCGGCGTTCACCAACAGCGAGCGCAGGGCAGTGACGAGTTTTGTGGAGCGTCAGGAGGAGCGTTTCAAGCGCGCGAAGGATCATCTCGTTCGCGACAGGATAACTCACTCCGGCGAGGGCAAGGCGAAAAGCGACGAGATGGTCTTCCTTGGCGACGGTCATCTCGAGTTTGGAGATACGTCGGACTTCTGCGGCATGATACTCGACAGGCCAGGCGCTCTCGGAGAGGGTGAGAACCCCCCCGCGCTTGCCGCGCTCGCTTACCGCAAACCGGGCGGGGGATGGGCAGTATCGCTAAGGAGCAGAGATGGCCTCGCGGGCCGGGTTGTCTCTCTTCTGAAGGACGGGCGCAAGATACGCGGAGGAGGGCACGGCGACGCCGCCGCTCTCTACTTTCCGAACAATTACAACGAAAGCGGGATAAGGGAGAGCATCACTGCCGCCCTCTCTGCCGAGCGCGAAAGTTCCTCCGGCATGGGGGTCACTCTCGGAGACCTGCTGAAGGGCTCGCTCTGATGGGCTACAGGATCGCCGTCTTCTACGCCTCCGTCGGCTGCGGCCACAAATCGGCGGCCGAGGCCATTAAGGAGTGGTGCGAGGTTGAGTATCCCGGTTCGGAGGTTATGTGCAGAGACGTGCTCGACTACGTTCCTCGCTGGATCAGCCGGGCTGTCGTCTCCTCATATCTCGCGATGGCGAGGAGTTCGCCCTGGCTCTGGTCGCGGTTTTACCGCAGCACTGACAGTGTCTCGAAGAGGGACATCTTTGCGGCGTTTTGGGAGGACATACACAAGAGCCTCAGCCGGGCATACGTAAAGAATTTGCTCCGCGACCTCGATGATTTTAAACCGGAGGCGATACTGGCGACGCACTTCTTCGGCATGTCCGCTCTGCTCGACAAGTGGGATCACTCGGCGCCAATATACTATGTGAACACGGACTTTCTGAGCCACAGGCTCCAGAGGGATCCGCGCTTCGACGGATGGTTCGTTGGAAGCGCCGAGTCCGCGCGACAGCACAGGGCCGACAACGTCCCCGGCGCCGAGTTGACCGTGAGGGACTTCGGGATACCGATATCGAGGAGATACATATCCCAGCCAGGTCGCCTGGAGGCGCGGAAGAAGCTCGGGATCGATCCTTCCGCCATAACAGTCCTCCTCGCTGGCGGAGGCATTGGCGCGGGCGGACTCGGCGAGACGGCGGACTCGATGCTTGACAGCGTCGATTGGCGCGTGGAGATAATATGCGGTTCGAACAAAAAAATGCAGGAGTCCTTGCAGGACAAGTATTACCCGTTCAAGCACATAAACGTGCATGGTTTCGTCGAAGACATCAGCGATTACTACGCCGCGAGCGACGTGATAGCGCTCAAACCCGGCGGTCTCTCCTCCGCGGAGACGATCTCCATTGGCGCCGCCATACTCCTTCTCGACCCGCTGCCTGGGCAGGAGCAGTACAACTGCGACTACCTTCTCGAGCACGGCGCGGCCATCAGAATATACGATAACAGGAGGGCTGGCGAGCTTATAAAGGAGCTTCTCTCCTCGCGCGGCGAGTTGGAGAGGATCAAGCGGGGGGCGAGGAACTTGAGCCGTCCCATGGCGGCGGCGGACATATTGTCACACGTGACAGGCGAGATTGACTCCCGAAGGTCGCGTCCCCCCGAGACGATTCACGTCTTCGCGCCGGAGCGCGAAACGGAGGAACCTGCCCTGGCCGGAATAAGGCGAAGCAGAGTTGCCGGGCTTTAATCGTTCCCCTTTAGGCATCGAGCGATAAACCAGCGTTTTATTAAAGCAGCGAGAGGATTTCTTTGTGTTTTTCCATGGCGTCCTCGTAGTCGAACGACTCCACGAGGTAGCATATTTCCGAGATCAACGCGTCAATATCCTCCCTTACCGTGACGCGCCGGAGCTCGGTCGTAATTGCCTTCGCGACGGGCGTGTCGCATTCGAGGCAGGCATCAGTCAGTTCTTCCAGCATGTCGGTCAGAGTCTCGCCCTGTATTTTTCTTTTTGGCTCTTCATCCGCGCGCTCCTCCATGATAGAGGTTTGAGTCAGTTTCCCGCGGAGCTGCCTGATTGCGTCGCAATAGCTTTCAGTCTCGCTCTGACACGTCTCGGCATCGCCGCCAAACGAGGCTTGTTCCAGCCGGAAGGACCAGTCGGACAGGGGTTTACATCCCAGATTCGCGAAGACGCTCTTCATGGCGTGCACTCGTATCGCGTACTCCTTCCAGCTCTTTTCGGTGAAAAAAAACAGCAGGTCGTCGATATCCCTGGCGACGTTCTTGCAGAACTGCCTCAATATGTTGGCGTAGACAGTCCTGTCCCCGTCCACCCGCAGAAGGCCGCTCCTGACGTTCAGTCCGTCGACGCGCACCAGTTCCTCAAAAAGCGAGTCGAGTCGCTTTTTATCGGATTCAGACTCAGTTTCGCCTGTAACAGTCCCGTCGTTGTCGATCAGCTTTTCGGGCGGCAGCCATTTAAGGAGAATGGAGTTCAGCTTTACAGCCTCGATCGGCTTAGGGATAAAGTCGTTCATCCCGGCTTCGTCAAAGGCCTCGCGCGCGCTGGCCACTACGTTCGCCGAAAGGGCGACGATAGGTACTTTTTTGTAATATTCGCTGTCGAGCCGCCTTATGTGTTCCGCGGCTTCGATGCCGTCCATCTCAGGCATCATGTGATCCATAAATATGAGGTCGTATTTATTTGCCTTGACGAGCTCTATCGCCTCTTTGCCGCTTTCCGCCGTGTCAGGCCGGATATTGTGCTTTGACAGGAAGCCGAGCGCAACTGTGAGGTTGATGGCGTTGTCGTCAACGACAAGAACCTTTGTTTCGGGGCTCGCGAACGCGTGTTTATCCGAGTCGTCCAGAATCATGTTGCTGGCGTTTCCCTCCGCGAGGGGCAAAATGACGTAAAACGTCGAACCCTTGCCGTATTCGCTTTCAAAGCTGATCTCGCCATCCATCATATCGACTAGCCGTTTCGTTATGGACAGACCGAGCCCCGTTCCGCTTATACCCCTGTTTTCGCGTTTGTCAACCTGCTCGAACGCCGCGAATAATTTCGAATAGTTTTCTGATTTTATGCCGATCCCGGTGTCCTCGACGCTTATGGACAGATAATCGCGGCCGTTTTTTTCAGTACGCCCTAGCCTGAGATCCACGTATCCCTTTTTGGAATATTTAATCGCGTTGTTCATGATATTTATGATGACCTGCCGGACTCGCACGTCATCGCCGAAAAGCACTGTAGGGACGTCGTCCGATATGCCGCGGCGGAGTTCGAGCGGTTTATCGCCGATAGTGAACTGCATGAGCGAGCATATATTGTCGAACAAAGTGAAAACGTTGTAGTCAACCGGTATCAGTGGCAGCTTGCCAGCCTCTATTTTTGAGAAATCAAGAATATCATTGATGATTTGCAGCAGCGAGTGCGACATCTTCCGTATGTCCGAGAAATAGCGCTCCTGTATTTTGTCGAGGTTGTCCGTCCTCATCAGTTCGCTCATGCCGATTATCGCGTTCATGGGCGTGCGTATTTCGTGGCTCATGGAGGCCAGGAAGCTGCTTTTCGCCTCCGAGGCCGCCTCTGCCGCGAGCGCCTGTACCTCCAGTTTGCGGCGATGCTCCTGTTCCTCGTATATCTTTTCCTCGTTCGCCTTGCTCTCGCGAAGGTCACGGGAATAAGCGACGATGCGGTACCCGTCCTTCCATGCGATACGCACGAGAGTAGTCTCCACTGGCAGCGGTTTGCCGTCCCCGGTGAGGTAGAGCCACTCGAACTGCTGGTATCCTGTCTCGAACGCCGTTTTTAGAAGTTCGGCGGCCTTTTGAGTTGTAAGTTTGCCATCCGGCTGGTATTCAGGGTTCAGGTCGTAAAAACGCTCGATGTAATCCGATTTTTGCGACAGGCGCAGCATGTTGACGGCTTCCATGTTGCAGTCGAGCATTTTGCCGTCCTCGTCCCAGAAGGACGTAGCGAGAGGCGTAGCGTCGAGCATCGCTCTTGTGCGCTTCTCTGCCTCCTCGTGGAGAAGCTCCGTTGTGTCGTGATATATAGCGAGCACGCCGCCGAAGTTCCCGTCCTCGTCCAACATGGGCATGGCGTGAATCGTGTACGTGCGTCGCTCCCCGACACCAGGGAACAGAATGTTGACGTCGGACTCGAGCGCCCGCCCATTCTTTTTTATGTCCCGGAATCTCATCACTCCGCCGCGCGCGAAATTCCTGTCCGAGAATATTCTGTACACGTCGTAGAGACGCCGCCCATTGACCAGGCCGGAGTTGTCGATGTTCGCGAGCTGAAGGAATTTATCGCTGCAATAGACGATACGTCCCTCCTGGTCGAGCATCAGGACGATGTTCTGGACATTTTCAAGCAGCAGTTTCATGTATTTTTCAAGTTTTAGCTGCTCGGCGGTTCGCATGTAGTCGAGTGACCTCGCCATCCGCGCGGAGAGCTTGAACCTTTCGAGAGAGTCCTCCAGCCGGAGCGCGTACCTGCGGAGTTTTTTGTTCTCCTTCCGCGATTCGCCCAGCAGTTTCAGGAGCGTCTCCGCCCCCGCGCTTTCCAGATTTTTTTCTTCGAAGGTGTATTCAGCCCCGGTAGATTCCATCAATTATCTCGCAAAAATGCGCACGCTGTGAAAGTGAAGTCGTGATAATGGTTCAAATACCCGCCATCCCCTGTTTTTACAGGGCAGATCGCCCCGCCGGAGTAGCAAAACGCGTATGGAGTATCGTCACCGAGCAAATCCAGGACAGATGTCATTTCGTCGTCAGGGTTTATGCCCAGCACCAGGTTGCGCGCGATGGATGAATACATCAATATGCCGCTCTTCTCCTCGACGCGAAGCAGGTCGAGGGTGACTTCTTTTGCCGTCTCGATCACGCCGGAGTAGTCTAGACTGGCAATGGCGATTGTGGCGCCAGCCGGAATTTCGCTCCCGCAAACAGCGCCGCCATCCGACGTAAAGGAGTAGAGCGTACGGGCTACCAGGCCAGTCCCGTCGTGATAATCCGTCAGAAAAGGCGCGACTATCCCCTGAGCCTCAAAATCCGAATAGTCGATCAGGTTCTTCGCCACCAGATAATCGACAGCGGTCAGGTCGTTTATTTTTTTAATCACGCATCCATCCGATTCTGTTATGACGGCGCGCTGTTTCTGAACCATTTTTTTCGGAATTGCGGCCGTAAAGAACCTCGGGTTCACGTTTCCGCTCATCAGAACGAGCGCGGAGGCGTCCTTGAAACACTCCCCGTTCCAAAGCACCCTGTTCTTCAAAAAACGCATAGTGTTCTCGCACGAAAACGTCCCAAAAAGAGGGGTGTTTCCGCAGAGCCTGGCGAGGCATCTGTAGACGGGAGATGCGCCTATCTCTGTCATAAGGGGCAGGTAGGCCAGGGCGAACGTTGGTTTGCCGCCGAGGGCGGAGCACGCTCGGCCATAAGCGTCCGTCAAACGGCCCTCGACGTTCCCGGATGTGATCGGCTGCGAAAGAACAGCCGAGAAGGCGACGTCGTCGCTGGTCAAGACCGCGACGCTCAATATTTCAAAACCGTAGCTTCCGCGCGTCGTGCTCGCTAAAGTTGTGCAGCCTACCGTGGAGAACGGAAGAGCGGAGCACAGAGCCCTCACGACGCCTGAATCTATAAATTCGCTGTGGCAGGAGACGATGCCTATGGAGTTTTTTAACAAGTCGTGTTCTAAATCAAGCTGTCCAAGTAATTCCGCGATAGCCGCCTCCACGTCGTCTATTTCATCCGTGGCCGCGGAGAGCATTTTCAGCATCCGGGCTATCCCTGCCCGGAACTCTGGGCCAGCACCTTATGTACCCTCTCGCGCAGGTTGGTTGGGTCGAACGGTTTTACGATGTAATCCTTGGCGCCTTTCCTGAGCGCGGTCACGACCGAGTCGGCCTCCGCATGCGACGTGAGAAATATCACAGGGACTTTCCGCAGCCTCGGGCTGTTCCTTATCTCCTCCATAACGTCAAAGCCCGACACGCGCGGCATCTCTATGTCCAGCAGGATCAAATCCGGGACAAAACGCTGGAGAGCGATGATCGCCATGCTGCCGGATTTGGCCAGATGAACCACGAAATCATCCCTGAGAGCGCTTTCAACGACCTGAAGATTTGATTGGGCATCGTCAACAGCAAGAACGGTTTTTTTAGGTTCCTTAGTTTCCTCTGCTTTTTGCTTCAATCTCATCGCAGCCATAATTTCGCGCCTCCCGGTGAAAGCTTTTTGGTAAAAATAATATTTATAATAATCGCCAGCTTTGTTAGATTATATTCAATTATCTTCATCTTTTCAAGTACCGTATCTTCAGACAATAGTCTGTATTACCGTTATGATATGGTAATACAGATTAGATAGATTCAATGTCATCTGGCTCGATCCAAAAACCCGGAGAACACTTTTGTATCGAGAGTGTAGAAATCGACCATTCCGCAGATCGTCATGTTGGCGGCGAGGTTCACGTTGTCCATCAGCAATCTGACTGAGCCGCCCTCGAGGCACACGATCACGAGGTCGCCAACGCCCGCGTTCACGCAGTCGAATGCTACGTAACGCTGGCCGGACGGGCAGCCGCTTTCGTCGATGTACTGCACGAGCATGAGTTTATACCCCTCGTGGGGTTTGCAGCGCACCGTGGATACCACGTTCCCTACCACGCGCGCGAGTTTCAGGATGGCCGCCCCCCATCGGGAAGTTCGAGGTTATATTCGTCCACAAAGCCGGTTATCGCGAGGTCGCATGGCGGACATGGCGGGTCGAAGACGAGCGACGCGTCCCTCGATGTCACGCAGGCGACGACGTCACCAATTCCTGTTTGTCGCGTACGGTCAGCGGCCACCTGAAGCGGGCCGCCATCAGTCGAACGAACGAGCAGCAACTTATAACCGACGAGGCTGGGGGCCTTCGCCGTCGCCACAACAGTGCCCTCGACTCTAGCTATGTACATGGCCGTTACATTCCTGATTTTTCATAAAGACGTTTGCCGCCCAAGTCTACGCTGTCGATCACCGCGATAACAGCGTTGTCCACCGGACGGTTTGTCGTGGCCTCCGTCTGGCGCGCCGAGCTTCCGGACACGAGCATCACGACCTCGCCCTCGCCGGCGCCGACTGTGTCAACGCTCACAACTGGCGCCCCTCGCTCCTCAAATGTATCGATGTCGATGGGTACGACGACGAGCAGGGTATACCCGTGCAGTTTATCGGATTTCATCGTGCTGACGACGTTGCCCCTCACCCTTCCAAGTATCATGGCCTATTCCCCCCGCCCTCAGGGCGCGTTTATTTCGAATATTTGTCTTTTCGCGTCTAGGCGAACTTTTCCTTCTCCGCGAAAATTTTTTTAAGGGTTTCCGCATAAGGAGGAGACGCTATGCCGTACTCAGTGACTATCGCCGTGATAAGCTCATTGTCGGCGAAGTCGAACGCCGGATTGTATACCTTCACGCCCAGGGGCGCCATGCGCTCCCTGTACCACATCTCTGTGACCTCCTCCGGAGGACGCTCCTCTATAGGGATATCCTCGCCGCATGGCATGGTCATGTCGATTGTGGACGTCGGCGCGCAAACGTAGAACGGCACACCGTAGTACTTCGCGAGGATCGCGACCCCGGAGGTTCCTATCTTGTTGCACGAGTCGCCGTTTGCCGCGACCCTGTCGCAGCCGACGAAGACGGCCTGCACCCAGCCGTTTTTCATAACCTGCGAGGCCATGTTGTCGCATATCACCGTGGCGTCGACGCCGTCAGCTTGCATCTCGAGCGCGGACAGGCGCGCGCCTTGCAGCAATGGTCTCGTCTCGTCCGTGAACACCCTGAAGTTGTATCCCTTCTCGCGGCCTAAGTGGATCGGCGCGAGCGCCGTCCCGTACTTCACAGTGGCGAGCTGTCCCGCGTTGCAGTGCGTAAGGATGCCGTCCCCGTCCTTTATGAGGCTGAGGCCATATTCGCCGATCGATCGGCATACCCACACGTCCTCGTCGCGAATCCGCACCGCCTCGTCGTGCAGCAGTTCTCTGATCCTGGCCACAGTCTCGCCTCTGCTGCCGAGCGCAACCCTCTCCATCCGGTCGAGCGCCCAGAAAAGGTTCACAGCCGTCGGGCGCGCCGACGCGAGGTAGTCCCTCGCGGCTTTGAATTTCGCGTAGAACCCTTCAAAGTCATCGGCGTCGATATCAAGCGCAGCGATGTAGAGCCCGATGGCCGCAGCTACGCCGATGGCCGGGGCGCCGCGTACCTGAAGCCGGTATATCGCTCTGTGGATATCCTCTTGCCTTCGGAGCGACAGGAGTTCGAACGCTCCGGGTAGCTTCGTCTGGTCGATTAAAACCAGTTCGCCGCGCTCGTCGTCCAGCGCAACAGTCTCATATGCCATTATTTTTTTTATTTTTTCGTCCATGTCGATCCCCTTGTTCTAAAAACCGTCCGGCGCCGAGGCGCGGATCACGTCCTGAGAATGGGCGCGAGACGCCTCGCTATCTCGCGCGCTATGCGCTCAACATCTCTCTGCTCGGGGCTAATAGTCGACTTGTCGAGGCGATTCGTCGCGATGGCGCCGCATATTTTGAACGGACAGTCTTTGGGCGGGTTTTCCATGACGTCCCGCAAGTTCGTGGGTTCTCTCGCGCAGCAACTCGGCGCTCCGCCGGTCGTGACGCCAAGCTTCGAGCGTATTGCGAGCGCATCCTCGACCTGGTCGCAGCTCAGCACGTTCGCCCTGCCGATTATGTTGCCGGTGTACATCAACACGGTCGCGTAATGCTCCATGGACTCGAGCCTGAAGTAGGCCTCCAAAAGGCTCGTGCCCCACGAGACCGCTCCGTGGTTCGCCAAAAGAAGCGCGTTATAGTCCAGGCAGTAGGGGGCGACGGAGTCCGGAATGCCCTGAGAGCCTGGCGGCTCGTAGTGGACGCATGGGACGACCCCGAGGTTTACGAGCGCCTCCGGGTAAATCGCCCTGTCGAGGCTGATACCAGCAATGGCAAACGACGTGCAGACGGGCGGATGGGCGTGAGTCACGCCCATTATCGTTGGGTTCTCGTTGTAAATCCTCAAGTGCATTTTTATCTCGGAGGAAGGCATCAGGTTGCCAGACTGGAGCACCGTGCCGTCAAGCCTCATCCGAACGAGTTGATCCGTCCTCATGAAGCCTTTCGACACCCCTGTCGGCGTGGCGTAAATTTCGTCCGGGGCAACTCGGCAACTTATATTGCCGTCATTGGCCGCGACGTAATTTCTCTCATACATGCGTCTGCCAACATCGATAATATCGCGGCACGCTTCATAATCCGCGGGAAACGCGACGTCCGACATTTTAACACTCCCCTGTTTCCTTCCTAATAATGGTGAAAAGGAAAATATTTTTGTTTGGCTAAAGTTCCGTCACTCAGCGTATTTTATCATATTTATGACCATACCGAGTTTTGTACCCGCCGTGTCACCAACAGCACCATCAGCATTAAATTTCTTGACAGTGGAGGGTGTTGAACCTATACTTATACGATATTATATACTAGTAAATCAGTAGGTTATTGATGGAGAGGGCATAAGATGTATGGAACGAATAGTTATATTAAGCGTCTAATCTGCCCGAGGTGCGATAAAAAATATTCGCACGAGACCGAGGCGCATCTTTGCGAGTGCGGGTCGCCTCTTCTGGTCGAATATGACATAGCGCGCGCGAAATCCGAGCTCAAGAGGCCGGACATAGAGGCAAGGAAGCCGGATCTTTGGAGATACATGGAACTATTGCCGGTCTTGAGCGAGGAGAACATCGTCTCCCTCGGCGAGGGTTTTACGCCCCTATTGTCAATGTGCCGCGCCGGCGAGAAAATTGGTCTCGGCGCGCTGTACGTGAAGGACGAGGGAGTTATACCGACGGGGACGTTCAAGGCTAGGGGCGCGGCAGTCGGAGTCTCGAAGGCGAAGGAGTTTGGCGCCCGGATGCTTGTAATGCCAACGAACGGCAACGCCGGGGCCGCTTGGGCGCTTTACGGAGCGCGCGCCGGCATTTCAGTGACGATAGTCATGCCGGAGGATGCCCCTTATATCACGAGGGTGGAGTGCGCAGCGGCCGGAGCGGAGCTTTACCTCGCGCGTGGCCTCATAAGCGACTGCGGACGGATCGTCGAACGGGCGATCTCCAAATACGGCTGGTACAACGCCTCCACGCTGAAGGAGCCATACAGGATAGAGGGCAAAAAGACGATGGGTTACGAGATTGTCGAGCAACTCGGCTGGTCTCTCCCGGACGTCATTCTCTATCCTACTGGCGGCGGGGTGGGCATAATAGGGATTTACAAGGCGCTGCTCGAACTGCGCGAACTTGGCTGGGTCTCCGGCGCACTGCCCCGGCTCGTCGCCGTTCAGGCCGAGGGCTGCTCGCCGATAGTGAAGGCGTTTAACGAAAAAAAGGCCGAGTCGGAGTTCTATGAGAACTCGAGGACGGTCGCATTTGGCATAAACGTTCCGAAGGCGCTGGGCGACTTTCTCGTTTTGGACGCGATATACTCGACGGGCGGCTGCGCCGTTTCTGTCAGCGACGAGGAGATACTGTCGTCCCAGAGCGAGCTCGGGCGTCTCGAGGGTCTTTTCGTCTGCCCGGAGGGCGCCGCGCTTTACGCGGCGGCGAGGAACCTGCGGGCGAAAGGCTGGATCGGCAAGGATGACTTCGTGGTTCTGCTGAACACCGGCGCCGGGGTCAAATACTCGGACACGATCGCGCCGTCTTCGAGATACCTGGCCCCGGACGCCGGGCTTTAGGCGCGCATGGGATTCGATTGGGAGTTCGTCGTAAGCGTCATGCCGATTTACGGCGCCGCGATTTTGCTGACGATAAAGATCGCGGTCTTGGGGACGCTGCTCTCCCTCTTGGTCGGGGCGGTTTGCAGCCTGTTGCTCTATTACAGGGTGAAAGTCGCTGGTTCGCTCGTGAAGGGATATATAGAGCTTTCACGCAACACGCCGCTCGTTATACAGCTCTTTTTCCTGTATTATGGGCTCCCGAAGCTCGGGATAATGCTACCGAACGAGGTGTGCGCCATTTTTGGACTCACGTTCCTCGGCGGGGGTTATATGGCCGAGAGCTTCCGCAGCGGACTCGACGCGGTGAGCAGTGTGCAGCTGGATCTTGGCCTCAGCATCGGCCTAAATACGTTCCAGATGATCCGTTTTGTCGTTTTTCCTCAGGCGCTTTCGGTCGCCATGCCGTCACTCGGTGCGAACTGCGTATTTCTCATCAAGGAGACATCCGTCGTCAGCATAATTGCGCTTCGCGACCTGATGTCGGTCACGAAGGAGCTGATCGGGATGTACTATAACACGGTCGAGTCGTTGCTGCTTTTGGTCGTCTGCTATCTGCTGATTCTGCTCCCGGTCTCATTTTTACTGATTTTTCTCGAAAGGAGGTTTCGCTATGCCGAATTCGGGGTTTAGCGTGCTCCTGTCCGTCAACAACATGAGGCGCCTTATGATCGGCCTCGGCGGGACGCTCGAAATCGCGCTCCTGTCGGTCGCGATCAGCGTAGTGGCCGGCTTGTTCTACGGGCTTTTGATGACGTCGAAAAACAGGGTTATATACGGCATCTGCCGGGTGTACCTCGAGGCGTTCCGCATAGTGCCGATGCTCGTCTGGCTTTTCCTGCTGTTTTTCGGCAGCGCGATAGCCTTCGGTACGAACCTCGATGGTTTTTTTGTGTCGGTGGTGGCGTTCTCCATGTGGGGGACAGCGGAGATGGGCGACATAGTGCGGGGCTCGCTGATCTCCATACCGCAGCACCAGCGGCAGTCCGGCGAGGCACTAGGGCTCTCATTCTGGCAAACGCAGCGCTTCATCATCATCCCGCAGGCCTTGCGTAGGATAGCGCCGTCGGCCATCAACCTGATAACGAGGATGGTCAAGACAACTTCGCTCGTCGTTTTTGTCGGCGTCACTGAGATTCTGAGGGTCGGCAAGCAGATTATAGAGTTCAACATGATGACGAATCCGATGGCCTCGTTCTGGATATACGGATTTATCTTTGCGGCGTATTTCATGGTGTGTTACCCAATTTCAAAGCTTTCGAAAAAGCTCGAGGCGAAGTGGTCGTATTGACAATGTCGACGGGCGCGGCTGAGAGGGAGTACATCCTCGAGATAGAGGGACTCAAAAAATCATACGGGGATATGGCGGTGCTCGACGGCATAAATCTTGGGATAGAGAGCGGCGAGGCTGTCGTCGCTATTGGCCCGTCAGGGTGCGGCAAGACGACGCTCCTGAAGTGCGTCAACGGGCTGGAAACGCACCAAGAGGGCACGATAAAGATTGACGGCCGGGAGATTGGAGCGGACGGTTTTGACTGGCGCCAGGCGAGACAAAAAATTGGAATGGTCTTCCAAAGCTACGACCTGTTCCCGCACATGACTGTGATGGGAAATATCCTCTTGGGCCCGATGCAGGTGCAGAAAAGGAAAAGAGAGGAGGTGACGGAGCAGGCCGACGCCCTGCTCGACAGGGTCGGGCTTGCAGACAGGAAAAACGACTTCCCGAGGCAGCTCTCGGGAGGGCAAAAACAGAGAATCGCGATAGTGAGGGCGCTTTGCATGAACCCTGACATTATGTTATTCGACGAGGTGACGGCGTCCCTGGATCCCGAGATGGTGAGGGAGGTTCTAGACGTCATGCTTGGTCTGGCGAGGCAGGGGATGACCATGCTCATAGTGACTCACGAGATGGAGTTCGCGAAAGCAGTGGCCGATAGGGTATTGTTCATGGACGGAGGCATCATAGCGGAGGAGGGGAGTGCGAGGGAATTTTTCGAAAAACCCACGACCGAGAGGGCGCAACGGTTCTTAAACACTTTTTATTTCGAATGAATCTGGAGAAAATCATGGAGGTTTTGAACATGAAACGTACAATAACGAAGTTTTTCAGCGCGGTTGTGATGCTGTCGGCGTTTCTCTTGACAGTCGGCGTTTTGACGGGCTCGTCGTCGGCGGCTGAGAAAAAAGCGCTCGATACGATAAAGGAGAACGGGAAAATACGCATCGCGGTCTTTGCCGACAAGCCCCCGTTCGGATATCTCGACGAGAGCGGCAAAAACACTGGTTTCGACATAGTCATCGCGAAGCGGGTTGTCAAGGATCTGCTGGGCGACGAGAACGCGGTCGAGTGGGTGCTTCTCGAGCCGGCGAACAGGGTCGAGTACCTTGAGGCGAACAAAGTGGACATAGTTTTTGCCAACTTCACGGTGACGAAGGAGAGGGCCGAGAGAGTGGACTTCGCTCTGCCATACATGAAGGTCGCCCTCGGTGTCGTTTCGCCTATCGCGGCGCCCATCAAGGAGATAGCCGACCTGAAGGGCAAAAAATTGATCGTTGTCAAGGGGACGACGGCCGAGACCTTTTTCGCTGAAAATTACCCGGAGGTCGACCTTCTGAAGTTCGACGAGATATCCGAGGCATTCCAGGCTCTGACGGACGGAAGGGGCGCCGGCCTGAGCAACGACAACACGTTCCTGTTCGCGTGGGCAAATCAGAACAAGGGCTACGTTGTGGGAGTCCCATCGCTCGGCAGTCTGGACACGATCGCCCCGGCGGTTCGGAAGGGAAACACGGAGTTGCTTAACTGGCTGAACGACGAACTGAAGAAACTCGGCGCTGAAAAATTCATCCACAAGGCCTTTGACGAAGCCCTGGCGCCATTTTACGGTGATACGGTGAACCAAGAGGATCTAGTAGTCGAGGGCGGCGTGGTCAAATAACGGACGCCCCAAAGACGCGTCAATTTCAATTCGAATAGCCCAAGTCGCCGTCCGCGCGTTCGTCATGCGGGCGGCGACGGACAGCTCGGCCGGACATCGGGCGCGGGAGCGGCGTATCGCGGAGAGTGGCGAGGTTTAGCTTGTTGGGTCTGTATCACAAATTTATAGCCCGCTCTTCACAGAATCATCTGGTTCAGCGACGCGCCCGCCGGAACCATCGGGAAGACGTTCTGCCGTTGCGGTATCGGAATGTGGACAAGGACAGGCCCAGGGGTCTCGACCGCGCGCTCTACACATCGCTTCAAATTTGCCGGGTCGTCGGCGACGAATGCCTCCACGCCCATTCCCTGCGCAATCTTCACGAAGTCCGGGCTTCTTGTGTAGACCGTGTTAGAGAAGCGCTCGTCGTAGAAAAGCTGCTGCCACTGTCTCACCATGCCCAAACAGTTATTGTCCATGAGCATTATCTTTATCGGCAGGTTATATCTGGCATAGGTATCGAGCTCCTGTATGTTCATCATCGCGCTGCCGTCGCCGGCTATGCAGATGATGGGGAGGTCGGGCTTCGCGAAGTGCGCCCCTATCGACGCCGGCAGCCCGAAGCCCATCGTTCCCAGACCTCCCGAAGTCAAAAATCGCCTCGCGTGTCGCGCGGTGTGGTACTGCGCGGCCCACATCTGGTGTTGGCCCACCTCGGTAGTCATGATAGTCTCGCCCTTCAGCACGTCGTCGATAGCGTCCAAGACCTGCCAGGGGTGGACGTCGCCGTCATTCGACGCGCGACGAAGCGGCTCGTTCGCTTCCATCCTCCGCAGATCATCCATCCAGGCGCGCCTCTCCGGGGAGTACTGTCCCGCCGCTTCCTTCGCAAGTAAATCGAGTATTTTGCCAGCGTCTCCAATGATCCAGACGTCCGCCTCGATATTTTTGTGTATCTCCGCGACATCGAGGTCAATGTGGATTATGCGGGCGTTTTGCGCGAACTCAGCCTGTTTTCCCGTGCTCCTGTCGCTGAGCCTCGAACCGACAACTACCACGATGTCGGCCTTGTCGAGCGCGCGGTTCACGACGGCGTTGCCGTGCATACCCATCATGCCTATCGAGTTCGGGTGATCCCCGGCTATGCTCCCCTTCCCAAGTAAGGAAGTTGCCACGGGCAGTTCCAGCTTCTCGCAGAAATTCTTGAGCTGGTCGAACGCGCGCGATATGTTGACCCCATTACCGGCGATCACGACCGGGTGTTTCGCTTCGCGAATCATACCGGCCGCTTCATCCAGCCTCCCAAGATCCTCCGGCATCTCGGCGCTGTAGCCCGGGTAGCTCATTCCATCCGGACGCCGGTATTCGCCCTTCGCCTTCTGGATATCCACAGGGAAATCGACCACAACTGGACCCGGACGCCCCGTCGACGCGATGAACACGGCGTCCGCTATCGCCTGCGGTATCTCACCAGGCGAGCGGATTTGCGTGCTGTGCTTCACAATCGGAAGCGATATGCCAAGGATATGCGCCTCCTGAAAGGCATCCGTCCCTATGGAACTGGTGGCAACCTGGCCAGTCACAGCAACGAGCGGGGAGGAGTCCATGTACGCAGTCGCGATCCCGGTGACGAGATTCGTCGCCCCTGGCCCTGATGTCGCTACGCAAACGCCAACCTTGTCACCGGCGCGCGAAAAACCGTCCGCCGCGTGGGCCGCCGCCTGTTCGTGCCGGACGAGCACGTGCTTTATCGGAGAGTCGTATATCGCGTCGTAAAGCGGTATCACCGTGCCTCCCGGTAAACCAAAGATCGTCTCCACTCCCTCGTCCTCAAGGGACTTCATGAGTATCTGAGCGCCTGTCAGCTCCATTTATCTCACTCCTTCCATGTTTATATTTTTTTCGCCACCGCGTCGCCCACCTGTTGGCAGGAGGCTTCGCCGGCGAACTCGAACGGGAATTCGCCTTTTTTCGCTGTCCCGAGGTAGTCCGAGACGGCTCGTTCGAGGGCCAACGCGGATTTTTCAAGACCGACGTGTCTCAGCATCATCGCGCCGGAGAGGATGGCGGCAATGGGGTTTGCCTTGCCGGTTCCGGCGATGTCCGGAGCGGAACCGTGGACGGGCTCGAACATCGACAGGCCGTCGCCGATGTTGCCGCCTGCCGCTGTGCCCATTCCGCCGGCAAGCCCGGCCTGAAGGTCGCTCACTATATCGCCGAACAGGTTCGGGCAGAGCAAGACGCCGTAGGAGGATGGGTTGCGGACGAGGTGATAGCAGAGCGCGTCCACGTTCACCAGATCAGTCGATATCTCTGGGTACTCGGAGGAGATGATCTCTTTCGCCGCGTCCTCGAAAAAACCGTAGAGGGCGGGGGCGGCATTCGACTTCGTCACGATGGTCACTCGCTTCTCTTTGCGTTTTCTCGCTGTCTCGCAGGCGTAGCGAGCGATGCGCGAGACCCCGTGCTGCGTGTTGAGCGCGACCTGGGCGGCGAATGGAAGTCCGTTCGATATCGAAATTTTAAGCTCGCCGAGCAGAGAGTACGCGCCGCGCTCAAGCTCAAGCGGCGTGGAAAGCTTGCCGTCCTTCGTCGTCGAGCCGAGCCCCATGTAGAGATCCTCCGTGTTCTCTCTGACGACTACGGAGTCAATCTTTCCGCCGTTCAGTGGAACGGGCGTCGGAACGTTTGGGAGGGAGAGAGCGGGGCGCAGGTTCACGTACTGGTCGAACACAAAGCGAAGGGTCAACAGAATACCCCGCTCGAGTATGCCGGGCTTTACGGCCGGGTCGCCGATCGCGCCGAGCATCATGACCGAGTGTCGGCCTATCTCGGCTATGGCGGACTCCGGGAGAACCTCGCCCGTCTTCAGGTAGTGGGAGGCCCCGAATGGGTACGATACCCACTCGAACGAAGCGCCTTCGAGCGCGGCCGCCGTGTCGACGGCTTTTCGAGCCTCGTCGATGACCTCCGGTCCGATGCCGTCGCCGGCAACTACAGCGACGCTGAATTTTTTATCGGTTTTATCCGCGCTCATGACGTCTCACCCAGACGGATTCTGACATATGGCACAAGGCCGCCGACCGAAAAGAGAGACTGCAAAAACTGAGGAACCGGGCGGGAGGAATAAACCTCTCCGCTCCTTTTGTTCTCGATGCGGCCGGTAGAGAGGTCGACCTCGATAGCGTCGCCTTTCATCGCCTTGACGTCAGGACACTCCAATATTGGAAGACCTATGTTGATGGCGTTGCGAAAGAAAATGCGCGCGAAGGAGCTGGCAATGACGCACGAGACGCCGACGGCCTTTATGGCGATTGGAGCGTGTTCCCGGCTCGAACCGCAGCCGAAGTTCGCGCCGGCCAGAATGATGTCGCCGGGGCGCACGCCGCCGGCAAAAGCTGAGTCGATATCCTCCATGCAGTGAGGCGCCAGCTTCTCCGGCGCGCTTGTAGTGAGATAGCGAGCCGGGATAATGACGTCTGTGTCCACGTTATCGCCGTAGACCCACGCGCTTCCGATTTTTATGTTTGCTTTATTTATCTTATCAGTGTCGTTTTTTTCGCTCATATTCGATTCTCCTTACGCGAAAACCTCGCGAGGATCAGTGACGCGGCCAGTGAGGGCGCTCGCGGCAGCAACAAGCGGGCCAGCGAGTATTATCTCGCTCTTCGGGTGGCCCATTCGCCCCACGAAATTCCGGTTGCTAGTCGACACGCACCTCTCGCCCTCGGCTAGTATGCCAAGATGGCCTCCCATGCAGGGGCCGCACGTCGGGGTACACACTGACGCGCCAGCCTCCACGAAAATTTTAATCCATCCCCTGTCGAGGGCTTCGTTGTAGACCTCGTAAGAGGCCGGTATGACCATAAGACGCACACGTTCGTGCACTCTGCGTCCTTTCAGGGCGCCGGCGGCGAGCTCCATGTCGCGAACGCGCCCGTTCGTGCAGCTCCCGATGAAGACCTGGTCGATCTCCATGTCAGAGCACTCCTTCGCTCGCTTCGCGTTCCCTGGAAGGTGAGGCAGCGCTACCGTCGGTTCGAGCGCGCCGACGTCTATCTCCACCGTCTCGGAGTATTCCGCGCCCCCGTCCGGGTAGACCGGCGTAAAATCGCGCGCCTTCCTCGCGTTCGCGTAGGCGAGGGCAGTCTCATCCGGCAAAAAAAGTCCGCACTTGCCGCCGGCCTCTATCGCCATATTTGCCATCGTAAAGCGGTCGTCCATCGAAATAGCCGAGATCGCGTCGCCGTGGAATTCCAGAGACTTGTACCTCGCCCCCTCGACCCCTATTTCGCCAATGAGGAAGATTATCATGTCCTTGCCGCCTATCCACTTCGACGGCCTCCCGCTGAATATGACCTTTATGGTCTCCGGAACCCTGAGCCACGTCTCGCCAAGTGCCCATACGGCGGCGAGATCCGTCTGGCCGACCCCGGTGCCGAGAGCTCCGAGCGCGCCATACGTGCAGGTGTGGCTGTCTGCGCCGATCACTATCTCGCCGGGCAGGGTGAGGCCTGACTCGGGGAGGAACGCGTGTTCCACCCCTACCCTGCCGACCTCCCAGAAGAGCATACCCTGCTCTTTTGCGAAGATACGGGCTTTTTTCGACTGCTCCGCAGAGGCGATATCCTTGTTCGGCGCAAAGTGGTCGAGGACTATGGCGCACTTCTTTGGGTCGAAAAGAGACTTGCCGCCCATTTTTTTGAATTCGTCGACGGCGGGAGGACCCGTTATGTCATTCGCGAAGGCAAAGTCGACCTTGACCTGACATATAGCGCCTGGCGTGGCCTCGTCGTTGGAGTGGGCGGCGATTATAGCCTCGGCGAGCGTTTTTTTAGCGGCAGCGGACATTTAAATTTTCACCTCTCGCGCGGCCGCCGAGTGATACAGGCGATTCACGGCCTCGATATAAGCGCGGATTGTCGCCTCGATTATGTCGGTGCTCGCCCCTCTGCCCTGGGCCTTTATGTCCTTGTAGCGAAGTATGACGTGCGCCTCGCCGAGGGCGTCAGCCAGCTCGCTCGTAGACCTGATCCTGAACTCCGCAAGCTCCGGCTCGAAGCTCAGTATCTTCAGGATTGCCTTGTATGCCGCGTCGACCGGTCCGTTGCCCACTGCGGCCTCCGTGATCTCCTGATCCTTGTGGACGAGAGTTATCGACGCTGTCGGCTTGCCGCCGGAAGCGACAGTCACGGCAAAGTCCTTCAGCTCGTAGTTGCGCTCCGGTATGACGTCTATGATGCGATCCGTCAGGAACGCCTCGATGTCGCCGTCTGAGACCTCTTTTTTCTTGTCGCACAGGACTTTGAAGTATTCGAACGCGCGTTCGCCCTGTTCTGTGGTCATGTGATAGCCCAAGTTCTCGACTCGCTCGTTGAAGGCGTGGCGGCCGGAGTGCTTGCCTAGGTGAAGGTCGGTGCCGGGCGACCCTACGCTCTCCGGGGTCATTATCTCGTAAGTGGCTCTGTTGCAGAGCATGCCGTGCTGGTGTATGCCTGCCTCATGGGCGAACGCGTTCACGCCGACGATCGCCTTGTTCGGCTGGACGAGCACTCCGGTCAGGTTCGAGACGAGTTTGCTCGTGCTGAAAAATTTCGTGGTGTCGATCCTCGTGTCGGCGCCGAAGTGGTCGGATCTCGTTCGAAGCGACATGACGATCTCCTCCATAGAAGCGTTCCCGGCGCGTTCACCTAGTCCGTTTATCGTACACTCGACCTGGCGGACGCCCGACCTCACGGCCGAGAGGGAATTTGCCACGCCGAGGCCAAGGTCGTTGTGACAGTGAACCGACCAGGTCACTCCAGGCTTGTTCACCCTTTTTATTATCGCGCCGCAGAAGTCGCCGAACTCGAGCGGCATGGCGTAGCCAACGGTGTCCGGTATGTTCAGGGTAGTTGCCCCGCTCTCGATGGCGAGCGTAAAAACTTCGACGAGAAAGTCGATCTCCGAGCGGCTCGCGTCCTCGGCTGAGAACTCCACGTCCCGCACAATACCCCGGGCGAACTTTACCGCAGACCCGACCTCTTTCAACACTTCATCCTTCGTCATCTTCAGCTTGTACTCCATGTGGATAGGGCTGGTCGCGAGGAAGATATGTATGCGCGCGTGCGCGGCGCCGGCGAGCGCCTCGCCAGCAGCGGTTATGTCCTGCTCCTTTGTGCGCGCGAGCGCAGCGATGATGGGCGGCCGCACCTCGGCCACGACCTGCCGGACGGCGTCAAAGTCGCCGGGAGACGACGCTGGAAAACCGGCCTCGATGATGTCGACCCTCAACCGCTCCAACTGACGAGCAATCTGCACCTTCTCGCCGGTGTTGAGGTTGACCCTCGCCGCCTGCTCGCCGTCCCTCAACGTTGTGTCAAATACCCTTACAAATTCACCGCTATCTCCCATTTGCACCGACCCTCTTTAATTATTGTTGATACTTTGTCAATTTCGCCTCGCGCCTGACATCGGCATCAATACTCCGGCGCTTCTTTTTTGTCCATCCAGGGCATCATGCCGCGAAGGTTTCTGCCAACCTGCTCCACGAGCTGCTCTCGCTCGGTTCTGACCCATTTTTTCATAGCGGGGCGCCCGGCCTGGTTTTCGAGTATCCAATTTTTAGCGAACGTGCCGTCCTGTATCTCGTCCAGTATCTGTTTCATTGTGGCGCGCGCCCGATCGTCTATCACGCGCTTTCCGGAGACGCTGTCGCCGTACTTCGCCGTGTCGCTGACCGAATAGCGCATCCAGGAGAGGCCGCCTTCGAAAATGAGATCCACGATGAGTTTGACCTCGTGCAGACATTCGAAGTACGCTATCTCCGGCTGATATCCCGCCTCAACGAGCGTCTCGAAACCAGCCTTGATGAGCTCGCTCAGCCCGCCGCAGAGAACAGCTTGCTCCCCGAAAAGATCAGACTCCGTCTCCTCGCCGAACGTGGTCTCTATCATGCCGGATCTGCCGCCGCCTATGGCGGAGCCGTAGGCAAGCGCGATGTCCATGGCTTTCCCGGACGCGTTCTGGTAAACCGCGACGAGCACCGGCACGCCTTTGCCGTCCGCGTACATGCGGCGCACAATATGTCCGGGGCCTTTCGGCGCTATCATAAATACGTCGTTGTCCTTGGATGGGGCGACCTGGCCGAAATGTATGGCGAAACCGTGCGCGAAAGCCAGAGTCGCGTCCTTTTTCATGTTTGGCGCGACGAGGTCACGGTAGATGCTGGCCTGAAGATGGTCGGGCATCAGGAACATGATGACGTCGGCTTCCTTCGAGGCGTCTGCCACGGAGTAGACATTAAAGCCATCAGCCTCGGCAATCTTGCGCGACTTGCTTCCCTCGTACAGGCCGATTATTACGGATATGCCGCTGTCTCTGAGGTTCTGAGCGTGGGCGTGACCCTGGCTGCCGTAGCCGAGCACCGCCACTGTCTTGTTCGATAAAACTTTCAGATTCGCGTCCCTGTCGTAGTACACCTTTGCCATTTCCAGAACACCCCTTATTTTATTTATATATCAGCACCTTGGCGCGAGGATGGATGACGAATCGTCATCGGCGCCAGCGAGCAGATATTCAAACTTATAAGATTCTCCGGCGTTATCGCCATTTATCGGTTCATCCTTCGCGTCGCTGCGAAACCCGGCGCGCCCGAGGGCCACAGAACCTGAGCCAGCGATCTCGAGTATGTCGTAAGCGCGGAGCGCTTCTGTGCAGGCTGTCACTTTACCCTCGTCGCCAGTGACCTCCAGAGTGAGCGCGGCGCTCCCCATATCGACGACCCGACAGCGAAAGATGTCCGCGATCTGGAGAATATGCGGCCTCGTCTCCATTGTAGCGGCGACCTTTATCAACGATAGCCACCTCTCGACGAATTTGCCGGACTTGTTGAGGTTTTCGACCGATATGACCTCGACGAGTTTGCTCAACTGTTTGCTGACCTGCTCGAGCGCCCATTCGTCCCCGTCTATCATTATGGTGAAGCGGGAGATATCCTGTGTCGCGGTTTGGCTGACGCTGAGGCTCGCGATATTGAAGTTGCGCTTGTAAACGAGACTGGCTATCCTCATGAGCACGCCTGGGTTATCTTGTGTCAAAACGCTGAAAGTACATCTCATCTCTGTTTTCCTCCAATACATAAAAATAAACCGGGCCGGAACCCTGAGGTCCCGGCCCGGTCATTCGGTTTACGCCAGTTCAGGCGCCAATCGACCCCGGGTGGGACCTACGGCTAAGTACCAGAACCAGCAGAATAATGACAGAATTACTAATTATATTCCGATTCATCATAGATCCCTCCTTATTGTCAGAATGGCGTTCCCAAACGTTATGAAATTGTAAAGACCATATAACAATCTGTCAATAGAGAATACGGTATTTTGAGCGTGAATTGGACATGGGTGGACATGAACATTCTGAAATATATGGGTCTATCAAGTAAAATTGCATCCTCCTGTATTGAACTATTTGGCCGTTGGATGAATTTTAGTGACAAACACATTTTATATAACGGAACATTAGTTACTTTTACGGATTGGGAAATAGGCAATTACTTATTTAACTTTCTCAGTGTGACTGATAACCTACGTAAAAGCTTGGGGAAAACGAATTGATTCTGTCTCACTGGAAACACAAGTTTAGAAAATAGAGGCGTGAGTTTAGGCGGCAAGGAGAGATAAAAATGGCGGTTTCAATCCGTTCAAAAACAATGCTGGTTATTAACTTGATCGCGGCGGTGATTGTTGCGTTGAGCGCCTACGCTGGCTTGATTTTCACCCAGCGGGGCATGGAAAAAACGATTGAAGGCGACTTTACCGCCATCGCCAATGTCACGGACAGCCTTGTCTCCTCTCAAATCAACCTGCTAAAAACCAACGCGCAAATAACCGCGCTACATTTAATCGAAGCGAGCAAGGAAGATTTCCACAAAGTTCTGGAACAGCAGTTGGAGACTTATGATAGTTTCATGGCGCTGACAGTTTTTGATCAAAACGGTCTCGTGGACAGTGTCGGCAACGCGCCGACGCCCAAATATCACCTGAGAAGCGATTACGCGCAGAGAGCCTTTGCCGGAGAATCCGTCATTTCCTCGACCCACAGCGACCCTAGCGGAAACCTAGTGCACCACATATATGTGCCTATGGGAGGGAAGATACTTTCCGCGACGATCTCGGGCTTGTATTTCACCGATTTGCTTTCAAACATCAAAATCTGGGATTCCGGCCATATCTTCATCCTTGACGACCAGGGCAACATTATTGCCAATCCGCGTACCGAATGGGTGCTCGACCGGCGCAATTTTATCGAGTTAGGCAGAAGAGACAGCCAATATAAAGCCATCGCCGATATCGTCAATAAGATGATATCCGGGCAGCCTGGCTATGGCAGGTACGCCCTCAACAGGGCGGAGCGCATCTGCTCCTACCGGCCGGTCTCCGGCTCACGAGTTGGTTGGACGCTTGCGGTAGTCGCGCCGATAGCGGAAAGTCCGATGCAAGACGTTCGGAGGGGATTGCTGATCGTCGTCGCGTTGTGTCTGCCCCTGAGCCTCATCGCCTCCTTTTTCGCGTCTAAGATCATCGAAAAACCATACAAAAAAACAAACGAGATGGTTATGGCGCTTGAACTCCAGACAGAACGGCTGCATACAATCAACGACGCCGCCTCGCTGTTGCTGCATTCCGGTGTAGATCATTTTGGAGACGACATTTGGAATTGCATGGATATGATGGCGCGCTGCGTGGGCGTAGATCGTATGTATGTCTGGAAAAACCATACAAAGGATGGACAGTTGTACTGCTCACAACTGTATGAATGGTCCGAGGGCGCTGAATCACAGCAGGATAAAAGCCTCACGCAGGATATTTCCTACACCGAGAATCTTCCCGGGTGGGAGGAAAAACTTGTTTCCGGGAAATCCGTAAGCGGTGTCGTGCGTAATTTGTCATCCGAGGAACAAGCCCAGCTTTTACCCCAGGGAATTGTCTCCATTCTTGTCATTCCAGTGTTTTTACGCGGACGCTTTTGGGGATTTATCGGATTCGACGATTGTCAGCGCGAACGCGAATTTACCATCGACGAGGAGAGCCTGCTTCGCTCCGGCAGTCTGATGCTCGCCAACGCCATTCTTCATAATGAAACCATGCTGACACTCGTTCAGGCACAGGAGAAAGCGCTTGCCAGTACTGGGGCGAAAAGTGATTTTTTGGCAAATATGAGCCACGAAATGCGCACGCCGCTCAATGCGATCATTGGCCTTGCCGAACTAACGCTCGATGCTTGTGAAGTAAAGGGAGAGTGCGAGGAAAACCTGATAAAAATATACAATTCTGGCATGATGCTTCTGAGCCTGATCAACGATATCCTGGATCTGTCAAAAATCGAATCAGGGAAATTTGACCTTATTCCAGTTGAATACGACACGCCGAGCCTCATCAACGACACCATCACCCTAAATGTCGTGCGTATCGGCTCAAAACCCATAAAATTCAATGTAAAGATTGATGAAATGCTGCCAGGCAAATTGTTTGGGGACGAGATGCGGATCAAACAGATTTTCAACAATATCCTTTCCAATGCCTTCAAATACACCAAAGAGGGCAGCGTGGACTGGAGCGTTTCCTATGAACGCGACGGCGATAGCGTCTGGCTAGTTTCCAGCGTGAAAGATACTGGCATCGGTATTCGCCCAAAGGATGTCAAAAAGCTGTTCTCCGACTACAGCCAGATCGATACGAAAAGTAACCGCAAAATAGAAGGCACCGGACTTGGCCTGGCTATCACCAAGAGACTGGTGGAAATGATGGGCGGCTCCATCACAACGGAGAGCGCGTACGGGAAAGGCAGCACCTTCACCGTGCGGCTGCGTCAAGGTTTCGTCGACGAGACGAAGATTGGCGCCGAAGTGGCGGAAAACCTCAAGGGCTTTAGTTATGCCAATCTCAGGCGGGATCGGAGCGCGAAGCTGGTTCGCCAATGTATCCCCTACGCGAGAGTGCTAGTGGTGGATGACGTCGCGACAAACCTGGATGTCGCCAGAGGGATGCTGAAACCATATGGCATGAAGGTGGACTGTGCTGCCTCCGGTCCCGCCGCGATTGAACTGATACGCTCGGGGGAGGAAAAATACAACGCGATTTTTATGGATCACATGATGCCCGGTATGGACGGGATCGAGGCTCTGCAGATCATCCGCGAGGAAATTGACGATGAGTACGCCAAAAACATTCCCATTATCGCCCTTACCGCCAACGCCATCTCCGGGAATGAAGAATTATTCCTTAAGAAAGGCTTTCAGGCATTTCTCTCCAAACCCATTGACATTATGCAGATGGACGCCGTGATCAACCGCTGGGTGCGCGATAAAAATCTGGAAAAAGAGCTTTCATACAGCCTGGCTGACGAGCCGGATAATTTGGACAGGCAGAGCGGATTTGACAGCCGGGAGCTCGATAAATGGCCGATAAACGGACTCGACTTTGAAAAAGGGTTGGGGCGTTTCAGAGGCGACATGGAAAGCTATCTGGATGTTTTGAAATCCTATGTCTCAAACACGCCTCCTCTGCTCGACAAGGTGCTGAAAAACACGGAGGAAGGCCAGTCTGACTACGCGATCATCGTGCATGGCATTAAAAGCAGCAGCCGCAGCATCGGGGCTGAGATGATCGGAGGACAGGCGGAAGCGCTGGAACATGCGGCCAATACAGGCGATATGGAGTTTATTGCCACGAATAACGATGTCTTTGTCCATGCGGCACAAAAATTGATCGAGGATCTTTCAGTCATGCTCAGGAGCATCGATGAGAAAAACCCAAAACCGAAAAAAGCGGCGCCGGACACGAACGTGCTGACCAATTTGCTGAAATCCTGCGAGGCATACGACATCGACGGAGTAGACGAGGCAATGGCGGCACTGGAAGGCTTTGAATATGAATCCGGAACCAAACTGGTCGAATGGCTCAGGGAACAGGCGGACGTAATGGGCTTCAAACAGATGGCCCAACGTTTGAGGGAGGGATGATTATCCAGCGATTGCCTACGTATATGAAGCGCTGATGTCAAAACGCCCATGAAACAGGCGGCGTCCATTTGACCAGGCGCTGGTTGACGTGTTTTCCTGTTCCTGAGAGTCGCTCAATACTCCCTTTTCCAGTTTCCAAAGATGACTTTTGCCTCTTGGAGAAAGCTGTAGGGGATCGTTATGTTTTTATCGTCGGCGGTTTTGTTGCCCTTGAAGATTGGGACGGGATTGCAACCGCCTTTTGATATTTCGACCTGATCCATCTTGAAGCGATTGCCGCAGTTCTGGCAGACTAGCACGCTGCCCTGCTGTTTATAATATCCGCGTCCGGAGTCGTAGCACACCTGACAGGTGTTGAAGGCCGTGCGTATAGTGCCGTCCGAAGCGGTCACCGCTATTACCTCGAGGCGCGTCCCTTCGACTTCCACCGGGTAGAACGTCGCGATCTCAGATACTCCGCTGATCGGTATGACTAGATCCTTATCGACTGTTACCGCGACCTCCGCCGCGCTTTCGGGAAGACCGAACGCAAACGCGGCCGCAGCTATAATCAAAATCGCCGCAGCCGATGAAACTCTCGCGTCAAAAAACTGTTTGAATCTTGCCATAATTATAACCCCCATGAAAGATTTTTTACACCTGGCGCCGCCGTCAACGCGGGATTCGCGGCGGCGCCCCAAGGTTTGCATTTGTTTTCCCTACTTCAGATTGAACGGCTTCAGGAACTTCTCGGCCTCGTATTTTCTCCCCCTCGAGTCCTCGAGCGGGACTTTCGAGTAGGCCCAGCCCTCTACCTTGACTGGGTCAACGCCGGCGTCGACCAATATTTTAGGGTCGACCACGAACACGATGTCTTTGTCGTTTTTGCTCATGTCCTTTGCCCATTCAAAAAGCGAGCCGTCCGCGATAGTCACGCCGTAGTGGTCGAGCGCCGCGTGATAGCCGACGGACTCGCGGTCGAGCTTCACGATCTGCGCGAAGGACGACAGGGGGGTGACCTCGCCGTCATAAACGAGGGGTTCCGTCGACAATTTTTTGCCGACCATGATCTTGCCCCTGTCGTCGAGCATTTCCTTCATCTCTTTTGGAAGCTTGTCTGTGTCAAGCCCAGCGTTTATGAAGGGTTCGGCGTCGAAGCAGAGGAAGACGTCGAACGTGCGCATACCGTCTGCCTTGCGCCACCAGAAGGCGGCGTCGCCGTCAGGATCCGACAAAACCCACGTACCCATCATGTCGTCTGCCGCCGGAGAAAACTCCAAAGCGCCCAACATCTCGCTGAAAGAAGCAAGAGCGGCTTTGCCGACGATGTCCGTGTTAAACGCGGCCTCCGCGCTCCTCGTCCCGTATGGCGAAAATACCCAACATGCTCCCGTCAGCAAAACTCCCAAAACTATTCCGCTGATTTTTTTCTTCAACATAAAAATACCTCCTCTGAAATTCAGTTTTTGATTGCTGAAATGCGCGATGCTGTTTGAACCGCCGCAATCCTGTGTGAGGTTACATTGATAATATGGATTTTTGATGAAGAAAAATTCGAATATAGCTGAAACGCATGTATACGCCCGCTCATTTTTCCCTTGACCGAGCCAAATTTTCTGGGTGGCGCCGCGCAAGATACTCGCGCAGCTTGGCCAACACCTCGCTGAGGTCGATCGGCTTGCCAACGTGCCCGTTCATTCCGACCTCATGGCACTTATCGATGTCCTCGCGAAAGACGTTAGCCGTCATAGCGATGATTGGGATCTCGCGGGCGTACGGGGTATCGAGCGCCCTAATCCGTCTCGTGGCCTCATATCCGTCCATCTCCGGCATCTGGACGTCCATAAATATCATGTCGTATTTCTCAGGCGACTCGCTGAACATCCGCAGGGCTGCGACGCCGTTTTCAGCGCAGTCCAAGGATAGCCCGGTCGGCGCCAGAAGCGTCATCACGATCTCGCGGTTTATTTCTATGTCCTCGGCCAAAAGCACGCGGCGCCCCTCAAAATTATCCGTCTCAGTCTCCTCGCCGGAGACAATGTTCTCCACGCCGAGGCACTCGTTGATCGTGTCGGCTATGGCGGAGGGGAACAGCGGTTTCGGCAGGAACTTGTCCACGCCGGCGCCCTTCGCTTCGTCCTCGATGACGTTCCACTCCGTCGCCGAGATCATGATGACTACAGAGTCGCCAGACCCGGTCTCCCTTATCTTTCGCGTCAGATCTATGCCGTTCACGTCCGGCATTTTCCAGTCGACAAAATAAACATCGTAGCAGCCGTTTTGAGCTATGAGGCCGATAGCCCTTTTCGCGTCTCCTGCGACGTCGCATGAGAAACCAAGGCGCGAGGCTATTTCCTTGAAATAATCCAGTATATCCTCCGAGTCGTCCACGACCAATACACGGACGTTCGACCAATTTACCCCAGGGCTCAGAAGACTCTGTTTATCATCCGGGCCGCGTTCGACGAGCACGGTAAAGATAAACGATGATCCCTTGCCGGTCTCCGAAACTATCCATATTCTGCCGCCCATCATCTCCACTATGCGCTTTGATATGGCGAGGCCGAGGCCCGTTCCTCCAAATTTGCGAGACGTGCTGCTCTCGGCCTGCTGGAAGGAGTCGAAGAGGCGGGACTGCTGTTCCGGAGTTATGCCGATGCCGGTGTCCGTCACCTCGATTTGAAGGATGCAAAAACCACCCTCCTCTTTCACAAAATGAGTGTTGAGACTGATGGCGCCCCTCTCAGGGGTGAATTTAACCGCGTTACCAAGCAGGTTTGCGATCACCTGGGCCAGTCTCTGGTCGTCCCCGATGAGGATATTCGGGATCTCTCTGTCGATATGAACGGACAGTGTCTGATCTTTCTCGTCAATGCGAAAGTTTACGACATTCACGACCCTTTGAAGCATCTTCTCGAAATTAAAGCTCTCAGGCGATAACTCCAGTTTGTTCGCCTCGATTTTAGACATGTCGAGTATATCGTTTATTACCCCGAGCAAGTGTGTCGAGGCGTCCTCTATCTTGCCAAAGCAATAATTTTTCCTCTCTATATCGGACGCGGACTTGCCAATGGACGTCATCCCTATTATAGCGTTCATCGGGGTGCGGATCTCATGGCTCATATTAGAGAGAAAGTCGCCCTTCGCTTTGCTCGCCCGTACCGCCTGATCCAGTGCCTCGGTCTTGCCCTTCTCCATGATGTCGCGCGCCGCGGCGCCAGCGATGGCGCTGCTCACCATGCCCACGAGCTGCGCGTCGCTCTCGCTCCAAACTCGATAGCGGAGACACTCCTCCACGCTGAGCATACCCCAATACTCGTTATCTACGTACAAAGGCGCCCATACGAAAGATTTAAGGCCCACATTGTCGAACACCTTGTACTTCCCATCGACCTCAGTGTGAATATTACGGCAGTAAATTGCCGGGACGAAGCCGGCCTCCGGCATGTACCTGGGAAAGGCGTTTTTGATGATATCCTTGAAACCGACCTGCGCCGGATCGGGCCTCCACGACTCCGACGAAAACCAGGTATAGACTGGGTGGGTTTCATTTTTGTCTTTGTCGTTCACAGCGACAAGCACGCGCGTGACTCCAAGGAACTCTCCAGTTCTCTTGAGCGCGTCGTTTATGAGGACGGACATCGGCTCTTTCGAGATCAGGCTCTGGGATATATCTGACATCAGCTCCTGCTGTTTGAGGCGGTTCGCGAGCGCGTTTTCGTTGCTGTAGTGCGCCAGGCGGCGGCTCCTCTGAAGCAAAACGAACAAGACGACAAGCACCGCGGACGCGCCAATCAACCAGGGGGCCTGTATCGTGACAGTGAACGCCATCAGAGTCGCGCTATTTACGCGGCTCGAAACACATATAAACAACAATCCAGCAGCAAGCGTTAAAAATATAGCCCTGTTCAAAACACGCATATATAACCTTCTTTCGATCTGACCGCAAGGAGATTGATTCACTGACTTTATAACAAACTCCCGCAAAAAGCAATTATATTATATAAAACCTAGGTGTTTGTTAGGATAAATAAATAAACAAACAAACTGAATACTCTCCACAGGAAGACGTCGCTGACTTCGGCCATAAAAGCAACTGGATCCGGCTGGTGATCAAGATATCCGAAGTCCTTGATGGTTCTTTAGCATAACAATAATAAATGAATAAGATAAAGAAAAAATACGCGAAAACTCGCGTCTCCCAAGGGATTTGATTAATTGTAGTTCGATCACTTTTACCGATTAACTGGAAAAGTCAGGTTATAACATCAATGGCAGCCATTGGAGTTGATGACGATACTCTTCCTGTGATAATTTGGGCGGCGCCACCGCCATAAGACGCGCTGGCAGCTGACAAAGGTTTCATTTAGTCAACCTCCCCTAACTCTTTTTCGCGCATACATTATGCCGTTCATTTGGCCACGTCGAATACCCAAGCAACGCGATAGCGGATACCCTTCCACTCCGCCTCACCCTGCCGGCGCGTTTTGCGGCGCCTTTGTCCTTCGTCCCAGTTGACGAGGTTTTTACCGTAGGTCACTGTCAGTCTCGTTCCGCTGTTGAAGTCAAGCTTCATCGCTATGACAAATGTACCAGCTTTCTCGATGCGCACGCTGGCTTTATTGAACAGCGACTTCTCTTTTTACGGTTCACCCTTTAGGCCTTGGATTTCGAATTGGCGTCAATATGCCGTGCTGTCGAGCGCTTCTCCCTTGGCGGCTATAACGCGGACTACGACACGGTTTGGGAGGCAGGCGGCCGATTGCCCTG
>JAITOY010000056.1 GCA_031289775.1 Synergistaceae bacterium
TCCTACGACGGCCGCGTTCGGGATACGCGCCCGAATCGCGCAGGCTATCTTCTCAAGTTTATGGCCGATGACGGCGTTTACGATCCAAAGACCGCCGTCATCCGGTTTCCCGTCGTCGCCCATGATGGAGATGCACTCATCCACCGCCCGCGCGCTGTCCGCTATGCGAACGCTTGCCGAGTTAAATTTCAACATGGTTAAAAACTCTCCTTCACTCAGTCTTGAGCATTTTATAACATTATTACTTTTTTTATAACTATATATTATATCCTAAAATCCCGAAAAATTATACATAGGAGTCCGATTTGAGCTTAAAAGCGTTGAGAATTTCCATCTGGAATTTCGTGAGTTTAGTGTACACAGCCTTACGATGCCCGTCCATTGTTATCTTTTGAAACGATTTCATTTCATTGATGATCTCCGGCCAACAGGATACGCCTTTTATTTATCTTACGCCATACACCAGATTTGAGCATAACTCCCCTTCGTAATAAATCGGGACTCCGCTTTGCTCTCCCAGCAGCATGCAAAGATTTACCTGCGGCAGGTCTTCCTTATCTCCCCGTCGCTCCATACCGTTTTTTCAGCTTATTTTTTAAGGTTTCGGGCAACGCAGCGATAAACATATTTTTTTAGACTCGAAAACCACAAAATAAGAACCCGGCAAAATGCCGAGTTCTTATTGACATGCCATCAGATTCGTTGATATGTCGTTCGGATTTTTTTAATCAGCCCTTCTTTTTACTCTCAGACGCTACTTGGAAAGCCCAAACGTGGTAAGGTTGTTGTCTTTAATATACTGCCTGTACCACTTGGTCATCTCGTCACGGCCGCTTTCCCGCACGATGAGAGCGGCGGCGTCCTTCGGGCGTATAACTTCGCCTTCATAATAATGTACGCCCGGCTCAATCTTATACCCCTCCTGAATGTTGCGGGCGATTGCCTGCACCGAGAGATATCCGGCGAGGAAAATATTTTGGCCGACGACCACGTTCAGATAACCCTCCTGCAAAAGGGTCAGCCCTTCCGCGCCAGGATCGAATGACGCCATGATCACGTCGCCACCCTCCTGTCTCTTCAGACGGCCGAGATTGACCGTCTCGGTTGCGGAAAGGCCCACCAGGGCTGTGAGGTTCGGGTTGGCTGTGTATATATTTTCCCAAGTATTGTAATTCAAAGTCGTATCCTCTTTTGTCTCATAAGGACCTATGAATTCCATTGGCGTGCCTTTAAAAGCGTCTATAACGCCCTGCGCTCTTTTCGCGTGCGCTTCGGGACCCAGAAGGCAAACGCCAAGTCCTATCTTGCCCTTGTCTCCAGTGATTTCGCGAACAGCTTTGCCCAGTTTGTTCGCGAGCGCCCAGGCGTCTACGCCGTAATAGGCTATTCTCGCGCTGCTCGGGGCGTCGTTGTCCACTATTATGACAGGGATGCCCTTATCAACGGCATTTTTGATCGGCCTGTCCCAAACTGCCGGGTCACCAGCGATCATCACCATTCCGTCCGGATTCGTCGCAACGAGCGAATCGAACTGGGCTATCTGTTCCGTATTGTCGGCATTGACAGGACCTGTGTAAATGACTTCGGCGTTGTAATCCTCGCCTGCCGCCTCAGCGCCATACTGAAAAAGGCTCATCACCTCGGTTCCGGTAACGTGAACCACAAAGCCTATGCGAAGTTTTTTACCGCTTCCTCCCGACGCGGCGGCAAAGACAGAGTCAACCTGCGCGAACACTGCTATTGAGAGCACCAACATGATCGCTAAAGCCCGAGTAATTATTTTTGCGCGTTTCATACTCATTTCCTCCTTAGTCTTATTTGACGAGATTACTCACATTGACAAACTCCTTTCAATTTCCTCCTTTCTAATTTAAATCGATCTGGGGAAGAGCCAGTCAGGCGTCAGGGCCAGATTTTCCCTGATTTATGATGCTTAAATAGACGTTCTGTGTTTTTGAACAAGAAAATCTATGCTTATCGCTATTATGATTATCATTCCTATAAATACGCTTCTCCACCCGATCTGAAGACCGAGAAAGACCAGACCGTTTTGGATCGTGGTAATAAGAACTATCCCGATGAGCGAGCCCCATATAGTGCCGGATCCGCCGCCCATTTTCGTTCCCCCCACAATCACGGCGCCGATTGCCGCTAGTTCGTACCCTCCGCCCGTAGTCGTATCAGCTGCCGTTAAATTGCTCAAAGAGAGCATCGAGGCAATGCCGACTAAAAAACCGCTCACGAGCATTACCGAGAATCTGCACTTTTTTATGTTTACGCCGCACTTTTCGGCAGCGGAACTGTTGTCACCGTTGAGCAGAAGATGACGGGAAAATTTCGTCTTGTAGAATACCCAAAGGCAGAGGGCGAATACCGCTAGAGCCACAACGGTGAGTAGGGATATGCCTCCGACGGCGGTTCGTCCCAGGTCGAAAAAGCTGTTTTCGGTAGGAAGACCGCTTATCGTTCTGCCATGATTGATGCTGAGGGCGAAACCTCTGAAGATTGTCATCGTTCCAAGAGTCACAACTATCGTCGGCAGGTTCAGCGATATCGCCAAGACTCCGTTGCACGCTCCAAGCAGCATGGCGAAACACACGCCCGCCGCAGCTCCCGCCCATGGTGAAAAGGAATATTTCACCATGAGCATCGCGGCAAAACTCATCGCCGCATTCAGCAGCCATCCCACGGACACGTCCACCTCGCCGGTCGCGAACACGAATGTCATTCCAAAAGTTATGATGCCAAGGACGCTCATCTGTTTGAGGATGATCGAGGCATTGTTTTGCGTCATGAATCCGTCGATAAAAATGGAAAAAAGACACGCGACGACTAGGAAAGCCATGAAAACTCCGACTTCCCTCATCATAAAAAATTTTCTCAACCTGGCGTAGACCTGGGATTCGGCTTCGTTCGAGCCCCGCTCGGATTTTGCGCCGTCTGTTGGATCGGATGCTTTTTCCTTGTTTATGCCAGCGTCTCCGGCGATATACTTTAAGATCGTCTCCTTATCCGCCCCGCCCTCAATCTCATGAATGATCCGCCCATCTCGGAATAGGATGATTCTATCGCTCAGGGATGTAAGCTCGTCGATTTCAGAGGACATCAAAATAACGGCGAGCCCCTGTTTTGAAATAGAATCTATCAATTCGTATACTTCTTTTTTTGCCCCTACATCCACGCCGCGCGTAGGGTCGTCTAAAATAAGCAGTTTTGGGTTGGTCGCGAGCCACTTTGCGAGCAGAACTTTCTGCTGATTGCCGCCGCTGAGCTGCAGAACCTTTGTTCGAACGCTTTCAGTGACGATATTGAGTTGTTTCGCGTAGGATGATGAAATGTCACGATCCCGCTTGTGGTTTAAAATGCCGTAACGCGCCGTTATGAACGACAGACTCATGGCTATATTGTCAGTAATGGACCAATCAAGAATGAGACCCGCTTCCCGCCTGTCGCTCGGCACCATTGAAATACCGCTGCGCATCGCGTTCTCAGCGGATCTCAGGAAAATTTCCCGATCCATCATCTTCACGCTGCCGGAATTGATCCCGCGCAAACCGAAAAGCGCCTGCAGTATCGTCTCTATTCCGCATCCGGCAAGTCCGCAAAGCCCGACGACCTCGCCCGAAGCCACTTTAAAGCTGATATCCGCTATCTCGTCGCTGACGCATACGTCCTGAACGTCCAAAACGTTTTCTCCGACCTCGGACTGCGTCCGCTCGAACAGCTTAGTGGTTTTGCGATTCAGCATGATTGGGATCACAGTATCCACGCTTGATTCCTCTTTTTTCAGCGTCACTATATACTGTCCGTCCCGCATGATGGTAATTCGGTCGGCTATTTCGAATACTTCGTCAAGGCGATGTGAGATATATATGATGGTTATACCTTTTTCCTTCAGGCGCGCAATTATTTTAAACAATATTTTCGTCTCGTAAATGTTGAGAGCGGAATTAGGTTCGTCAAGTATCAGTACTCTGGCGTCGTCAGCCAGGGCGCGAGCGATTTCCACCCACTGTCTCTGCCCGATGGACAGGTTTTTGATCGGCGTTTCAGAATCAATATCGAGCTCCATCTCCTTGAGTATCTCGCCGGAGCGCTCCGCCATTCCGCGACGATCCAAACGCCCGGTACGCGTCAGTTCCTTTCCTGCGAATATATTGTCCGACGCGGTCTGAAGGGTGAAAAGAGAAAGCTCCTGGAAAACTATACTGACCCGGTTTTCCCTTGCCTGACTTGTATTCTCAGGATTGTAGGGTTTGCCGTCGAACAGCATTTCTCCGCTGTCCGGTTTGTACACGCCGGCAAGAAGGTTCATCAGAGTGGATTTTCCCGCGCCGTTTTCGCCCAATAACGCGTGAACTTCCCCTTTCGCGATGGAAAAACTGACGTCATTTACGGCGTGTATACGATTGAAGGATTTATTTAAATTCCTGATTTCAAAGAAATTTTCGTTCTCCATATCGCTAGTCACCTCATCCAGCGGAACGCTTCGAAAGCTTCTGCACGGCTATTGCTCCTATAAGCAGGAAACCGGTGGCCGCCTCCTGCCATGCCGGACTCAAACCCATCAACATCAAACCGTTGCGGATGACAGTGATCAGCACAATGCCTCCCATAGTTCCCCACACGGAACCATCTCCGCCGTTTACGTTCGCGCCGCCGGCAACAACAGCCGTTATCGCAAGCATTTCATATCCGCTCCCGGCTTCCGGGGCGGCCGAGCCAATATAAGAGAGAGCAAGAACCGAAGATAAGCCGCAGAAGAAACCCATAATGGTCAAATTCTGCACGATACGCTTTTTTACCGGCACTCCCGAATAGACCGCAGCCTTTATATTGCTCCCCATTGCTCTAAAATCTCTGCATATCTTTGAATTATTGAAATACCAGGCGGTTATCGTGACAATAAGGAGGGCAACGTAAAAAATGCTGGCGACGGGCCCAATGGAACTTTTGCCGAATTCGAAAAAGTTGCTTTGCATGAGGTTGCCAATGCCATGGGCATTGGTGAAAACCAGGGTTATGCCTTTAAAAATGTTTACCGTTCCAAGAGTGATAATAATGGCCCGAATACCCAGCGTCATTGTGAGAACGCCATTCAGGAAGCCGCACAAAAGACCTGTACATACTCCGGCGATCGACGCAAACCATGGGTTTAAGCCGCTCAGGATCAAAAACCCCATGATATTCATTGACAAGTTATATATAGCGCCTACGGAGATATCCATTTCGCCCGTCGAAACGACGAAAGTCATGCCGGACGCGATAATCATGAAGACCACCATTTGTCGCAACAGGCGGGATATATTTCGAACCGTGAGGAAAGTGTCTGTGACCGCCGAGAAAATCAACACGACAAGCATAATGCCAATGAGTATGGAATAGTTGCTCCATTTGATTTGGAAAGAACTCTTTTCAGACACGGCATCGATCATTTTAATCACCCGAGTATGCAGCCTGAGCCGCTTAATGTTTGTTATTGACTTCACGAAGTTGAAGATGTCTGATATGACTGTGTCCGCGTATTTTCGTACGAACAGATATTAGGCAACTCCTGCAAGTTATAAAAATTGTCCGCCCGTCGTCTGAACCCCAGGCAAAGTTCAAGACAGGCTCCTCGGTGAGCAGCACGCCGAGGAGCTTTCCACTTGGGTCAAAATAATAAAGACCGTCGCGAGCCGCGCATACGACATTGCCGATTTCGTCAATTTTCATGCCGTCTGGCATGGTTGCGCGTTCTCCCTCTGTGCCTGCAAAAAAACGTTTATTGGAAAGGTTTCCGTCCTCCGACACATCATACGCAAATATGCTGTAAGCAGGGGAATCGTTTATATACATCATCCTCTCGTCCAGGGAAAAACAGAGACCATTCGGGTTCCTGAAGCCCTCAGCGGCGATGGAAAGACGCCCCTTTCTTTCATCGAGGACGTATACCGGACGCCGCTCGGAAGGGTAAGGCCTCGGTATCCCGGCGGGCTCGTCGTTTCGTCCGAAAATTGGATCCGTAAAATATATCAGTCCGTCAGAGCGCATTACTACATCGTTGGGGGAATTTAGTTCTATGTCGTCAAAACTGTCGGCCAGTACAGAATAGCCGGATCCGTCGAGACCGCGGCGCACAAGCTTACTGTCATGATGATCGCACATGATCAGTCCCCGCCCTCTATCCAGCCAATTGCCGTTTGACTTTTTGCCGTTATAGAAGAGCAACTTTGCCCCATCCCCTTCGGACCAGGTCATTGTCCTGTTAGTGGGGATGTCGTTAAAAATCAGCCGATTGCCGTCATAGTCCCATACCGGTCCCTCGCCGATAACAAAACCGTCGGCGAGCTTCTCAAAATTTTGTGCCGCGTCGATATATTCGTAAAGTTTGTCGTCAAAAACTCGCAACGACAGAGACATCCGCTTCATCCCTTCCTAAAAACCAACACTCGTTCATCCAATTTCAAAACGACAAACAGACAACAATACCTGAGCATCCCGCACTCGTTATCATAAAAGCGTACGCCCTCTTTAAATATTTATATCCATCTCAAATCAGTATCATTGAAATTGTACAATCATAAATTTGTCTTATGAGTTTATAAGTTTCATTATATATAATATTTCCCCATAGTCAAGACAAATAATATCCATCCCCCACAAACTGGAACAATTTATTCCACGTACATGTACAGGTCTTCCGGGCTTATAAAATCATCCCGCGCGGATTTTGAGGCCGAAATGCCGTATTGACAATATCTCGATGAAAAGATATATTTGTATTATCACTTTACAAATTTATAAGGGAAGTGTTTTAATGGTCAAAATTAGCGCATTCCCTAAGTGCTGGATCGAGAAAATTTGCAGCGGCGAAATGGATCTTCACGAGTGGATCGATATTGCGCAACAGTTGGAATGCGACGGTCTTGAACTATATTTTGGTTTTTTTCGCACCTATGACGACGATTACCTCTCGGAAGTGAGAAGGCACATTGCGGATTGCAATATGGAATTCTCAATGATGTGCGCGTCTCCTGATTTTACAAGACCGTCGCGCGGTGAGCGCCTCGAGGAAATAGAAAAAGAAAAAGAACTGATACGAGCGACAGCCAGGCTCGGCGGACGTTTCACCAGAATTTTGTCAGGGCAAAAACGACCCGGCCTTTCAATCGAAGACGGTGTGGCGATGACGGTGGAGTGCATTGAGGCATGCCTGCCCTGCGCCGCAGAAAACGGCGTCACCCTGGCAATGGAGAATCACTATAAGGATGGATATTGGACTTACCCTGAATTTGCGCAGAAAATCGACGTTTTTATGTCTGTTGTTACACAAATTGACTCGCCTTACTTTGGAGTCCAATATGATCCTTCAAATACTCTTGTAGCGAACGAAGACCCCCTCGAACTCCTGAATTTAGTCGTCTCTCGCGTAAAGACCGTGCATGCGAGCGACAGGTATGTCGCAGCCGGATACGATCCGTCAGAGGTCTTGCAGAGCGCTGGAGATATTGGATATCATCCGGCATTGAGACACGGAGTGGTGGGCAAAGGCCTGAATGATTACGACGCGATTTTTAAAAAATTGTCAAGCGTCGGCTTCGACAGTTGGGTATCTCTTGAAGACGGTATGAACGGGATGGAAGAGATGAAAGAATCTGTGGATTTTTTAAAAAAAATGAGAAGTAAATATTTTTCAAAGTGAAGGCTCGTATAAAATCATAGCTATTACAGGTTCCTCAACGAAATCACAGAAAGGTTGTGTGAAAATGGAATTTGAGAAAATAGATTGGCCGCTGGACGGTTATGAGGATGTCATCATTCCAAAGATGATGAAAATAAAACAGCGCTTTGACTCCGCAGCGCTCGAGAACCCAGTGGAGCACCTAAAGACGCGCATTGACGAAGCATACTCAAAAGGCGCTGTACGTCCTCTGAAGGGAAAACGCATAGGAATTACAGCTGGAAGCCGCGGAATATCGAACTATAAGGAGATAATGCGCGCGATTGTGGAAAAATTAAAACAATATGGGGCCGATCCATTCATTTTTCCAGCTATGGGCAGCCACGCAGGAGGCACAGCTGAAGCGCAGAAAGCATATCTGGAGGAGATGGGGATTACCGAAGAATATGTAGGCGCCCCCATTCTCTCATCGATGGAGTCAGTTTCGATAGGAACACAGCAGGAGGGGCTGCCGGTCTATTTCGACAAATACGCCTCTGAAGCTGACGGCATAGTGCTGTTCCACAAGGTGAAACCGCACCCAAACTTCAAAGGCAAGCACGAGAGCGGACTTTTAAAGATGATCTGCATCGGTGCTGGCAAAAAGAAGGGCGCAGCTACTTTTCACACACAGGGCTTCGAGAATATGGACGAGAATATGGTGAAGGTTAGCAAAGTTTTTCTTGAAAAAGTAAACGTTGTTTTTGCCGTGGGTCTGGTTGAAAACGCTCGTCACGCGATTGCCAGAATCGAGGTCATAAAGGCGGAGGAGGTAATAGAAAAGGACGCCGAATTGCTCGCTTTTGCACGTACGCAGATGCCAAAACTTCTGGTGAGGGATATTGACGTTCTGGTCATAGATGAAATTGGCAAAGAAATAAGCGGCGCCGGCTTTGATCCCAACATTCACGGTCGGGTATGTGAAACGGACGAAACGGAGTTTCGGGCTGGCGCGCCCGACATCAAGCGGATTGTCCTGCTGGATATCACTGATCAGACTCATGGCTGCGCATCCACGATGGGCGCCGCCGATATCATAAGCCTTCGTTTCGCGAACAAAATAGATTTCGCCAGCACTTATACGAACCTCATGACTTCAAAACTGCCCACAGGCGCCCGCATGCCCGTATACGCCAACGACGACAGACACGCGATAAAACTTGGCATAATATCCGCGTTTCACGCCGACATCTCGAACCCGAAGATCGTGCGGATCAAAAATACGCTGAGTATGGACGAAATCGAGGTATCGGTCGCTTATCTCGAAGAGTTGAAAAATTCCCCTGGAATTGAGATTCAGAGCGAACCATACGAGTTAAAATTCAATAAAAATGATGATTTATGGTGATTTCATTTAATCGGACATAGATTTCACTCTGCCAACCACGTCCTTCAGTATCGTCTCGTAGTCATCTCCGACTGCGAATTTATCCGCGTTTATCGCAAGCGGGGCGCCTATTACCAGGGAGTCGGCGCCCATTTTAACGCATTGTAAAGCCTGCTCTATGGAAAGCCCGCCAACAGCCTGGACGGGGATACTGACAGCGTCCAGCACCGACTGAAGGTCATCGAGAGGCGAACCCCCCTTTACGTAACGGCGTTCGTCATATCCTGTATGAACGATGATCCAGTCGGCGCCCAATTCCTGCATACGTTTTGCCGCGAGCGCCTTGTCCGGCGCGTTGAGTACGTCGGCCATGACGTACCCTTTGTATCGGTCGGCCATTTTAACCATCTCAGTTACGGAAGCCCAGTGAGCCTGGCTCATCACAACAACATGGGTTGCGCCGGCGTCAAGCATCATTTCAGCCTCCAGGCCAGCGCCATCCATAGTTTTCAAATCAGCCACAATTGGGTGTTCGGGAAAGCGCTCCCTTAGCGCCTTTACAGCGCGCAACCCCTCGCCCAGTATGAGCGGAGTGCCTGCCTCCAGCCAATCTATTCCGACATGGGCAGCTATTTCGGCCATGGGAAGAGCTTCTTTTATATTCGTTAAATCCAGCGACACTTGAGTGTAAATACTTCGTTTCATTATTTGCAGTCTCCGTTTTTCATAATTTTGCCATCCCAAAAGACTTTCGTAAAAAAGATTCAGGAAAAAACGCCCCTGAGGAACGCCAGGCTCTCACCAGCATCCTCCAAGAAATTCCGCGTGTATGCTTCAATGCTGATACGACTGTTGTAGCTGATTTTTTTCAGGTTTTGAAAGAAGGGGCTATAATTTTCGTCCTCACAGAAATCCTTAGGGAAAAGACGCTTGTATAGTCGGGCAAAATGTATATGACTCAACAAAGAACCAGCGTCCAAAACCTCATCAACAGGTTCCTTTTCCATCTGCATATGAAAAAAATCGATTAAAAGCCTCACGTTTGGATGATTCACTGTCCGGACTAAATTCAAGGTCTCTGGTATAGAGGTGAAAATGTTGCCGTCGACGCGATTGACGTGCTCCATAGCTATTATGATGTCGTATTCTCTCACGATATCGCCGACAGAGGTCAGTATATCCGCCATCTGGGAAAATGCTGTATCTTTGCTGAAACCAGGATCCACATCACGCACCCAGGGACTTCCAAAGACAATGATCCTTGTTCCCAATTCAGAGGCGCGAGCAGCAGTATCCCTGATATAGCTGAGCACCGCTCCACGATCGACTGTTTCCCCTGTCATTTTTAAATGTCTCGGCATGAAATTATTGCATGATTCGCATAAAATTCCGGATTTTCTGACTCGCCCGGACAAATTTGTGTAAGCCTCCCTTTCAAGAGCCATTATGTCGCGAATTGAAAGTTCAATATAATCGAAACCAACGTCAGCGAGGGCTTCGATTATATTGATCCCGGTTTTGTCGTTATCAGGGTCGATCATACTTCCGCAGCAACCGAATCGCATTTAAAATCTTCCTAACTATTTAAATTTGGCAAACACGCCGGGGACACGTTGAAAAATTAAGGAAGGGCTGATTATGTCAGAGGCCTAAATGGTCTCAAAGCGACGCTCCTGGACAGGAGTACTCGTACCAACCGCCGGGCTCCAGCGCTACGGCTTTGATCGCGCTCGCGCCGGCCGCGTTCCTGTTGATGTCGTTTATGTAACCCATGTATTCAGCGATATCGGGGTCGTCTCTTCGGATATAGTGGCAGCACAGAACTGTATCCAGACCAAGCCACTGAGTAGCCAGCGCGGCCTCATAGGGGCTCATCTCGGCACAAGAATATTGGGGATCCATTTCAAAATCCCCCGTGACATTCATAAGACCAATATGCGGACGATAAAGCTGCCCCTGAAGTTTCATGTCGCTGAAAATGGCCGTATCGCCTGAGTTGTAGATGCGAGTGCCATCCTCCAGGGTAATTACGAAGCAAACCGGCGGGCAGGAGACGATCATGCCACTTTTTAACGTGACGAGAGACCTATGGTGGTTCTCGATCGTTTTTATCGAAATATTGCCAACTTTTGTAACAAGGCCCCAGCACACCATCGTAATCTGCTCGCGGGGTACGCCGCCATCGATCAAAAGCATTTTTACGTCATCTGGGCAGACGACGGCGCACTTGTGTTTTTTCGCTAATTTCGCGGTATCGCCAACGTGGTCAAAGGGTCCGTGCGACACCAATATTAGGTCTATGTGCTCAAAATCGTCCGAGGTCATATCAATATTCTTGTTGTTGTCCAAATAAGGGTCGATGAGTATATGGAAACCGGCTGATGTTTCGATATGAAAGCCTGCATATGTCAAAAATTGAAAGCGATTCTTTTCGATGGCCAGGACCCCCAGTCAGTCGCTCAATATTTTGAAATTATATACTCTTAAATTTGTAATAACAATTTACAACACGATGTTATCACGATTTTAAACGAATTGTCAATGGAATGGTTTTATTCCCAAATCCGCAGGTTGACGAGTCCAAATTTCTGTAGACGCTATTTATTTCTGCGTTCACGAGATTCGGCTTTTCACCCAATGGGTGAAAGTTCGATTTTGTTTAAATCAAGACTATTACCGAACTCAACACCATTATCAACTACCCAACCTGTGAGTTTGGGTTTATTTTTCGTCTTTCTCCTCCTGCTTTGTGAGATAGCGTTCCAAGTCATGCCTAACGTCGATAAGATGTGCGCGCATTGTCTTTCTTGCCTCGTCCGCGTCCCTCGATAAGATAGCTTTGGCGATGACCGAGTGGTATTCATCGGCGCGCTCGCTGGAACCCTCGACTTGAATGCTCAACTCGCGCGAATGGGTCAATAGGTTGGATATGTCCTGCAACACGGACATAAGAATGTTGTTATGCACAGCAGCCACGATGGCGTAATGAAAGGACTCAGTGGATTTAATTGTTTCCTCCCTTGTGCTTTTCGAAACAACCTTGCTGTGATATTCCTCTGACGCGAGGAGAATCTCCTGCATTTCCTCATCGGTTGCGCGCTCCGCTGCAAGGGCAGTAGCTTCTACTTCAATGATATTCCTGATCTCCCATAGGTCGAGAAGCTGTTGTTTTTCAAGCGCCAACCGGAGCTTAATACCGGATAACGTTGGGTTCAGGGGCATCTTGGAAATATATGTCCCGCCTCCATGCACCGTTTCCAGATATCCAAGATAACGCAGAGTTCTAATAACTTCGCGCAACACAGGTCTGCTGACCTTCAGTTCATCGCACATTACCGCTTCAGGCGGTAGTTTCTCACCCAATTTGTATTTTCCGCTATTCAGCAGCTCTACAAATTGATCCCATACAAAATCTCCCACCGTGGAGCGGTTTGCGGGTTTCAACATAAATTATCCTCCTTGCCGTTATCTTACAAATTCGTGCCCTCTCGCGTAGAATATCGAACCCTGTTTTAGACTGGTTTTTCCCCCGCGCAAAACCCCGGCGCCTTATCAAAATCTCCATAAAGAACGATCCGCTCCGATTGGCATTAAAACTTAAGTGTAGTTTTATATTGGCATGATGTCAAAGGTATTTTATCATCTCAAAGAGCCTCAACTTGTTGCTTGAAGTTTTTGCGCGATATATTACTCGCGAAATGGAGAACCAACATGAAATAACACATCAACGTTCCCGCTTGATCAACCTACGTCCGTTTGCCCGACCAGAACGGCGGCGAGCAGAGCAGAAGGATCGGATATATTTCGAGCCTTCCTATTATCATGCACAGCGACAGCGTGGCTTTGCAAAACGGCGGGAATCCGGCGTAATTCCCGATGGGGCCGACGCCGCCTAGGCCGGGGCCGATGTTGCCGACGCACGACAGGACGGCGCTCGACGAGGTGACGAGGTCAGTCCCGTCCAACGAGACTACGAGGGCGGCGATCACGACTACCGAGACGTACATGAAAAAAAAGACGAGAACGCCGGAGAGCGTTCCGTCGTCGACGGCCCTCCCGTTCAGGCGCACGACGTACACCGCGTTCGGGTGTACGATCTTGACGAATTCGCGCTTCGCCGCGCGCGCCAATAGCAGCAGTCTTACACACTTGAGCCCGCCGCCAGTGGATCCAGCGCAGGCGCCTGCCAGCATCAGGAAGAGGAGCACGCTTCGGCTGAACGCCGGCCAACTGTCAAAGTTGGCCGTTGCGAAGCCGGTCGTCGTGATGACGGAGACGACCTGAAAGGACGCGCGTCTCAGCGCCTCGGCGAACGAGCCGTACAGAGCGCCCGTGTTGATGGCAACGAGCGCAGTCGAGGCCGCAATGATGAAAAAGTAAAGGCGCAGTTCCTCGTTCGTCCTCACAGGCCTCCAGTCGCGTCTGAAGAGGGAGTAATAGAGCGTGAAGTTCACGCCTGATATGGCCATGAAAAACATGACGACGCACTCCAGATAGAGACTGTCGTACGCCGCTACGCTCGCGTTTTTGTTCGAAAAGCCCCCCGTCCCGACGGAGCCGAACGCGTGTATGAACGAGTCGTAGAGCGGCATCCCCCCTGCGAAGAGGAGTGAAACCTGGGTGAGCGTGATAAGCCCGTAGATGGCGTACAGAATCCTCGCCACCCGCCCCACCTTCGGAACGAATTTATCTGTGGACGGCCCAGAGCTCTCGGCCAGCATTATGTTGAACGTGTTCGCGCGCGCCGACGGAATTATCGCTATCATGAGCACGAGCACACCCATGCCTCCGACCCAGTGTGTGAAGCTGCGCCAGAAGAGGATTCCCTTCGGCAAAACTTCTATGTCGCGGAGGATGCTGGCCCCAGTCGTCGTAAACCCGGAGACTGACTCGAAAATCGCGTCCACAGCGGATGGCATTGCGCCGCTCGCCCAAAAGGGCAGCGCACCGTAGAGCGAGGCCAAAAGCCACCCCAACCCCACTATCGCGAAACCATCCCTCGGGTAGATATCGTGGCGCTCGATCTTCCGCGCCCGGGCGGCGAAACCGGAGACGACGGTTGCGAGGATGGCGACGATAAAGGCAGGCGAGTCACCGTCTCCGTAAAACAGCGCGACGAGCAGTGGCGGAACCAAACAAGCGGCCTCGATGTAAAGCAGCAGCCCGAGACTCGCCGCGATCATCCCTGTGTTCACGCGCTACCCTTCATGGATGCGAACGGCGGAATGGGTACAACGGCGGGATGCTGGAAAACAGGAGCGTCGGACGAAAGGATTATGTCGTTCAAATCAGTGGGCTCGAGCCCCTTCGTCATTAGTATGACGCTGTCGTGCAGCTCTATGCAGTCGTCTCCGTGGGGTATAATCACTTTGCTTTTCCTGACGATGATGACCACGATAACGCCCGGGGCCAGCCGAAGCTCCTTCAGGGGAATTCCTATCATCTTCGCCGATTCGTTAGCCGTGAACTCTATGGCCTCAGCCTTGTCCCCTATGATCCTGTAGAGCGAGTTCACAGTGTTCCCCTCCGCGTTCTGGAGCCCACGCACGTAGCGCAGTATGTAGTTAGCCGTCACCGCGATAGGCGAGACGATATTGTCGAGCCCGATGTCGCCGAGCAGGTTGGCGTAGTCGGCCCGGCTGATCTTCGCCACGACCTTCGGGACTCCGAGCCTCTTGGCGAGGAGCGCCGTCATAAGGTTCACCTCGTCTCTGTCCGTGACGGAGACGAAGGCTCCCATCTCGCCGACGCTCTCCGAGCGGAGCAGGCTGTCGTCCGCCCCGTCGCCGTTTATGACGAGCGCCTCCGGGAGTGCCTCCGCAAGCGTCACGCACCTCTCGTAGGCGCTCTCGACGATCTTAACTCCGATGCCCATCTCGTCGAGTAGTCTCGCCAGATAATAGCCGACCCTTCCGCCTCCGATGATCATCACATTTTTTATCCTGCGAATTTGAATGCCTATCAGCGTGCAGAAGCGGAATACGTTCGAGGGCCGCCCGACGATGTAGATGACATCGCCCTCGAGCAGAACGGTGCCGCCGTTCGGGATGATGACGTCGTCCCCGCGCAGAATAGCCCCTATGAGTATCGGCTGGTAGATATTCCTCGATATGACCATCAACTGTTTGTTCGCTATCGGCATGCCGCTCAGGACTTTTATCTCCACCATCTGGACGCGCCCGTTAGCGAACGTCTCAACGCCGATGGCCGGTGGAAACGCGAGGAGCCTCGCTATCTCCCTCGCGATGGCCCGCTCGGGGTTGATGACCATGTCTAGCCCGAGATCCTCCTGAATCCCAGAGAGCTCGTCAGCGTACTCCGGGTCGCGGATTCGCGCGACGATATGCGCCGTGCCAAGCCTCCTCGCGATGAGACAGCAGACCATGTTCATCTCGTCCCCTGACGTGGCGGCGATGAGCAGATCCGTGCTTCTGACGCCCGCGTCGATGAGCACGGAAGCGTTGGCGCCGTTGCCCTTGACGTATCTGATGTCGAGATTTTCAAGGGCCTTGCGCCGCGACTCGGCGTTTTTATCTATGATCGTGACGTCATTGCCGTACCTGGACAAATTTTCGGCGATGTTGTACCCGACATTCCCATCGCCAATTATGATGACCTTCATGTCCCACTCCCCCGAACAAATAATCAGGCTCGCATATTACAACGAAACGAAGCGATGCGCCACTGTCATTGAGGTTGATACTGTATAATAAATATCTCGGAAAACGAGGGGGTTTTGATAAGTGTACGACATTCCAAGGTTCATTTCGCTGGGGGAGGCATGTCTCGTCGTAGAGTTTTCGGACGCCATCGAAATGGCTGCGAACGTAAGGCTTCGCGGTCTGAGCCGGGTTATGTCCGGCGAAAAAATTAGCGGGCTGCTCGAGTGCGTCCCGACGTACAGATCGCTCGCCATTCATTACGACCCGATAAAGCTGCCGCGTCGCGCGCTCGTCGAAATCGTGAGATCGAAACTCGCCGAATCGGGCGCGGAAGCGGAGAGCTTTGGAAGGATAGTCGTTTTGCCGGTCGCTTACGGCGGCCGGCATGGGCCAGACATGTCGAGGGTGTCGGCGCACTCAGGCCTCGACGAGGAGGAGATCGTCCGCAGGCACACGGCGCGGGATTATTACTGCCATATGCTTGGTTTTACACCTGGGTTTGGCTATCTCGGAGGGATGGACGACTCCCTGGCGACCCCGAGGCTGGAGAACCCACGCGCTATGATATTGGCCGGGAGCGTTGGCATCGCTGGTTTTCAGACTGGCGCTTACAGCGTGGATGGCCCTGGGGGGTGGAACTTGATAGGCAGAACCCCGCTTTTGCTCTTCAACCCGCTCGACGAGAAGAACCCCACACTGATCGAGGCCGGCGACTGGGTTCGTTTCACGCGCATATCGGATGTAGAGTACGGGGCGATAAGGCGCGGAGTCGAAGCGGAATACGAGCCGGAGCGCCTCGACCCCTGTGGCCGGTGATGGCGTTTGTCGTCGAAAAACCAGGGCTGTTCACGATAGTTCAGGATCTCGGCAGATGGGGCGGGCTCAGTCGCGGCGTCTCTCTCTCGGGTCCAATGGATCGCTTCTCTCTTTTAATGGGTAACGTCATGCTCGGCAATGACCCTAACGACGCCGCGCTCGAGATGGCATTCCTCGGCCCCGATGTCGTCTTTCTCGATGAGCGCTGTCTCGTCCTCGTCGGGGCGGAATTTGACGCGCGAATCGACGGAGAGCTCTTCGGGGCGTGGACCGTCCGGCGTATTGCGCCGGGGGGCAGGCTCTCCATAGGGGGAACTCGCCGCGGATGCCGCGCCTATCTGTGTATCAGCGGCGGTATAGACGTTCCCCTCGTCATGGGAAGCCGCTCGACGCACGTCAGGGCAAAACTTGGAGGATACTCTGGGCGCGCCATTTTGGCCGGCGACGTAGTCGAGCTTGGGGCGCCGCGCCCGCTCTGGCGGGCGGCCGAGGGGTTCGTTTGCCCAGAGGCGCTTCGTCTCTCCCGCTCGCCAGACGAACCGATCGACGCGATGGACGGGCCGCAGGTCGACGCTTTTACCGAAAAAGGAATAAAAACTTTCTATGGCTCGGCGTACGTCGTCACGGACAGATCGGATAGGATGGGCTGCCGCCTCGACGGATCGGCGCTCGAGCACATGGGCGGCCCCGACGGGGCGAATATTATCTCGGAAGCCGTAGTGCACGGGGCGGTTCAAGTTCCGGGCGACGGGAAACCGATAGTTTTGATGTCAGACTGCCAGACTGTGGGTGGGTACTCAAAGATCGCGGTAGTCAGCTCATGGTCGGTCGCGGCTCTCGCTCAGAGGGCGCCTGGAAGCGAGGTTCGTTTCAGGAGGGTCACAACAGAGGACGCTGTATGGCGACTGAAAAAATTCGAAATGGATCTCTGGAGCGTGGCCGAACTTCGCGCCACTCACAGGTCGAGGCCTTCTTTACCGGCTTTTTAGGAGGGGGTGAACGCTATAGGGTTTAGCGAGACGGACGAATCGAAAAAAACGGTCGACGTGAATAGCGATCTCGGCGAGAGTTTTGGCGTATGGAGCATGGGGGACGACGAAGCGATTCTGTCGTGTGTGTCGTCGGCGAACGTGGCGTGCGGGTATCACGCGGGCGACCCGTCGATAATGAAAAGAACTGTGGCGCTTTGCGCCTCGCGCGGTGTCGCGATAGGCGGACACGTCTCCTTTCCAGATCTCCTCGGATTTGGCCGGAGAAACATGTCCTGCGATCCTGATGAGGTATATGACTATTGCCTGTACCAAATAGGCGCGCTCTCCGCGTTTTGCCGCGCTGGCGGAGTTTCCTTGGATCACGTGAAAGCGCATGGCGCGCTGTATAACCAGGCCGCGAAGGACGCAAAGCTGGCGCGGGCCGTCGCGGCGGCGGCGAGGGATGGGGGCGTATCGGCGCTCCTTGGCCTCGCTGGGTCGGAGTTTGAGGCAGCGGCGAGAGACGCTGGCCTCTCGTTTGCGTCGGAGGTCTTCGCCGACAGGGCGTATAGCTCAGACGGGTCTCTTTTGCCGCGATCGCTGGAGGGGGCTGTTTTACACGACGTTGCGCTCGTGGCTAAGCGCGCCGTCACGATGGTCACGGAGGGCCGGGTCGAGACGGCGGACGGCGCCGAGATAAAACTGCGGCCGGATTCTATCTGTCTGCACGGAGACGCTCGCGAGGCCGTGGACATGGCGCTCGCTGTGCGCCGCGCGCTCGAAGAGGCCGGAGTGACTATCGCTCCGGCAAGGAGGCGGTTTTCGAGATGAGTTATACTGCTGAATCGCTCGCGCGCGCCTCGGGCGCGGATGTAAGGGCGATCATAAGGAGGGGGGAGTGGGAGTCGCCCACGTCCGGACTCTCGCTTGGCCGCGTCCAGGCTAATATGATAATCCTGCCAAAGGATTGGGCGTATGATTTTCTGCTCTTCGCAACGAGAAACCCGAGGCCCTGCCCCATATTGGACGTAACGGAGGCCGGAGACCCGGAGCCTCGGATGATAGCAAGGCGCGCGGACATCCGCACTGACCTGCCAAAGTACCGCGTGTGGAGGGACGGCGAACTCGCCTCCGAGCCCTGTGATATAAAATCCGAGTGGAGGGACGATCTCGTCGCCTTTATGATCGGCTGTTCGTTTTCGTTCGAGAGCGCGCTGCTCGACGCCGGCATTTCTGTCCGTCACATAGAGGAGGGAGTGAATGTTCCCATGTACCTCACGAACATACCATGCGCGAGAGCTGGGCGGTTCTCCGGAAACATGGTGATGAGCATGAGGCCGATTCGACATCGCGACGTGCCGAGGGCCGTTGCCTGCACGGCCCGTTTCCCGTCCGTGCACGGCGCCCCGCTCCACATAGGCGAACCGCGGGCCATAGGGATATCCGACATAGCCAGGCCGGACTTTGGCGACCCGGTCACGATAAAACCGGGCGAAACGCCAGTTTTCTGGGCCTGCGGCGTGACGCCGCAGGCAGCGGTCATGAAGTCTTGTCCGCCGTTTGCCATCACGCACGCGCCAGGGCACATGTTCATATCGGATATGCGTGACTCGGATTACGCTGTGTTCTAGTGGAGAATCCGCGCGCTACCGGGCCGGTTTTCGCGCGCCCCACTTCCTGAGCGTACGGTAAAGCTCGTTCGGGTCGATCGGTTTTGTTATGTGGTCGTTCATGCCGGCCTCCATGCTCTTCTCGTAGTCGCCCTTCATGGCGTGGGCGGTCATGGCGATCACCGGCAGATCGTCCTTCGAATATCTCATGAGATCCCTTATTCGCCTCGTGGCTTCGAGACCGTCCATCACGGGCATCTGGACGTCCATGAACACGAGGTCGTAGTGCGCGGATCCAAGCGTCACGAGGCACTCCGCGCCGTTGGGCGCCACGTCCACCTCCGCTCCGAACTGAGTCAGAAGTTCGACGGCTATCTCCTGGTTTATCTCGTTGTCCTCAACGAGGAGAACCTTTGCGTTTATTTTGGGCAGTTCGCCGTCCGTCTCGTACATGTCGACGTCCTCGGAGTCGGGAAGTTCGAGCGCCATCTTCTCGAAATCGGCTACGACTGGCAAGCGGACGACGAAGCTGAACGTGCTGCCCTCGTCCGGGACGCTCTCGACCCATATCCTGCCCTCCATGCTTTCGACAAGGTGTTTGCTAATGGAGAGTCCGAGACCGCTGCCGCCATATTTTCTCGTGATGGAGCCGTCGGCCTGAGTGAACGGTTTGAAGAGTTTTTTGACCTGCTCATCCGTCATGCCGATCCCTGTGTCGGTCACGGATGCGCGCAGCTCCACGACTTCGCGGAGGTCCGACGACTCTCCCGTTATGGACGACGTTATGTCGAGCCGGATTGATCCCTTCGCGGTGAACTTGACGGAGTTGTTGCAGAGGTTCAAAAGCACCTGGTTCAGCCTGAGCGGGTCTCCTATGAAGACCTCCGGCACATCGGGGCCGACGTTCATCTCGAACTTGACGCCCTTCTCCTCAGCCTTGAACGCTATGAGATCCCACAGGCTTTTCGTCATCTCCCTGATTTTGAAAGGCGTGCTGTCGAGCGTGAACTTTCCGGATTCGATCTTCGAGAAGTCGAGTATGTCGTTTATTATGGAGAGCAGCACGTTTGCGGCCTTTTGTATCTTGACGAGGTAGCTGAACTGCTTCTCGTTCGGGTCGGTCTGCATACAGAGGTGCGTCAGCCCTATTATCGCGTTCATCGGCGTCCGTATCTCGTGGCTCATGCTCGCGAGGAAATCGCTCTTCGCCTGGGCGGCGGACTCGGCCATTACCTTTGCCTGCGTCAGCTCTGTAACGTCCGATATCCACGCCAGAATGGACTGCTTACCCTCGTAGACGAACGGGTGCAGCGACACTAGCGTGTCGAGAACCTCGCCGGACGGCGTGAGCATCTGGATGAGCCACCCCCTCACGACATCGCCCGCTGTGAACGCTGCCAGAGCCTTTGCGCGCTGAGACTGATCCTCGTACATTTTTATGGGAGAATCGCCAACGGCAAGCCCCAGCATGGCTGTTCCGTTGTCGTTGATCTTTCTTATGGCGCCCTCTGCGACTATCATCATTGTGGTCGGGCTGGAGTTCAGTATATCCTGCAACTGTTCGCGCTGGTTCGTCAGCGCCTCCTCCGCGTTTTTCTGGTCGCTCAGGTCGTGGACGCTTGAAATTGCCATTCTCTGCTGGTTGACCTCGACGAGCGTCATTCTCACGAGGCAGGGAATCTTTCTCCCGTCTGAGTCCTGGTGCGTCCACTCGAAACATGACTCGCCCTTTTCGTTTGTGTCGTCCGCCATCGCGCTGAAAAGCGCCTCCGACGGAACGCCTGAATCCTGGAGGAACGGCGAAAAACGGAAGTAGTCGCTCAGGACTTCGTTTTTGTTCCCGGCCTTCAGGAGTTCGACAAAAGCCGGGTTGCAGTCGATGGGCTTGAAGGAATCCGAGAAAAAAATGTAGCTCTCTTCAGTGCTCTCGTAGAGCGCCTCTACCATTTTGCCGGCTCTTGTGGCCTCCGTGAGGTCTATCAACGTTATGAGGGTTCCTGCCTTTGATTCGTGTTTCATAATAGGCGACACCGACACGGACACCGGTATTTTGTTGCCTGTTTTTCCAGTGATCCAGACGTTGTGCAGGCGCCTGTTCTCGCCGGAGCCTACAGCCTCCATCAACGCCTCCGTCGTGTCCTCGTATCGCGTGTTCCGTTGGTTTTCGCACGTCATCGCCTCGAAGAAATTTCGGCTCAGAACGTCGGCCTCCTCCAGATCGAGCATCTTGAGCGCCGTGGAATTCGCGAACGTAATCAGACCTGCCGTGTTTAGTTCGAATATGGCCTCGGCAGTGAGGTTCAGGATGAAGCGAGTGTGTTTCCCGGCCTCCTCCAGCTCGAACGTCCTCTCCTCCACGATCATCTCGAGCCTCGAATTATGCATGAACAGCTCGTCGCTCGCCTGAGTGGCCCTCTGCTCCTGCACCGTCGCCTTGTCGATGGCTTTCCTGAGGTGGTCGACCATAACGTTTACGGCGCCAAACATCCTTCCGATCTCGTCGGACGGCGCCTCCTCCAGCCGGCCGGAGATATCGCCGGACACTACGGCCTCGGCGAAGTCAAGCCCGTTTTTCAGGCGGGGGATTATGGACGTCGCGAGCAAGTTCGACCCAAGTACAGCGACGAGCAGCACAAGTGCGTAAATAGCCAGGCTGATCGTCCGAAAGTCCTCGAGAGGGGCGTAAAGGCTGCTGGCTGGGACATAGGAAACCAGACGCCATCTCGCTCCAGAGAGGACGGAGGAGAACAGAATGCCCTTTTGGAACTCCATGCTGATGTCCTGTTCCTGTTGCTGCGCCGATGGGAAAAGCGCCTCAATGGCGAATTTGTTTTTGAGACTGTCGTCGGTTCCGGCGCGCATGATGACGGCCCCTCCGCCGTCGAGCAGAAAAAGGGTGTTCCTCTCGTCGTAGTGGAATCGCGCGGCAGTCTCCTGGGCGAGAAGTCTCTCCAGATTTATGGTGACGGCGATTACGCCTCTTCCGGCCTTCTTTCCTATCGGTCCCGCAAATGTGAGCGACGTGGAAGAATTGTCGTAACCGCCCGAAATAAACGCAGAGGGGGTAAGGCCCGACAAGGCTTCCTTGAAATAACTCTCGTCCGCGATGTTAGCGCCGGCCTCGCCCGTGGAAATCCTGACATTACCGTCGAAGTCGCTCAAATACGCGTCGGCCGCGAAGTAGACTGAGCGCTGTATGTAGCGCAGAATGCCGTTTATCCTCTGAAGCGCCGCCGCCCTATCCTCTCCGTCAGTCGACGCGTCGAGATAAACCGCGGCGTCGTCGTTGTATTTCATGGACTCGATTGCGTGAGAGACGATGGAGATCCTGCTCTCTATGTCGTTTTTAATCTCCCTTGTCATGAGTTCCTCCCTCGTGTGGAGGGTTCTCACTATCTCCTTTTTGAACATTGCGTAGTTCGTAAAAATGGCAGCTGAGAGGCTTAATAAAATACAAAACACTATCACGAGATAAAATCGGGTTCTTATCATCATGCGGCATCTCTCCAGAGTTTTATATTGTCTCAAAAGATCGACGATGTTTCGTGGTCTATAGATTTACCGGTCATATTACCATAAATTCCGCTAATTCAAGGGAATACTGATTGCGGCCGAGATTTGGAATGAAATTTTTTGATTGCTTGAAACATCTCGCTTCATCAAGTACTATAAATATGCAAATTGTGATAGCTTTAGACGGGACGCCGTACTGGCGGAGCGGGAGCGAGCGATAATGGGAGTGATGGCCTCTGCGGGGTCGAGCCTGATGAATGAATTGACAACTATATTTTTCACTTTTTTTAAAATTGGCCTGTTTACATTCGGCGGCGGTTATGCGATTCTCCCCATCCTGCAGAAGGACGTCGAGCAAAAACTCCATTGGTCAACCGGCGGGGAAATTCTCGACTATTACGCCATCAGCCAGAGTTTGCCCGGCATCATTGCCGTGAACATATCGATGTTCATCGGACACGCGAGGAGAAAATTTCCAGGGCTCGTCGCAGCGGCTTTGGGCATTGTCGCTCCTTCTATCATCGTCATTCTGATAATTGCGCTGTTCATAGAAAATATTTTACATTACGAGGCGGTCGCTCATGCTTTCAACGGAATCCGAGTGGCTGTGGCAGCCCTTGTTCTGGACGCTTCCGTCAACATGTGGGAAAACAGCGTAAAAGACAGGGCCTGTGCCTTGATTTTCCTCGTCTCCATGCTGGTCTTCGCTTTTGCGGATGTCACGCCGATATTGCCAGTCGTCGCAGGCGCGGTGTCAGGAATAATAATTACCGGGAGAAGGGGCTTGCCATGACGGTTTTTCTTTCTTTAGCGCTGGAATTTATGAAAACCGGGCTTTTTTCCATAGGAGGCGGGCTAGCCACTTTGCCGTTTCTATATCGCATCGCCGATAATTATACATGGTTCACTCGCGAAGAGCTTATCGACATGATAGCTATCTCGGAATCGACGCCAGGGGCCATTGGCCTCAACATGTCCACGTACGCCGGTTTCAGCGCCGGAGGTCCTCTCGGCGGCGTGTTGGCGACATTTTCGCTCATTGCTCCCTCAGTCGTCATAATAGCCGCGGTAGCCGGGGTATTGGACAGGTTTAAGGAAAATCGTTTCGTCAAGGGCGCGTTTTACGGCACTCGGCCGACCGTCACGGCATTGATCGCTTCGACGGCGCTTGGCATCATAAAAATGACTCTCTTTGGGCGCCTCGACATTACTCGATTCACTGATATCAGTATATCAATAAATTACGGAGGATCGCTGCTTTTCCTCGCGGTTTTTTACCTCCTGAGGAGATATAAAAAACATCCTGTCTGTTACATAGCCGCAGCTGCGTTAGTTGGGGCTCTTTTCAAGTTTTGAATTATAGGCTATTATATTCTCAGCGCGGAGAGGAGAGATGGCTGACAATAAACTTACAAGATTTAGTTCATCTTGTTGCGCGGTTTTATTTGACAATTGGTTTTTTTATGTTGTTTTTATGTGAATTATCATGATCGTGTTATTGACAGACGCATGTGAGTTGTGATTATATCTTCACAGTTGAAGAAAGCGTCTTGTCTGTATTGGAGTGCCGGTTTTCGGAAAAGCATGAATGACTTAATAAATAAAGGCTGCCCCACAGCCGTATCAAGCTTCATCAAAGGAGGCGCCTAAATGGCACTGTTAGGCAAAAAGGCAAGCGGCACCAGCGCCGGGTTGTTCGTCTACGGAGGGGTGATGCAGTACGTTGAAGTCTCCGAGTCGGGCAGAGGCGCGTACCGCGTGGAGCAATGCATAGATGCTCCTTACGATCTGGGCGAAGTCGGCGGCGAGCTGTTTTCTAACCAGAAAAAAATAGAAGAAAATTTGAAGTCGCTCAAAAAGGTCATTGGGCGCAAATGGGCTGGCAGGGTGCATGCCGGCATACAGTCGAAGGACGTTCTCCTTCGCACGTTCGAGCTTCCGCAGATGAGCCTAGACGACGCGAAGGACGCTTTCAGGTACGAGTTCGACAAATTTTTCCCGATACCTGTCGACGACGCCGTTTACGACGTCAACTTCATAGATCGTCCTGGGCACGACGAATCATCCTCCGGCGCTGTCGTTGACTGTATAGCGGCCGCGGTTCGCAGCTCGACGGTAGACAACCTCATGCTAGCCGCGAACTCCGTCGGTATACAGCTAGGAAGTATAGAGCCCTCGCCCGTCTCGATGCTTCGATGCCTCATGGGCCCGGATGCCCCGGGCGGTTTCAACGTCTACGCCCTCGCCGGGGTCGTGAGCAGCATTATAGTGGCCACGTACAGGGATAATGGCATTGTATACAGGAACACCACTCAGTCCTTTGCCACAGAGGACTCGAGCGGCAGGACAATTGAGAACTTCACGAGGGATCTTCAGGCCACTGTGAACTTCGCCTCGACCCAGATGAGGGGTTTTTCGGCCGAGAGAGTTTACATCGGGGGATATGGGGCGAATCAGGGCGAAGCTATACGGGCGAGCGTGTCCGAGGCCGTTTCGTGCCCGATAACGATAATCAATCCCTGGAAGGCCTGGAACATAATCAACCCTCCCGCTCAGCCTTATGGCTGGGAAGTGGCCCTCGGGCTCGCTCTGAGACCTTCGGAGGTGAGATAAACCATGAAAGTATTATTTGATTTAAGACCTCAGCACCTTGTTCGTGTACAGGATCAGCAGGTAGACTTACTGAGGCTTTTGAGTGTCCTTCTTTTTGTTGCTTTCGTCCTGCTGTCGCTCTTCAACATCGGAAACATTACATACAACCTGCGTGACGTCAATGTTAGGCTTGCGGCTACACACGGCAACCTGAGCGTCGTGACTGCCAACTCCAACCGCCTCGCCGCCCGCATAGAGGAGATGAGGGTTCTCAGGGACAGGACAAGGGCTTACCTCGAGTTCACGAGGCAGGAGCTTCCAAGCATAGAGTTCATGGCGGCGCTCGAAGGCATAGTCACTTCCGGAATGAAGGTGGAGAGTCTCGAACTTCGTCCGGGGAGCGCCACAATGAGGGGTTCGGCCCTTACAGATCAGGATATAGTCGATTTCAGCGCCAGGCTCGACGGCATGAAAAACATCACGTCTCTGGTCGACGCCCCAATCACGACGAAAGGCTCGCTTGGCGCCGCCATGATCTCTGAGTTTGCGATCTCTTGCACGCTGAGGTCGATATCGGACATAGCGGCGTCCATGCCGGAATCGCCCGGCGGCGCGGCGTTAGACTCGCCGCCGCCTGACGCTGACGGGACGCAGGAGGCGACGGAATAATGAGGACGCAAAAACAACAGCGGCTGTACGTCGCTCTTGCGACAATGATAATCGCTCTACTGCTGCTGGCGCAGTTCATGCTTCTCTTTACGTACAAAACCGCGTTCGAGGAGTTCATGTCGATCAGCGCACAGCTGGAGAGCGGCACGAGAACGCAGGAGGACAGAAAGCAGCTTGTGGATGAGTACACGACTTTCGAATCAGCCGCGTCGGCGCCGGGTCGTCAGAACACAATTTTCCCGACGAGCGCGCTCGAGTTTTACACGGTGGTCGACACTGTCATGACCGCCAACTACGTCGAACACACAAGCAGATCCACAACCACGGGCGAACTGGAGCTCGGCAGCGAACTTAGGCTTCAGATAACGTTCAATGGGCCGTATTACAACATCCTGAAGGTTCTCGCGGCGTTCAGAAACAGCTCTATAGTGATGCGGGTTGCTGAATTCAACATAACTGGTCAGTCGGACGGTCAAGCATCCGGTTCCATGATCGTTGTGAGCAGAGTCCAGAGCTAAGGAGGAAGAACAATGGCAGAGGCAGCCGCAAAAAAACCCTCCGGGCTCGCGTCAAAAGGGACTGCGACCAGGAGCAGAACCCCGAAACAGGGGAGGGCAGGTCAGCTTTTGATCATGGTGCTCCTCATGGGTTGTTGTTTCGGGAGTTTTTATTTTTTCAGGGATACGATGAACTTGGTCGACCGAAGCCGGAACATTGATCCCCCCCCCCCGACGCCTCCAAATCAGGAGGTGCTCGACGAGGGGAAGGATGTAATGCAATTGGCCGGCGATCTCTTGGGAGTTGGAAAAGCGACGAATTTCGCGATGCAGACGGCCCTGATGGCCGAGATCCACGGGGGTTATCCCATCGCTTCTCCGTCGATCCTGACACCGCCGCCCCCCCCGGATCGGATCATTGAGTTCGTCCCCGAGCCGGAGCCGCCTCGGGTGACAGTGCTCGCCATCGTTGTCACTGATGGCGACAGCGTCGCTATGATAGACGTCGAAGGCGAAGAGGGCGGGCTTTTAGTCAGAAGGGGCAGCAAATTCGCGAGCGGAGACGCCAGGATAACCAAAATAGATTCGAAGGGTGTGACATTCACATGGATGAAAAAAAGTTATATAGTTGGGGTGGAGAGATGACCCGGTTCGCCAGGAACATGTCGGTCAGGCATTTTGCGCCATTGCTCGTCGCGGCGACGATACTCCTCTTTTCGTCCATATCCTTTGCTGCGTCGGGCGGCAACGTTTCGTATGTCGATGGGAACGACAAAGGTTTGTTTTTCCCTCCGCCTCCTCCAAAAGTGGACATGCCCCCGGATCTCACGTCGGCTGCCGGGACGCCGTCTCCGATAATAGGCGCTCTTGGCGTGACGCAAGCCGGCGGCGATACTCTTCAGGTTCGCGTTCGCGGGCGCTCCATACCGGCGCCTCGTCAGGTGTCGGCGCCAGGCGAGAACAAGCTCGTCGTCCAGTTTGACCGCATAGGTTTTCCGCAGGTCACGGACAAACATGACTGGTGGGAGGACTACGACTGGGACGTCCTCAAGTTCAACGTACCTGGCAAGGACACGTGGTGGAAGCAGTTCGACATCCCGCTTCTCGACAGGATCGACGCCAGCAGGCACGGGGACGAGGGAATAAGGCTGACGTTTACGACGAGCAAGCCCCTCGTGATCCATTCTGTGGAGGGCCTCCCGGGCAGCGACAATATACTGATGATCCTGAAGGCATTCGAGCCGCCTAAGGCGCTTCCGGAGCCGCCGCAGGCCAAAGTCTATTCAAACGGCGACCCGCTGGGGATCAAGTCTCCGGTGAGCTTGCATTTGAGGAACGCCGAGCTGAAGTCCGTGTTCGAGATGCTCGCCGACATCCAGAAACTGAACCTCCTTCTGGATCCGTCGGTTCCCGATATCACGATTCCGTCGATATCCTTCAAAGAGGTTCCTTTCAACGAGGCCTTTTCATACCTCCTCCGGATGGCGGACGTAAATTACTCCATGGTCGGCAAGACTCTCGTCGTGGGCACGCCTGAGAGCATCGCCCACATCTTGGATAAAGAGATCCGCCGCGCGTACCAGCTCTCATACGCGGTCGACAATGCCGGGCAGGTCAGGGGCGACCTCACAGCCGCTTTGACTGCGCTCGTACCTCTTTCAAAACCGCCAACGCTCGACGCGAGAAACAGGACGTTGTACGTGGACGCTTCCGAGGAGCAGCACATGCAGATAGCCGAGCTGCTCACGAAGCTGGATCATCCGGGCAGGCAGATAATGCTTCAGGCGAGGATAGTCCAGGTCAGGGACAGCGCTACTCAGGATTTGCAGCAGGTCGTTTCCGGCGTCTACAACAGTTGGCTTGCCTCATTTGGAAACGCCGGGATTCGAGTTGGATTCAACCAAAGCAACAGAGCTTTCGAGCCGATGGATCTCAGTCTTCCAATAGGCGGTTCGAATACTGGCGACAGCGTAACGTCTGCCGGCGATACGATTATAGACGGCGCCGAAAGGACATTGATGGCTGGCTTGAACGCGCTCGAAACAGCAGACAAGGCGAAGGTGCTCGCGCACCCGTCGATCATAACGCTCGACGGACAATCCGCCAACATCAACCTCGCTGAGAACATAACGTACGCGTCCGGGATGGACGCGAACGGCAACGCGTCATTCTCAACTGTGGAGGTTGGGCCGAACATCACGTTTACCCCGATAATCGGCCGCGAGGGGCTAGTCACGGTCGATATCACGATCGACGCCGGTGACCTCATCGGCATGGTGTCGACAGGGTTCGGCGCCCAGACGCCGCGTACCGCGAATCGGCATGTGGAGACGACCGTCAGAGTCAGAAACGGCGAGCCTTTTGTGGTAGGCGGTCTCTTCAGGGACAACAAGTCGTCCGTCAGAAACAGGATACCGATCATAGGGTATATACCGCTCCTCGGAGACCTCTTTACGACCAGAAACGATGTGCATGATAAATCCGAGGTGGCGATGATAGTCATTCCTTACATACTTGACATACCGGACGGCGAAATAGATACATTCGATCTTCAGCGCTCGACGCTTTCTCAGTGAGACAAAAGATCGGCCGGGCGAAACATCCGGCCGATCTTTTGTATACGCCTGGCGCCGACGCTGAATATTGTGAGTCAAAATACGTAAATCATAATTTTCATGATATATCCCCTTTGAAGAGGCGCGTTATATGTGCGATAATGCCCCTGTCGAAATGAAAATCGTCAAGCTTTGAGTGGAGGTAGAACAACATGTCTGGGACAGCAGCCGAAAATGCGAGAAAAATCGCTGATAAAAACGACGGAGCGCTTTTGGAGTCGGAGCGGACGCTTCTTGTTTTTGACCTTGTCGGCGAGCACTGTGGGCTGGACGTCAATCTCGTAAGGGAGATTGTCCATGTGCCGCCAAGGATCACGAGGGTTCCGAATGCCCCGCACTATGTGCGTGGAGTGATCAATTTAAGGGGAACGGTCATACCTGTGCTGGACTGCGCCATGAAGATGGGCGGCGCCTATACGGACAACACCGCCGAGTCTCGCATAGTCGTGGCCGAATTCGAAGGCATCCAGTTCGGCGTGCTGGTTGATGCGGTGAGGGAGGTCAGGAGCGTTGCCGACACGCTTATCGAGACTGGCGATACGTCGAAAAACGGCGCGATCAGGACGGATTACGTCACCGGCGTCGCAAAAATGGAGGACGGTCGCCTGATCGTTCTGCTTGACCTTGCCGCCCTCTTTGAAATCAACGAACTCCTCGAAGAGGAAAATTAGGCCTCATCTGGAGCGAGGTTGGCCGTTAAAATGATCAGGATTGACATGCATGTGCACAGCTCGTTCTCGGACGGGACATGCTCAGTCGATGAGATAGCGAAACAGGCCGCTGCGCGCGGTATTGTAATACTTGCGTTGACTGATCATGACAACCTTGACGGGCAAAAGTCCTTTGCGTCAGCTTGCAAAAAATATTCAATAAAACACCTGCCAGGGGTGGAACTCTCGTCCAAATGCCCATTTACCGCGCACATACTCGGCTACAGGCTTACGAAGACGCAACCGCTGGAAGAAGCTCTCGAATGGGTCGTAAAACGCAGGAACGAGCGAAACAGCCTGATATTGGAGCGGCTCAACTCGCAAGGCGTAAAAATAAATATAGAAGATATCGAGTTCGAGGCGGGGGGCCGTGTTATCGCGCGTCCCCACTTCGCTTCAGCCCTGGTGAAAAAGGGCTATGTACCGGATATAACCTCGGCCTTCTCTAAATATCTCGCAAAGGGCGCGGCGGCCTATGTGTCGCGCGAAGCCTACTCTCCGGAGGACTGCGTCAGGTTGATAAGAGAGGCCGGCGGCCTTCCTGTGCTCGCCCATCCTTCGCTCACAGGGCTGGACAATAAGGGGCTCGGGGATTTTCTCGACGAACTGACGGAGTACGGGTTGTGGGGTCTTGAGTGTATCTCTTCCCACTGCAAGGCGGATGAAGCGCTCGGGTTCCTGAAGATCGCTTCCGAACACAATCTTTTCCCCACGGCTGGTTCGGATTTTCACGGCGCGAGGCGTCCCGGTATAACGCTCGGGGTACAAGTTACGGAGTCATTTCTTCCGTGGGCGAGGCTGGGAGTGGCGCTATAAATATAAAGGCTATAACGCATATTTCGTAGACGACGGAGGAATTGCGATTTTGGGGTACAAAACTGATAAAAATGGCGTAAACAATCTCGACTTCAGGAGCGATACCGTCACTCAACCCACGGAAGAGATGCGCAGGGCGATGCGCGACGCCCCTGTGGGCGACGACGTGTACGGCGACGACCCGACTATGAACGAGCTTCAGGAATACGCCGCCGCCCTGCTGGGCAAGGAGGCGGCACTTTTTGCGTGCTCCGGCACCATGGGCAACCTCATATCGCTTTTGTCTCACTGCGATCGAGGCGACGGGGTGCTGATGGGCGCGAACTCGCATACGTGGAAAAACGAATGCGGCAACGTGGCCGCGATAGCCGGGGTTATGCCGTATCCGCTCGACGACTCCTCCGGCTGTCCCACAATAGAGTCGATTCACGGATCTTATCAGCCGAGCGGCAATTTGCACTACGCTCACACGAAGCTCCTGACTATCGAAAACACTCACAACAGCGCCGGCGGTGTGCCGATAGACGTCGCTGTTTTTGGCGCGGTGGCGGACGAGGCGAGGTCGATGGGTCTTAAGGTTCACGTCGATGGCGCACGCTTGTTCGACGCTGTCGTTTATTTTGGAGTGGACGTAAAAGAGTATTCTTCGAGGGTAGATTCGCTTCAGTGCTGTCTGTCCAAGGGTCTTGGAGCTCCTATGGGCTCGGTCGTGTGCGGAAGCCGAGACTTTATAGAACGGGCGCGCAAATTCCGGAAATCGCTTGGCGGCGGACAGAGGCAGACCGGAATAGCCGCGGCTGCAGGGCTCGTGGCCCTGAGAGATATGCGGGGGCGTCTTGCCGAGGATCACGCGAACGCGGCGCTGTTAGCGGACATGCTTGGAGAGATGGGCGTAGCGGTCGAGAGCGTGCCGCACAGGACTAACATGGTATATTTCAGCACCGGCGACGGGCCCGTCGACGCTGCGGCTCTGATTCGTCTTTGCGCGGAAAAAGGCCTTCTCATAGGGTCGCCGGGCAAGCGCAGAGTTCGCATGGTCACTCACGTTGGGATTGACGCGGACTCAGTGAAAACAGCCGTGGGGATCATTAAAGAGGCGTTGTCGCTGTGACGGTACGCAAGGGGAGGGGAGAGGTCGAGGCTCTTGCCTCGTGGCTCCTCGATCGCGCAAAGTCGTTCAGCGATGTGGAGGGCGCAGACGTGCTGTATTTTTTCAGCGAGTCGCACAGTCTGAGCCTGTTGGACGGAGAGCCGGAGGAGAACTCGAGCGGTGTCTCCGGAGGAATCGGCATTAGGGTGATCGGACAAAACGGTCGTCAGGGCGTCGCCTATGGAAACAACTTTTCATGGGAGGCGATGCGGGATCTGCTGGAGTGGAGCCGCGCCAACTGTCTTCTGGCCGAACCTGAGGATGGGATAAGGCTCTACTCTGGTTCCATGGAGCGAGACGATTCGTCTCTCGAACAGTACGACGACGACATCCTGTCGATAAAGCCGGAGCTCCGAATGAACGCCTGCGCCGAAATGACCTCCGCGGCGCGTTCCATGGATTCGCGCGTCGTGTCGGTGCGCGCCGCGTCTTGGGGCGACGGAGACGGTGAGACATTTTACGCTTCTTCAGAGGGAGTGTCTGGGTGGAAGCGCTCAACTTCCGTCTCCTGCGGCGTCGCTGTAGTCCTGCAGGATGGTGAGTCGTTCGAGATGGGCTCGTATGGCAAGGGCGAGCGACGACTGCGCGACATCGATTTTGCCAGCTATTCCAGATTGGCTGTGGAGAGAACGGCGAGGATACTCGGCGGCAAGCCTTTAGCGACTGGCAAGTATACGCTGCTGCTTGACCCGGAGATATCCGCGTCGCTCGTTGACGAGGTAGGGGAGCTCTTCTGCGCGTCGGACGTGCACAGGGGCCGCTCCATGATGAAGGGGAAACTTGGCGCGAGGGTCGCCGGCGACGTTCTCACCCTTACAGACGACGCCCGTCTGCCTGCCCGGATGGGCTCGTCGATGTTCGACGGAGAGGGCGCGCCGACTGGGAGGACGGTTCTTATCGACTCGGGAGTCGCAAGCGCCTACCTGTATAATCTCCAATACGCGTCCAAAGACGGGACGATTACAACAGGAAACGCGTCGAGGAGCCTCGCGAGCCTTCCTGACGTTGGAACGTCCAACCTCGTCCTGACACCCGGCGGAGAATCAAGGGATTCTCTCATAAGGAGCACGGACGACGGGTTCCTCGTGCTGGAGCTGATGGGTCTTCACACGCTCAACCCTGTGAGCGGAGACTTCTCTCTTGGGGCAAAGGGAGTCCGAGTCAAAAATGGCGCTTTGGGGGGAGCTGTCGCGGGCGTCACGATATCAGGGAACTTGCTCGAACTGCTGAAAAAAGTCACCGCCGTTGGGAGCGACCTCGAGTTCTTCGGGGCAACCGGCGCGCCTACTATCGTGGTCGAGGATGTAGCTGTTGCGGGCAGTTGAGGAAAGGCTGATTTATTCTAAGAGGCTCAAAGGGTGAAGATTGGAATCCAGCCAGTCTCTGCGTTCACTGGCGGCGAAACGTCGTCGGGCCTAATCGATCGGCGCTTCCTTGCTTGCCTGGGAGGACGTGAAATGTCGAAATCGTTGCGTATCGCCGCGGCATGTCATCTTTTTGCGATGTTTATGGCGGTTTTGTTTAGTTTTATCATGTTGCCGGCTGACGTCTCCAGCGCGGCAGAGATGGATCTTATGCAGGGCGATGTCAGAAAGGGAAGCGTTTCTGTTATTGAGCGCGATGGGCAGAAGTTCGCGGCGCTCGACCAAATGTTGACTAATCTCGGCCTCGCGCCCTCCTCGGCGGCTGGCGGTCTCGTGTCGACGTTCTCCGAGAAGAAAATCGAGTTCTGGAGCGGATCGAACGTTGCGCGGGTTAACGGGTCGATGTTTCCCATGCCGGCTGTCGTCTTTTTCGAGAACGCTCACTGGTGGGGCGAGGCCAACTCCTCCATTCAGGCTATGAAGCAATTTTTGCTCAGCATTTCCCGCCCTTCCGACCTCTCGTGGCGTGACGCCGGAGAGAGGACAAGGCCATCGGCGAGCGTGCCGCCGGCCCCGAGAGGCGAGCGTACCGCAAAACCGCCCCAGGCTCAGCCGCCGGGCGCTCCGCTTCCGCCAACCGCTCCCCGCCAGGCGACGCCGCCGGCCGGTTCCGTGCTCGTATCGCGAGTGAGATGGGGCGAGCAGGCTGGCGCTTACAGGGCCGTCATAGACATTTCAGGACAGACAGGCGTTGATGTGAAGGAGTTCCCGGACAGGGTCGATGTCGTCTTCGTCGGCGCCTCCGCACAGCCGTTCAGCGAAAACAGTCCATGGCGCCCGCTCGCAGTGGAGGCGAAGCAGTCCGCCGGCAGCGTTGTCCTCTCGTTCAGTCATGCCGCGACGAAGGTCAAGTCATTTTGGGTGCTCGACCCGCCGCGATACGTCGTGGACTTTTACTTTGGCGGAGCGCCAGAGGTTTCGCCCGTTCAGCTTCCTCCAGAGACATCAGGCGCTCAGACGCCCCTGATAAACACTGTGCCGCCCGCTGCCGGCAGCGGTAAATTTATCGTTGTTGTCGACGCCGGGCATGGCGGACACGACCCTGGGGCGTTGGGCAACAAACTGAGGGAGAAGGATATCACCCTGAAGGCCGTCCACGAACTTTCGGAGAGCCTGAAGAACCTCGGAATCGAAGTTAAACTCACGAGGGCCGACGACAGGTACCTCAAACTGGGCGAGAGGACGGAGTTCGCGAACAAGGCGGATGCCGACGTCTTTATCAGCCTTCATTGCAACGCGCTTCCGAAGGGTCAGCACGCCTCCGGGGTCGAATTTTACCTCATGGATCAGCCCACCGACCGCGCCGCGTTTAACCTGGCCGTTTTGGAAAACAGGGAAGTTGACGGAAGCCTCCCGAACATGGAGGAGGACTCGGCGGCCGACAAAAAAACGCAGCTTTTGATGAAAATACTCATAGACATGCAACAGAACGACAAACTCAACGAGAGCACGACACTTGCGGAATACCTGTACAACAGGACAAGAGGCGCCGGGTTTTCGCTCAGGAAAGTGAGGCAGGCGCCGTTTTTCGTACTGAGAGGCGCAGGGATGCCGGCGCTTCTCGTGGAGATGGGATATATTACGGAGCCGAAGGACGCTGCCAACATTAACTCTCAGGCTTACAGAAAGAAGCTCATGGACGCGTTGGCTGCGGGAATACTGGAGTACCTCAAAAAACGACCAGGCGAAGGAGGCGGATGATGAAACCAGCCGCAAGACGCAAATGGAAGAGCAACGACGCCCCATCGCCCCGCGAGAAGAGGGAGATGATGGAGCGCGAGGAGTGGACGGAGGACGAATTCAGGGACAGCGCAAAAAATTCAAAAGCGCCTATCCTGTTCAGGTTGCTGGCCTGGGTGTCTCTGATAGTCATTTTTTTCGCAATAGGTTACGGCGTGACCTCGATGATATTCGGGTGGATGGATCGGGAGCGACCGAACAGAACCCCCGAGAACCTGGTTTCCACGTCTCAGGAGGCAGCGACGCTTGCTTCGGAGATAAAGTCGCTTGACGCCGCGGCGACGCAGCAGAGTTTCTCGACGTTTACGCTCACGATACCCGAGGGGAAAACGTTCGTGACGAAACCGATAAAATGCGGCGCCATCCTGAGGGAGGACGCGATGCAACAGGTGCTTTCGGCATATTTTGACGTGGTAAAGGAGAGCAATATGCTCGACTCGGTCGCCGCGAACCTGAATATATTCCAGAGCGGCGACTGGCTCTACCTGAATGTGAACCAGAGCTTCCTGGAGTCGATAAAAATTCTCGGCGCCGAGCAGGCGACATACTTGTTGACCGGCCTTGTGCGGACTATGTCCGAAAATTTCTCTCCAGTCAACAAGGTAAAGTTTTATGTAGACGGCAAGGAAGTGAAGGAAAAGAAACCCGTTGATCTCTCTATGCCATGGGCTCTCTCAGGGAGTTGAAGCTGGCTTGCGCCAGGGTTGCTTCTAGCGTCCTTCATGTGGGTTGCAGCAGGGTTTTCCCATGATGAGCCATTTCTCCGGCGTTTCCGCGTTTCGCCTCGTCCTCGCGAGCGGAAACAGGAATAAACATTCCGAGTTTGCCGGTTTTTTCAAGAGTTACGGAGCTTTCGAGGCAAACGGCGTTGAACTTCTGGGGCCAGACGACGTTCTGGCAGGTTCAGACAGTGCCCCGGAGGCCGAGGAAAGCGGCGGGAGTTACGAGGAAAACGCGCTCATCAAGGCGCGAACCTGGGCGGATTTTTCCGGCGCGCCAGCCATCGCTGACGACAGCGGCCTCGAGGTTCGGCGCCTTGGCTGGGCGCCTGGAATATATTCGGCCAGAGCGGCAAATGGGAGCGACGAGGACAGAGTGTCGTGCCTCCTCGGCGAGTTGGGCGACGCGTCCGACAGGGCGGCCTGCTTTGTGGCGTGTCTCGTTATAGCTTTCCCCGCTTGTCTCGCGCGGCCCGGGCGTGGCTATTTCTCGGTCGAGGGAAGATGCTGGGGCAGAATAACAGCTTCTCCGAGGGGGGACGGCGGTTTTGGTTATGACCCGATATTCGTTCCTGATGGGTGCGAAAAAACGTTCGCGGAGCTTGGCGAAAAAAAATCAGGAATTTCGCACAGGGCAATCGCTGTGAAGGGAGTAGCGCAAATCATCCCTTCCGTGCTAAAATACTACGCTATGTGCGGATTGAATACGGGCAAATAATCATATACGGGGGGTACAGGAAACTGTGAAAACATTTCTTTCGATAATTTTTCTCGCGCTCTGCATTGGGTTGATAGGCGCGATACTGATTCAGCAGAGAAAAAGCGGAGGTTTCTCCGGCAATTTCGGCGGGGGAGGGACACAGATGGACGTTTCAGGTGGTTCGTGGCAACGTATGTCGTCCCTTACAAAGATAACCGTCGCAATGGCGGCGGCCTTCATGTTGCTGTCGGTCATCCTCGTGCGCTTGTAGCCGCCGGGCCTTTTTGGGCTTGACTGAAAATGTCCGCCGCATTATAATTTTTTGGTTTGTTCGGAACGTTTTTTCGCCGTTTTTTTGCGGCGTTTTTAAGGTTTATAGCAGAGGGGGAAGTTTTATGATTGGAGCGCGAACATACGTGGCAAAGCGCGAGTCGGTTGAGCGAAAGTGGTATGTCGTCGATGCCGCCGACAAGCATTTAGGCCGTTTTGCTGCTCAGGTGGCACGTATTCTCACCGGGAAACACAAACCGATCTATACGCCGCACGTCGACACGGGTGATTTCGTTGTGGTTGTAAACGCGGCTAAAATTGGCTTGACGGGCAAGAAGGCCCAGCAGTCGAAGCTGTACCGTTACAGCGGTTATCCGGGCGGTCTCAAGTCGAGGACATACGCGGAGACTCTCGACAAGAACCCAGGCAGGCTCATAGAGCGAGTCGTTTGGGGGATGCTGCCGAAGACGAAGCTCGGGCGTCAGATGTACAGGAAGCTGAAGGTATACCCAGGCCCTGCCCATCCGCACGCCGCACAGCGTCCCGAGGCCATGGACGCCTTTAAATGGTAGGAGGAAGTGTAATGCAGGATTCCGTCGTAAATTACTGGGGAACAGGCCGCCGCAAGAACGCGGTGGCTCGCGTTTTGTTGCGGGTGGGAAGCGGCAAGGTCACGATAAACAACAGGGAGGTCGAGGACTACCTGCCTCGATTTTTCTGGAAGTCGCAGGCGATGGAGCCTCTTAAGGTCGCTGGCGTCGAGGGCAGGGTCGATATCTTTGTCAACGCGCACGGCGGCGGCCTCACTGGTCAGTCCGGCGCTATCCGCATGGGGATAGCCCGCGCCATCCTCAAATTGAACCCCGATGCGCGTCCCGTTCTCAAGAAGGCTGGAATGCTTCGCCGCGACTCGCGAATGGTCGAACGCAAGAAATTCGGGCAAAAGGGCGCGCGTGGGAAGAGGCAGTTCTCAAAGCGTTAATATATAAAACAATGCAATCGTCGTAAAAATTGCGGGGCATTTTACTGTATGCCCGGCGTATGCGCGGCGGCCCGGGAAAAGTTATATTTATGGCAAGGCTGCCTCTCCGCCAGGCGAGGGGGAAGTCTTGCCATTAATTTATTTTGGAGGGATTTCGATGAAACAAATGAACTGGCACGCCGTGCCCGTCGATGAAGTCGTAACTGGGCTTGAAGCCAATATTGAATCGGGTCTTTCGGCAGATTCAGCGCGCGAACGCGCCGAGAAATACGGTCTGAATAAATTAGACGAAAAACCTCCACGGACGTTTTTGCAGCGCTTCCTCGACCAGCTCAAGGACGTGATGATAATAATTTTGTTCATAGCGGCCGGGTTGTCGCTTGTCATCTGTTTTTACAATCTGTCGATCGGCAAGGAGGCCGATTGGATAGAGCCGGTCGTAATAGTTCTGATAATTTTCGTGAACGGGGTTCTCGGTGTGATGCAGGAGAGCAAGGCTGAGGCCGCGCTCGAAGCCCTCAAAAAAATAACGATGCCACAGACGAAAATCCGCCGGGGCGGCGCATTACTGATGGCGCCATCGACAAAGCTCGTCCCGGGCGACGTTATCGTTCTCGAAGCCGGTGACATAGTTCCGGCTGACGGGCGAATATTTAGCTCCGCCGCGCTCAAAAGCGACGAGTCCGCGCTCACCGGCGAGTCGCTTCCTGTCGACAAAGACGCTGCCCTACTATTGCCTCCGGACGCGCCGTTAGCGGACAGGTCGAACATGGTCTACTCCGGGAGCTCTATCTCATACGGCCGGGGCGAAGCTTTGGTGGTCGCGACCGGCATGTCTACGGAGATGGGCAAAATTGCAGCCCTTATCGCCGAGGAGCGCGAGGGCGACACGCCGCTTCAGGAGAAACTCGCCCAGCTTGGCAAATATCTCGGCATCATAGCCATGTTGATATGCGTCGTGATTTTTATCATTGGCCTGATCGACGGCCTTCCAATAATGGAGATGTTCCTGACTGCGGTCTCGCTCGCAGTCGCGGCCATCCCGGAGGGACTCCCTGCCATCGTCACAATAGTGCTGGCCATCGGCGTCCGGCGGATGGTGGCCAAAAACGCGATAATAAGGAGGCTGCCGGCCGTAGAGACGCTTGGCAGCACGAGCGTCATCTGCTCCGACAAGACCGGCACGCTCACGCAAAACAGGATGACCCTCGTCAAGGTCTTCATGGACGGAGTCATAAAGCCGCTCGACGGAGAGGCGGACGAGGGGATGAAACGTCTGCTCAAGTTAGGCGCTCTTTGCACCGACGGCACGGTCGAGATCGTGAACGGCGCTGAAAAACACATCGGCGACCCGACTGAGACCTCGATTGTGGTGATGGCTCTGCGTTTTGGCATCTCAAAGGATAACTTGTCCAGCGAGAATCCGAGGGTGGGCGAGATACCGTTCGATTCCGACAGAAAACTGATGACGACTGTCAACAAGGTGGACGGGAAATACCTCGTGATAGTGAAAGGCGCACCGGACGTGCTGTTTGCCCGTTGTGTCTCCGGCGACGTGGAGGCGGCCTCCGCCGCTAACGACGAGATGAGCGGCGAGGCGCTCAGGGTTCTGGGTATCGCCTGTAAGGAGATCTCCGCCCTTCCAGGGTCTCTTGAGTCCGCCGACCTCGAAAACGGCCTCGACCTGGTTGGTCTCGTAGGGATGATCGACCCGCCGCGCCCGGAAGTTGTCGGTTCGATCGAGGAGTGCGACAGATCCGGTATCAGAACGGTGATGATAACAGGCGACCACGTCGTGACAGCGTCGGCCATCGCAAAACAGTTGGGCATACTGAGCGATGAACGGGACGCGATCACTGGTTCTCAGCTTGCGGCGATGAGCGACGAGCAGCTCGTCGATGGCGTCGAGCGATACAGGGTTTACGCGAGGGTTTCCCCGTCCGACAAAATACGCATCGTAAAGGCGTGGCAGAAGCGCGGCCAGATAGTGGCGATGACGGGGGATGGCGTTAATGATGCTCCTGCGCTGAAGGCCGCTGACATAGGCTGCGCGATGGGGATAACTGGTACCGACGTGGCAAAGGGCGCGGCTGACATGATTCTGACAGACGACAATTTCGCCACGATAGTCTCGGCAGTAAGGGAGGGGCGCGGTATATACGACAACATCCGCAAGGCCGTCCGTTTTCTCCTCTCCTGCAACCTGGGCGAGATAATCACCGTTTTTGTGGCGATGCTCCTATGGAGGGCTTCGCCGCTCCTGCCAATCCAAATTCTCTGGATTAACCTCGTAACGGACAGCTTTCCGGCGCTTGCGCTGGGGATGGAACAGATTGAGCCGAACGTGATGGACAGGCGCCCGCGCAAGAAGGAGGAGAGCCTCTTCTCCGACGGCGTAGGCAGGGCAACTGTTGTGCAGGGGGTGATGATAGGCATTTTGACGCTTGTTGCCTATTTCATCGGGAGGTATACGCCGCTGTCTAACGCCGGCATAAAGCTCGGCGAAACGATGGCGTTTTCAGTCCTCGCCATGTCGCAGTTAGTCCACGCGATGAATATAAGATCGACCCATTCATTGTTCAAGGTCGGGTTCATGAGCAATCGATATATGCTCAAAGCCCTCGCGGTCTCGTTTCTGCTGGTTCTCGTCATCCTGTGCGTGCCGTTTTTGCGAGAAGTTTTCAAACTGACGAGTATGGGTATTACGGAGTGGCTTGTCGTGATCGCTCTGTCGATTGTTCCGTTTGCAGCCTGCGAGATAGGCAAAGTCGTCGTGGTAAAATTCTTATGGTAGAGACAATTAAAGGCTCGAAGTCGGATAAGAATATCGGAGGTGTTGGAATGTCACGGCTAAAATTTTGCAAGGCGCTGGCGCCGCTGTTTTTCGCGCTTGTCCTGTTCGGCCTCCTGCTCGGTCTTTCGCGGGCAAACGCCGCGGAGAAAAACGAAGAAAATATTTTTATTGTGGTAGACAGGATACTGCCGATCCTGGAGGAAATGGGGAAGCCCTACGAAATCACGGAGTATGACGTCTATGGAGACAGCGTGGTCGGGGCGGTCGTCTATGGGAACCATGTCAGCGCGAGACGAGTAACGGGCAAGTACGCAAAAACCTGGGTCGAGCTACTCGACGACGAGGGGGTTTCACTCGGGTTCATTAAATTGAGCGGAGTCGAACCCTTCCCTGTGGCCTCGTTCAAGCCCTCGGACGCGACATTTTATATCGCGGCCAAGGACAATATCGATCTCCTGCTGATGCCTGGGGAGTTGGACGAGAGTGATGAGACGGATAAAAAATACCGTCTGTCCGAGTACGACTACAAAATCGCGAAGGGCGAGCTCGTGACGTCGTACGGGGAGATTCTTTTCGGCAAGCGGGGCGAGTTGGACAGTTCCAGATGGCTGCTTTTAGGGTTCGAGACGTCGTATGAAAGCGGCGGGGATGGCGGCCTCGGGAAACGCTACGCTTGGGCGCGAACCGTCGGCTTTATCCCGCTGAACCATTACAAACCGGATAACTCGAAGGCAGACCACGAGTGGCTGCCGGCCCTCATGAGAAAATACAACGGCGAGTCGGACACTCCAGCCATCCCGACGCCCGAAGCGCTCAAAAACCGGCTGCGGCAGAATGGGTTCTGGATAGACCCGACGCCGATATATCCTGAATTGCTCACCGTGGACGACATGAGCGATCTTTACGAAAAAACCGGACAGTTCGAGGTGGATTTCATAACGTCGGATATGTTCCTGCACGCTTATCACCTGATCTTTGATCACATGTTGATGAAACTTGAGGAGACGTACTTCATCCCGATCCTTAAAAAGTGCCTGACGAACACGCTCGCCGGGCTCGAGCCGCTTGGCGCCGCCTTGACGACCGAGGATGGCAAAAAATCGTACGAGACGACGCGCGACATGCTGCTCATCCCGCTTGCTCTGCTCGACGGAAAAGATGAAAAATCGGGAGTGAAGCTCTCCCCGCGTGCGACTGAGGAGATCGCTAAAATCAAAAAGGCGGAGGGCGTCGAGGTATCGGCGATAGTCGGGGCAAATATCGACTACACGCAGTTCCTCCCTCGTGGGCACTACACGACCTCCCCGGCGTTAGAGCGTTACTTCGGCGCCATGTCGTTTCTCGGCAACGCCGGGCTTGCGCTCTTCGAGGCGGACGGCGAGCCAAATTTACAAAACCTGAAAATCGCCGCGCTTCTGACTCTGGCGCTCGGTAAATACGGTGACGACTGGAAATCTTTCGAGACGCCGATAAATTTTCTCGTTGGCGAGCCAGACGACGGCGGACTCGTCGCGTATCAAAAATCTGTGCAGAGCGCCATTGGCGGTGTAGAGCAGGTTAAAAACATCGAGGACGACGGAAAAATAAAAAAGCTGGCGGAGAATATCAAGACAAGCGTTGCCGCGCCCAAAATCCGCGCTGGTAAAACAGGCGCCATCTCGAAGGAGCAGGAGGAAAAAACTCGGACGCCGGAGTTCCGCATATCAGGCAAGCGTTTCACGTTCGACGCGTACGTGATGAACGAGCTGACGTCGCCTCAGGTCGGCAGCGATGAAAACCCGCGCAACCTGCCGGAGGG
>JAITOY010000061.1 GCA_031289775.1 Synergistaceae bacterium
GGACGGCATTGTAGCAATATCCCGCGCGGATCATATAAGCAACGCTGGTGTCGAGTCGTCTGTAATTTTCGACACCGGCGGCGTAGTTGGCCGCACGGCTGTCCTGGCGACAACCTGGACTGGCGCGAATGGCGACACGTTTGACGGATTGGCCGGCAGGCTGACGTTCACCACGGATGGAGTGATAGACGTCCGGGGCACGAGATTCACTATTGGCGACGTAACAACGGCAAATGTAATAGCCGCGCACAGCAACACTCTGACGAAAATTGGCGCCGGGCCGCTTCGTTTCAATAGCGGTGGCGCCGTCGCCACCGCTCCATGGGCAAACGCGGGTAACACGGGCACACTTGAGGTCGCTTCGGGCGACGTGATACTCAACCAGCCCGAAGTGTTCGGCGCCAATGTAACCCCGACCGTCAGCGTAAGTGTCGGTGAGGGCGCGCGTCTCGTTGTCGGCAACGCTGTTCGGCAGAATGTTCGCGAGCTCACCGGGGACGGGACGATTCAGCTTCTGGAGGGTTCGCTTCTCCAGTCATCCGTTAGCGGGACGTTCGCCGGCTACATCACCGGCGCCGGCAGCATCGGCGTATTAGCCGGAGCACAGACGATTAGCGGCGCCACTAACGACTACACTGGCGACACGGTCGTAGATCGCGGAGCGACAGTTGTCATAAACCACGCCAGCAACCTTGGCGGGTCGAAGCTAAGCCGCGTCTATCTCGGCCCGCAGGTCGGCGCCATTGGAGGACCTGCGGCTGGCGCGACCCTTCGTATCGCTGAAGGCGTAAGTTTCATTCTCCCGAACGAAATTTACGTCGGCTCTGGCTTGAAGACCGGCGCCGGTGTCGACACCTTCCGCAACGCCGGAGAATCCACTATCCAGGTTCCCAAAGATGGGCGTCTCGAGCTCGCCAACAACATCACCTATAACCAGAACGCCCTGGCGAAGATCGGCGAGGGCGACCTCGTAATCTCGTCGCTCGGCTACGACAGCATAGGAGACGGAACATTTTCCCTTGCCGCCACGAACGTTAGGACAGCGCTCCACATCCTCAACGGCCGGCTCCGCATCGAAAACGCCAAGGCCGCCGACCGCGGCGACATAATCGTCGATGCGGGCGGCGCCACGGCAAGCAGGCCAATTTTGAGCATCCGAAACGGCCTGTCGCTGACGAACGCGGTTCGCTTCACCGACCAGTCATCCTTCCAGACAGAACTCATCGACGCCAACCTCGACGAGGGAACAAGCGTCAAATCTGCCGTAGAAGTCGGGCACGTCAGCGCGACAAACACGACGGATATCGTGTATAACCGCGTCGCTTTCGACCAGCTCGCCGGCGGCACAGTCAAAAAAGGCCAGGACTTCCAGCTCCTGAGGGCAACGTCTTACACAAGATACGCGTCGCCACAGGTGGAGCCGGTCAACTGGGACGGCCAGGTGAAGGCGCCCTTCGACCCCTACTTCTCCAACGTCTACCTGTACTTCAAGGCGACGCACAACATCGACGCGCCCGTTATCGGCAGCGCGTCAGTCGTCGAAGTCGCCCCGGCGGCTGCGTACTCCATCGAGATACCGGTGGCGAACACGTCCGGTCTGAAGGCCGGTTCGGCGGCGGTCAACACCACGCTGCCCGGCGCAACGGTTCGTATCGCAGGCAACAGCCTGATCGTGTCCGGCACAGCCCCGGCGCTTGTGGCGTCTGAGGACGTCTATGCCTACAGGGTGTCCGTCTCGACAGCTGGCGAAGTGGCCACGGATACGCTCGAGTTCGAGGGCTACAAGGACTTCACGCTGACCGTAACCGAGACCCCGGGCAGTAACCCCGGCCAGCCCACTGGCCCGCTGTGGTCCTGGTCCGTGCCGACGCCCTCGCTCAGCGCGCTCTCAGGCAGCCTGACCCTCACAGACGACATCACCGGCACACGCATCGGCGTCCCGAACATCCCGGTGGAGTTCGTCCTGACTAGGGCCAGCGACAACCTGTTCATCAAGTCCTCCGACATCACCCCGACCGGATCGGACGGCAGCGCGTCGTTCGCGTTCAGCGGCCTCAGCCTGACCTATGACACGAACTACACGCTGGCTGCCGTCGTCAGCGGCGGCTCGTACGCGACTCCAAACGCACACACTGTCAGCATCCCCACCCCGGGCAGCACACTCCCGACTGGCGGCTCCGGCGGCGGCGGCTGCGACGCTGGCTTCGGCATCCTGACCCTGCTTGCGGCCGGCGCGTTCGTGACGCTCCGCAGGAAGGGCTGAGCGCAGGCGAAAGCGACAACAAGCAAACACGCCTGAAACAAGAAACTATTGACGACGAGAGGGCGCCCTTCGGGGCGCCCTCTTCTTGGATGTGCGCCCGGCGTGAGGAGCGAGGCGAACGCTAAACACTCAGTTAAATTTACACAGATGCGCCTAGCGGCACGAATAATCCAAATATCCCCCCTCGGGGCTTATCAATAATCGTTTTAGATGTTTCAATTCATCAAGTACGGGCAATATCTTTCAGCAATTACATATTCAGGTGGGGGTGTTCCATCATGCACATGGCTGACGCTTTATTGTCACCGCCCATAAGCGCCATCATGACGGCGGTCAGCGCCGGAGCGCTCGGTTATTCGGCGATAAAAATGAAGAAAGAGGGCGAATCCGCTCTAGACGAATCGGCGGACAGGAAAATTCCTGTGATGGGTGTCATGGGCGCGTTTGTCTTCGCGGCCCAGATGATTAATTTCACCATACCAGCGACAGGTTCGAGCGGACACATAGGAGGGGGCATCCTCCTGGCGGCAATGTTAGGCCCTTGCGGGGCCTTCCTGACTCTCGCGGTTGTGCTCACGATACAGTGTCTTTTTTTCGCTGACGGCGGCCTTTTGGCGCTCGGGGGCAACATCTTCAACATGGGGTTCTTCGCTTGTTTCGTGGCGTATCCGCTTATTTTCAAACCTATCGCGAAAGGCGGGCTCGACGCCAAACGAGCCGGCGCGGCATCTGTGGCGGCGGCCGTCGCCGGGCTGGAGCTCGGAGCTTTCAGCGTTGTGCTGGAGACTCTGGCCTCGGGCATAACTGAGCTTCCCTTTGCCACGTTTGTGACGCTGATGCTGCCAATACACCTTGCCATTGGGATTGTCGAGGGGATAATAACGGCGGGGGTTCTCTGCTTCGTCATGCAGGCGCGCCCGGAGCTGCTGGACTTCTCTGGCCTTGGCCCGGCGCCGGATGGTGAACGCGAGGGATCGATGTCGTTCCAAAAAACCTTGGCCGTTCTTTTGGTTCTCGCCGCGCTCGCCGGCGGCGGCCTCTCACTGTACGCTTCGGCGTACCCCGACGGGTTGGAGTGGTCAATGGAGAAGACTGCCGGGACAGCGGAGCTCGAACGAAGCGGAGGCGCTTATGAGATCGCGGCTGACATTCAGAAAACCACAGCGTTCATGCCTGATTACGACTTCAAGTCCGCCGAAGAAGGCGCCTCCCTTGGCGCCAGCGCGGCCGGCATAGCGGGAGGCGCTATCACATTAGGGCTTGCCTGCGCCGTCGGCGCGGTCATATCGGCATCAAAGAAACGCGGAAGGAAGAATGCCGCAGCCTGACTTCGGCTTCTCCGGCGCGACACTCGGCCTAAAAGCGCTGGAGCTTCTGGCGGAAGGAGATACAGTTATACATCGTCTCCATCCTTTCGTAAAGCTGATGACGACCATAGTCTACGTGGTCGTCGTCATTTCATTCGGACGTTACGAGATAGCGGCGCTCATGCCGTTTTTTTTCTATCCGGCCATACTAATGCCGCTGTCGGAGACGCCGTGCGCGGCAATCTCGAAAAGACTCCTGCCAGCGCTGCCCTTTGCGCTGTTTGGAGGGCTGAGCAACATTTTTTTCGACAGGACGCCCATGGTTATAATGGCGGGGATGGCTGTCTCCGGGGGCGTCGTCTCTTTCGTCTCCATAATGATAAAGACCACGCTGTCCGTCTCGGCCATCCTGCTGCTCGTCTCTACAACCGGCATCGTCAGCCTCTCCCGGCAGCTGGCCGCGCTCGGCATTCCCGACGCGATAATCCTCCAATTCACGCTGACATATCGCTATCTGTCTGTTCTCGCGGAGGAAGCCGGCACGATGTACGACTGCTATATGCTCCGTTCCTCGGACTCTCGCGGGATACGCATGAAAGATATGGGGACGTTTGTCGGCGTACTGCTGCTTCGCGGCATCGACAGAGCGGGGAGAGTGTACGCCGCCATGAAATGCAGAGGGTTCGCATGTTCGCTTCCCACGCATGACAGCGCTCGCGCGTTCGATATATGCTATCTATTCATCGTTTGCGGTACGATCATACTGCTGCGATGCTTCACGTAAAAAATCTCTCCGTTACATACCCGGACGGACACAAGGCTCTTTCGGACGTGACTTTTACGCTCCACGACGGAGAGCGAGTCGCGCTGATCGGCGCGAACGGCGCGGGGAAGTCGTCTTTAATACGAGCGATAATGGGGCTATTGCCGATATCGGACGGAGAGGTCGCCGTGGACGGAATATCACTCTCCAAGCGAACCGCCCGGGATATTCGCCGTATGGTCGGCGTCGTCTTTCAGAACCCGGACGACCAGTTATTCATGACGCGCGTGTACGACGACGTGGCGTTCGGCCCCCGAAACATGGGTTTGTCAGAGGATGCGGTAGCCGAAAGAGTGAATTCGGCACTCGCCCAGTTGGATATATCGCGTCTCAAAGATAGAATGTCAGACAGGCTCTCCGTCGGAGAAAAACGCATGGCAGGCATAGCGTCCGTACTATCCATGTCGCCAGGGGCGCTTTTGCTCGATGAACCGTCGTCTTCTCTCGATCCGCGCGCCAGACGAATATTGATAACGACGCTCCGCTCACTGCCCCAGGCGGCATTGATCGCCACTCACGATCTGGATCTCGTTAAACGCCTCTGTACGCGGGTCATCGTCCTTCAAGATGGGATGTTGAGCGCCGAGGGAAATTCCGATGACATCCTCTTCGATGAAAAGAAACTAGAACAATTTGGATTATAATAATCAATCAGTGCGCCGCCAACCGCCCGCGTCGATCCTCGGGACAAAGCCGCGCTTTATTTTCGCTCTGATTGGAGGCGCGTAAAATTTGAAAAAAAGGGTTGCCGGTTATCTGGGAAGCATTTTTCGCGGTGACGCCAAATACGGGCGTTTTTTGTTGACCTTGCTGCTCTCCGGCATCGCTTATGGTTTATATCGCGGTGTGCAGGATAACTACCTCGCGGAAATCGTTCATATCTCCAAATTCGAGCGCGGGATCGTGGAATTTTTCCGAGAGCTGCCGGGGCTGCTGGTCGTCCTGACGCTCGCCGCCATGTATCACCTGACGGAAAGCAAGATTTTTAAAATCGGAACCGCGTTTATGCTGGCCGGCGTGGCAGGGCTGATGATGTTTGGCAACGGAAAATTCATCGTGGTTGTGTTCATGATGGTGTTCAGCTTTGGCGAACACATCATCATGCCTGTCAAAAGCACACTCACGATGGATTTGGCAAAACCTGAAAAAGGCGGCGTGGCGCTTGGCGTTTCGGGTTCTCTGAACCAAATTGGAAACATCGCCGGGTTTGTCGTCGTCACAGGGCTGTTTGCCGTTTTTTCTCGCCTGGGCTTCGCGCAGGGCGGCGTGGCGCCGTTTAAGGCCGTCTATGCCATATCCGTCGCGCTCATGGTGGGCGCGGTCTTGGTATCACTCGCGTTGCAGGAATCCAACATCAAGCCGGAGCGCAAGCGGTTTTATTTTGCGAAAAAGTTTTCGAAATTTTATATGCTGGAAATTTTTTATGGCTCACGCAAGCAGGTTTTCCTGACTTTCGCGCCCTATGTGCTGATTTT
>JAITOY010000026.1 GCA_031289775.1 Synergistaceae bacterium
CGTCTTCGTTATCGCTGCGGTAAGAGTCGTCTTGCCATGGTCGATATGGCCGATCGTGCCTATGTTTAAATGCGGCTTGGTTCTCGCGAATTTCTCCTTTGCCATCTCTGCTTGCCTCCCCAAATTATTCTCCCGTCGAGGAGAAGTATACGCCTCTGTAAGGGCTTTGCCGGACTCCCGCCCAGATTAGAATTCTACCACAAACGGGTCGAAACGGGTTCGCAGGCAGAGGCGAGTTAGACCAAACAGACCCTCGCCAATAACAGGCCGGGCCTTGAAATGGAGCCGGCTTCCGGAATCGAACCGGAGACCTCATCCTTACCGAGGATGCGCTCTACCTGCTGAGCTAAGCCGGCGAAGCGACGAATTTTTTTATGGTGGTGGGAGTAGGATTTGAACCTACGTAGACGTCCGTCGACAGATTTACAGTCTGTTGCCTTTGACCACTCGGCCATCCCACCACGCCAACTTTTTGGAGCCGGCGATCCGATTCGAACGGACGACCTGCTGATTACAAATCAGCTGCTCTACCAACTGAGCTACACCGGCGCTCGTGCCCGCTCGTGCCCGTCGGGCGTCGAACATTCCGTATTCTACATGTTTTTCACCAGACGTCAAGTGGCGATGCCGCTTAATTATTTTTGAGGGTCACAGCATCGGCTGCAGACAGATGATAAAAACTCTGGATGGATTTTTCCATCTCGTCGAATGCCCAGTGAACCCGCCGTATATAATCGAACATCTCGATCGCCGTGCCGTTTTTGAAAATCCCAACGATATGCCGATGTTGCCTCCAGTACTCGCTCTCCCACCTCGCCAGGTCATCCCTGTCCGGAGAAAGCGATTGAATTTCGCTGCCTGGAAAGTTATACAGCCTCTCGCGAGTAATCCTGAGAATTTTCAGGAGTTCGGCGTTGTCGCAGAGCCCAAGTATGATCTCGTGAAAAGCCGAGTTGTTCTCGTGGCAACTGCTATAATCGCCGTCGTTCATCAAGCGCTCGGTCTCCTCTATGATTCCGGTCATACTCCTAAGTTCACCGGGCCCCACGAACGGAAAGACGGATTCGCATACCGCAGCCTCCAGAGCGCCGCCGATCTGGTAAATACACCTGATATCTTCCAGCGTCAGCGGGTTTATCATGACGCCCCTGCACGGTATGATGGAGACAAAACCCTCGGCCTCGAGCTGCATCAGGGAGTCCCTCAAAGGGGTTCTGCTGACCCCGAGCGTCGACATGAGCTCAGACTGGTTTACGAACTCACCCGCGCGAAGATTCCCCGATATGAGCATGTCGCGCAGATAATCGTACACCTGTCTGCGCAAAGGGTCGGAGCGGTAGATACCGCCGATTTTTTTTGGAGATATATCCCTCGTCATCAACTCGTCTCCCAAACTGAAATATCGAGTAGGTTCACTATTATACGAATAATAATCATCATTTAATATATCAATGTCAATTGGAAAAACGCTGATTTATTGCTGCGGCCTGGAGATTCCAGATATATTTTTGCCGTAATGGCGACGACTAAAAGAGCAAGGGGCCTATCTGGGATTCCACGGCGTCAACTATCCCTCCGTCCCGCACCAATCCTGCAATGTACTCCATATCGCCGTGCATGTTGCGATCCAGGTCGACAAAAGGCGCTTTTTCGCGCACGATCCGACGAACGGCCGCGGTAGCGCTCGACGGCTTCAAGCTCTCGAAAAAATCCTGCGCCTGAGTTGCGCACATTATCTCGATGGCGAAGATATACTTCGCCAGGTCGGCGCAACTATAAGCCTTGTAAGCCGCGTTGTATCCCATCGACACGTAATCCTCCTGCAGTGCGCATGTCGGCACGTTGTCGACTGTGGCAGGATGCGCCTTCAATCGAAGCTCGCCCATGATGCCGGATGCGGTGTACTGAGGGATCATGAAGCCGTTGTTGACTCCGGGGCTGCTGCTCAGGAACGGGGGCAGTTCGCTGACGTGATGGTTTACAAGGCGATCCAGCCTGCGTTCGGCTATCTTGGCCAGATTAGCTATCCCTATGCAGATCGCGTCTGAGGCCGTGCCGGCGTAAGCGCCGTCGGCGTTGCAGCCCATTAACGCTATGCCTGCGCCGTCCTGCGTCTCGAAAAGCAGCGGGTTGTCGACGGAGGAGTTCAACTCTGTCTCTATCGTCTCGAGGCTGTCCCGGATAAGCTTCTTGGCAGCTCCGTGGAGTTGCGGCATACATCGGAGCGATAACGCGTCTTGAACTCGATGGTCGTCATACTTTTTCTGAATCTCGCTGTCGCGCAGGATATTTCTTATGTTAGCGGCAGTCGCCCCCTGGTTTGGATGCGGACGCACGTCCATGAGACGCTTGTCCATCGCCTTCACCGTGCCTTTGAGAACCTCTAGGGACATCGAACCGGAGACGTCGGCCGTTTTCGCCAGAGAGACGGCGTCATAGACGGCGAGCGAGGCGAGCGCTGTCGTTGACGTCGTCCCGGAGACTAGACTGAGCCCCTCCTTCGCCTCCAGAACCACCGGCTGAATACCGGCGCGCCGGAGCGCCGCGGCGCCATCCAAAAGTTCGCCGCCGTACCATGCGCGCCCCTCCCCGATCAGCGTGAGCGCGACGTGAGCCTCCACTCCCAGATAACCGACTGAGCCGTGGCTAGGGGCGTATGGCACGACGCCGGCGTTGAGAAGCTGCCGCAGCGTCTCAACTGTCTCGAGGCGAATGCCGGTGTATCCAGAGCCAAGATGCTGGATCAACACGAGCATTATGGCCCGGACGCACTCTTCGTTGTGCGGTTCGCCGACGGAGGCCGCGTGGGAGAGGACGGTGTTGCGCTGAAACGCGGCCCTTTCCTCCCTGCCTACGTATTTATCCACGTTGTCGCCGAGACCTGTGGTGATGCCGTAGACGACTCGCTCCTCGTTCGAAAACTTGTCCACCAGCTTGCGGCACGCGACGACCCTGTCCTCGTACTCCTGAGTAAATTCGACTCTGGCCTTGTGACGCGCGACCGCCGCGACGTCGTCCACTGTGAGTCTGCCTCCGATGTGAACCGTTCCGATCTCCTTCGCTCGCATTGTTCGCCATCCCTTAAGTTAAAATGTTTTTTTAACAACGCAATTATCGGCGGGAATCGACATATAACGCACTTTGCGCCCCTCCGTCAATTTTCCGTAGAACAGCACGTGATACGGCCTGAAAACGCTCTGGATCTCCAGCGTCTCCAAAGATACCGCGCCCCCTACCCGTCGGCGAAGTATCCTTCTCGCAAGGACATTCCCTCGAACGACGAGCATGTCGTCCGAAAAGTCCGAGAGCTGGACTTGTTTTTCATCCACGTCCATGTCCACTACATCCGTCCCAGCGTCGTCGTACAAAGCGACGCCGGAGGTGGATCCGTCGGCTATCATGCGTATCCTGCTCTTGTGTTTTTCGATATGCCCTTTTCTGAGCCAGTTAATGAAAAATGGCGGTTCGTTTGTTATTTCATACGTGATTATTTTGTTCTCGATAAAAAATGTTTTTATCTCGACCTCCGGATTTTTGCCGATAAGCAGCCTTCCAAAAAAGCTCATTCTTTTTTTCGACATCGCCTCGGCCTCGTTCTGATCGATTTTAACCGCAAAGCTCCGCAACTTCAAATTTTCATCACTCCGTCTTGGGTCGGCGCCCGTCCGCCGCGCCGGGAAATCCGCCGGCGCGGCGCGATCTGAAATCCGTCTTAGTCCTTCATCGTGCCCTTGGAGAACCCAATTACCTCTGTCAGGTATTTAATAAATATAGCGGTTGTCGCCAGGGCAATCCCGTAGGGGATGACTTTGCCTATTACCACATCCACGTTGTTGATCAGACAGTACCCTATGAAGGCTGACAAAAAGACAAACAAGAAACAAAGGAAACCGTCTATGCCCATCCATTCAATCTTGTTCCGCTCGTCGTGTTCCTGTTGATCTGACATGATTATTCCTCCTCGTTTAACTTATGATTAATTTGTCGGCGTTTATGTCTGCGCCTATCTGATTGCCGATGAACCAGAACAGGAATGAGAGAGGCAGCCCAAGGAGCAGGGGCTCCAGTTCGCCGAAACCGGGGATCGTGACCGGATAAATTTTGGCCAGGGCAAACGCGACACAGCCGACGATCATGGAGAGCATACCGGCCATAGGCGTCTTTTTTCCCTTGTACATCAGTGCCATCAACACCGGCGCAAACGCTACGGACATCCAGAGGCTCGACATAAACGCTATGGCGTCGTACACGAGCGTGAAGCGGAACGCGAGCGAAAGACCAATGATGCCGAGAACAACCGCGCCGACCCGGCTCAGGTTCACGAGCTTCTTGTCGCTTATCTCTTTGCCCGACAACTGACCATAGATGTCCTTGGCCAGCGTCGTGCCGCCTATAAGATAATAACTGTCGAGGGTCGAGATGATAGCTCCGAAGAGACCTATTATAAAGAGCGCCCTGAAGCCCTGAGGGAGGTTGTCGAGAACCATCTCGATGTATGCCAGTTCAGGAGCTTTGTCCGGGTTTGTTATGTGAACTATGAACCCGGCGATCATTGTGATTATGTCGAAACAGATCCATATACTGAAGCAGGTGAGCATGGCGCGGCGCCCCGTCCGCGCGGAGTTGCTGGCCGAAAATCGCTGATAAAACGTCGGGTCAGCGTAAACGTTGATGCAGAGCAGAATCAGCATGGTTGCTTTCGGAACGCTCATGCCCGCCACAGGGTGCATGTATGACAGATCAGCTGCCGTCGCGTCGCGTATACCCTGCAAACCGCCAACCTGCGCGTAAATATGAGGGAACACGAGGCTGACGCTCAGAACCATGAACAGGAAAAAGATCATATCGGTGACGGCCACGCCCATCAAGCCTCCAAGAACCGTCAGCACGATCGTTATCGCCACGATGATCGCCCCAAGCAGCACTTTGTCGATGCCCCAGGCGGCCTCCCCTATTATTCCGGTCGCGGTGATTTCTCCAACCTGCGAACAATAGACGAACAGGAAAACGGCGCCGATAACCGATATCCACTTCCCGTAAGTGTTGCGCAGCACATCGGGGATCGTGACGTCCGAGCGCACGTGAATGCGAGGCCCGACCCACAGTGCGAGCGGGAAGCGAACCCCATGCGCTCCGATAGACCACAGGAACCAGGACGCCAGCCCGAATACGGATGCGTAGCCCACTGTGCCGATGACTCCGACGCCGCCGTACCATGAGGCCATCAGCGTGCCGACGACCAGCGACCAGGGCAGACTACGGTTAGCCAAGTAGTAGCTCTCCATGTCATTGACCGATTTGGAGAAATAAAAACCTATTGAGACGACCGCTACCAGTACGATTAGGATAACAGCATTGTCCACTCCATTTAACATAACTTGTCCTCCTATCTCATTCCGCGCTTCTCAGTGTAATCGCCCCGCTGGGGCAGTGGTTTGCGCAAATTGTGCAACTCCAGCATTTCTCTCTGTCGAACGAAATCCCCCCCTCCTTTGAGAACGCGCCGAAATTACAGATATTTGCACATTTCCCGCATTTGATACATGCTTTTTCATTCCAGACGATATCATACATTTTTCTGGGCCAAAGGCCCTTCGCCCCTATAATCCGGGACGCCCTGATCGGGTAACAGCAGCAGCCGCAGCAGTTGCAAATTCCATACCCCATCTCGGTCGTCTGCATGAGGCCGTTTTTATTGGCCCAGCGTATCAAATCCTTCGCCTCATTTTTGTTTACATGCCTGCCATGACCTCGATCCCAATCGGTGTTTATCCCATCGTACAGTTGGAGACAGACATTTTGCGGTTTCCTGTCCTCGCAGCGCAACGAGACCGCTTTGCAGTTGCATGGTACAACTACGAATTCATCGTTATCCAACCTGTCGATGAGGTCGAGCGTCTCCTCGAGCGTATAAAAAAAAGCGTTCTCAATAAGCTTGCCAGGTTCCCTCAGGGATTCCTCGAGCCTAGGCCTCGCTCCTTCCGCATACACTCCCAGATACCACTCCTCCATCCCTTCGCGCGACTCCTTTGGTATCGCCTTCCACGCATCCGGCTCATACTGCGAGAAGTACGCCAATCTCCTGTAAAAATTAGCTATTTTGTAATAGACCACCCCGTCTTCCTCGACTTTGTCGAAAACAGCCCTCCGGTACGCGTCGGATACGAAGCGCTCCGGGGCGTCCACGACCCCCTCCAGCAACCCGACGAGCTCGTCGCGTCCATATCGCTCCTTCCCCATTTTGAGAATAGCGCCGATCTCCTCTCGAGACAGATACCGATCGATGTAGCCACGCGCCGCATGCGGTATCTCGAAAATATTAATAACCTCTTCGCGCATCTTCGCTCTCCCTCCTATTCGCCGTAAATCTCACGGCGCCGCAAATGGCCTTACAGAGAAACGCTGATTTACAGGTTTCCGATTATTCCGTTCAGAAACTCTCGCCGAGCCTTTGAATGTTTTGGTTTTTCGTACTCCTTCAGACGCCTCTCGACCTCGCGGGCGGCTGCGTCGAAGACGGACGTCTCCCCGGCCGCGGCCCAGGTCGCGTATGATTCCTTGGACGCGACGGCAGGCATGTACAAGGAGTCCCTGTAATTTTCGAGAGTTTGTTCCTCAGTCAGAAACTGTCCCCCAGGCCCTACACCAAGGATAGTATCGAGGTCGCCCTCGCCGCCGGGGAAGACGGGGCGTCTTTGCACGGACATGAAGCGCTCTATGATCTCCTCGTCCATGACCTGCTTTTCCATGGAGTAGTTGTTATAGCTGTCGATCTCTCCTGCCATGTGCAGAGCGAAATCAACGCCGCTGTGGATGGTCGCGGCGATTCCAACGGCGGACTCGGCCCCGGCCTGATAGTCGACTTCCTTGGCGTCGCTCACAGCGCCGCCGGCGCGGGCCGGAAGCCCGTAATACAGAGCCAGTTTTTTTATAAATCGGATCATGGAGATTGCCTCGAAAGAACCGGCGTTGTTCGTGACAAAACGCATATCGAGCCCCCCGGAGACGTTGCCGTACACGACGGGAAGCCCGGGGCGCAAAAGCAGAGCGTATACCAGCCCTGCCAGCACCTCCGCGTTGTTCTGTATAAGCGTTCCACTGATGGTGATTGGGCTCGTCATACCCATGGCCGAGCAGCAAGTCAGCACCAAGGGCTGTCCATACTCGGCGTAGGCGCGGATCGCGCCGGATGACTCCCTATTGTATCGCAACGGGGAGATCATATTCCCCACTCCGACCGCGTAAAGGCCCTCTCCGTCAAAAAAATTCCTCGCGACTTCGAGCGACTGGACGGATCCTTCGTAGTTACCGCAGTTCGTAATGACTGGCTTTCCGCTGTACAAAAGCGCCAGAGCCGTCGTCGCCGCTGAATAGATTTCGCCGGGAATGTCCGACGCGTAAAGCGGCTGACTGTTCGTAACGGCAATCACCCTGCTCGTTTCGCAGAGCTTCAGAGCATCGATGAGATCCTCCCTAACCGGTGTCCTCATACGCCCGTCCTTTAGCACGAAAAACGCGTTGCTGGATCCGGCGTACGCCGGTCTCCCCTCGCCGACCGTGACATCAGAGTCGAGCCCGCGAACAGTAAATGAAGACGCGGCGGACGCAAGCGCCTCGTCGAACAACGCGGCGGTGATGAACACCCTTGTCCCGTCGACCCTCGCGCCGTGTTTTTTAAACAGTTCGGATGCCTCTGGCGCTTCAAAATCGACTCCAACCCTGTCAAACACCCATAACGTCTTCTCGTGAATATTTTCTATATCACTCAGCTTCACTTCGGTCGGAAACATCACGAATACCCTATGATCCGCAAGTGATTATCGCTATGCCGGTATCTCCGTCCACAACGACCACGTCGCCGTCATGGATGAGGAGACATGGGTCGCTCCCGCGCGGAAAGTCGACAATGGCCGGCACACCGAGGCCCACGACAGCGACAGCGCAACTTGCATCGACGTTGGTTATCAGCATACCCTTTGGATTGGCCCCGCTCACCCTCGTGATGCTGAAATAACAGGACCAGCCATTAGAGCCCTTACTCCCCGGGAGGACGAGTATTTTACCCTTGATGCTCTCCCCTCTGTTGGGGTTGTCATAATCCTTGATTATGCCGGTTATCGGGTCGATCCCGCCCCAACCCGTGATGCTCGCGGGACAGACAAGAGCTACGCCTTCGACCCTGCCGGATATGACGCCCCTTCCCTTTATCACCTGATCCTCCATCTATACTCCTTGATCCAGCGACCGGACATGGCGGCATCGACACAGCCCTCGACGTCCGCCAGATAATTCGGCGACGAGACGGAGGATCGTACGCTGCCACTCTGTTTCAGACTGTCGAATACGAGACCTGGAAACCGCTCCAGAAAGGGTCTGCCTATAGTCGTCGGGCATGTGCTTGTATAGATCTCGCCGCCGGCATCGCGGATAGTCGAAAGGTAGCCGTTTACCCTCGCCATTTCGAGTATGGAATACGTTGTCCACACCTGAAGCGTCACGTCTTTCTCGACATGCCTGCCCTTTACGAGCTCCGCCGCCCGTTTGATCTGATAAATATCGTAATGGGGACAGCCGAGGCTCACGAGGCCAACCGGGCCTTCGCCCGGTGAGCAAATTTTTTCATACGTCTCGAGCATTTCCGGAAAACCGACGGAGAACGAGACCTCCGGGCTTATCCCGTCGAAGGCCTCTTCGCGCGTCCTGGCATCGTAGGTGATACCTGGGATGTGGCACATTTCACAGTTGCTGGACACTGCGAGAGCCGTGAAAAACTGGCGTATATTGTTGAAGGAGACATGAACGAAATTCCCCGAGATAACTGGAACAGCCCCCGACGGAAGCCTGTCGCCGACTGTCTTGCCCAGCACGTCCCAATCCATGCGGCTATTAGGCGTCGCGCTCACGTGAACAGCCACGTTCCCTCTCCGCCCCTCTCTCACATGTTTTCCCCACCTCGGCGTTCGCCCGCATATCGCCGACCAAAAGGCCGCCTCGATGCCGTCCGAGTTGCAGCACGCCCCCCAAAGGGAATTTCCGAGCATCGTCATGCCGGATTCAGTAGTGACAAAGTGCTCGCCCGGAAGTGGTATCCACCCGTTGAGATACGGCGAGCACGTCCCGGCAATCGTAACGCCGGCTTCGTTTGCCCGCCGCAGATAATCTTGATTTAGCCGGAAAAATTCCTCGCTTTGTGAAAGAGGCGCCCATGAGGTCAAATCACAGGGCGCTACGCAGGATTGAGTCGAGCAGACCGGCGAGATAGAGTCGAACGGTATTATTTCGTCCGAACCAAGCTGCACTTTTGAAAACACGGCGTCGAATCCGTCGCTCCCGCAGACGTCGAGGTAACTGTGCCGCCCACAGAACACTGTGGCTTTCGTGACCGTACAGAGCGATTCCGCTCCAAGCACCTCGGCATAACGAACGATGTTTTCGATCGCCCTCTGCCTGAGACGCCCTTTTCCGCCATCAAACATCCGTCTCTCCTCGTCCGTCAGCTTCACCATTGCCGCAACCCCTCACGTCTGGAGCAGTTATAATTACGCAATATGCCGTATCCTGTATATCGTATGATAATTAAGAATATTATAGTTGTCAAGCTAAGTTGAATAATTTTTACATTTTAATATTATCCATAAATTACTTTATCGTTATTTTTATTAATTTGCATATGCGTCAAAAGAGTTATAATTACTGGATTGAAAATAGTTTCTTCCATAGGCTGGCGTGCTCAGGCTATATGAATCTTACACGTCGCAGAAAGGTCGTGATCTTTTGATGATTTCTTCTAAACACAAACGCCCGTTCATTGCGGCGCTATGTCTCCTGTGCCTATTCATTCTCGCTGGTTTCATCCTCGTCATATCCTTTAACAAGACTCCCGCAAAGGTTGAAGGCGCTCGGATCGGAGTCGTGATCGCGGCGGATGGCGAGGTCCGTGCGCTCAGGGCTGGAACCTCCGTATCGCTCGCGACAGAGGATAAAGTATTTTTGGGCGACACCGTCATCACCGGATCCGGCGGCAAACTGCAAATCCTGCTCGACGACGAAAGCTCCGTCACGCTTGGGTCTGGCGCGTCTCTGGAGTTTTCCGAGTTTGCTGTGGCAGGGCGGGATTCGTCTTTCGGCGCAAATCTGAGCCGTGGAATCATGCTCGTCATTACTGGCGTCATCACCGAGTTTAACCCAGAGGGCTTCAAGATCAAAACACCTCGCGCCACAATCGGCATACGAGGCACCATCTTCCTCGCAGAGGTGGGCGACGAATACACAGCGGTGCGCGTCTACAACAGCGCTAAAAGCGTGGTAGTGAACGACGTCGAAGTGAAGGAGGCCTTCAAGATTACGATCCGGCGGGATGCGGCGCCTGAAATATTGCAGCTCACGGAAGAGGACATAACCCTTGGAGAGGAACTCGTTTTGATGTCTGGGGACGACAAACCTTCGTCATCCCCAAGCGTCGGTTCGGAGGACAATGGCGATTCTTCGTCGACTACTTACGATGAAGAACGCGAGACCATGCGTAATTTCCACGAACAGTTGAGCCGGAGTATCCATGAACAAGTGATGCGTGGCATCGATGAACAGTTGAGACGCCATCTTCCAGAGAGACAGGGGAACCCTCCTCAGGAACAGCGTCCGCCCGCTCAGGGGCAGAACCGTCCTTCTCCCAGAGGGTGGGGGGCGCCACCTCCGGGATGGCCAAAGGGATGGCAGCCTCCTAATTGACGGGATCTGAAGGAATATAAATTTCGGTGTCGCCCTTTCGGTTTCTGCAATTCGCGGCCCGTGCAACCTGGTTTCAGACAGCTTTTGCCGGAGCGTTAGGCACGGCGATACTGATCGTCCTTTATATCGCCGCGCCGCCAATCCTCACGCGTCTCGACCTGAAGACTTATGACATGCTCCTGCCGCTTCGCGCTTCGAGCGCTCCCTCCAGAGTGCCGTTCATAGTCGACATCGACGAGCGATCCCTCGAAAAATACGGGCAATGGCCGTGGCCGAGATATTTGATGGCGGACCTGGTAAACGCCCTGAAGCTCGACGGGGTTTCCGCCACAGGATTCGACATCATGTTTGCCGAACGCGACAAATCCTCCCCGGAGGAGATGCGTGCTCGCCT
>JAITOY010000025.1 GCA_031289775.1 Synergistaceae bacterium
CGGCTCGCGAAGTACAACCTCGAATGTTTCCCAACCCTCGAAGATGAACTGGGCGGCGAGCACAAGCTCGAATTCACGCAGTGGGGCTACCTCTGGATCGCGTATACCGACGAGAGCAAAGCTCAACTCGAAAAAAACGTCGCGCTGCAACAAGGCCTGGATATCCCGTCCGAAAATCTGACGCCACAGGAGATAAAACGCCGCTGGCCTTACATCGACGTGGATCGAATGATAGGAGGCGCCTTTTGCGCGAAGGACGGGCACATCAATCCGCACGCTCTCACTATGGCGTATGGGCGCGCCGCCCAAAAATTAGGGGCGAGAGTGAGGACCTATACCCCGGTCGAGCGTCTGTTGGCGTCTGGGGACAGGATCAAAGGGGTCGTCGCAGCCGGCGAGGAGTGGAGCGCGCCAAGGGTTCTGCTCACGGCAGGTCCGTGGTCCGCGCCGCTCGCCGCCACAGTCGGTGTAGATTTGCCTGTCACTCCGGAACGCCACAACCTGCTCGTCACTGAGCCAATAGAACCGTTCGAGTGTCCTATGACGCTCTGTCTCGACGACGGAGCTTACTTCAAGCAGCTTCCGAACGGGAGCTTCTTCTTTGGACGAGATGACCAGGATGAACCCAAGGTGTTCGAAAGCGGCAACAGCGCGAAATTCCTGGAGGGAGTTACGAAGAGCGTGCTCCAGCGTATACCCTCGCTAAAGGGGGTACGGGTCGTCCATCAATGGTCAGGCCCGTACGACGTCACACCGGATCATCAGGCGATCATCGATTGGGCGCCCGTGGAGGGCCTGTGGGTCAACTGCGGATGGAGCGGGCATGGTCTACAGTTCGGCCCGAGCGGAGGGCGTCTCGCTAAGGAGATGTTTTTTGGCGAACGCACATTCGCCGACATCCGCAACTTCCGGCTCAGTCGCTTCGCCGAGGGCGACCTCTTTATTGAGCCGGCGTTTATATAGGCGCAAATGAAATGACAATCTACAGGATAAAGAGTAAAACCCCCTCGTGGGACGGAGAACCTATAGGAATATTGATACTCGACGCGGCATATCCCCGCATCCCTGGCAACGTCGGCAATGCCGCGACGTACGATTTCCCCGTCCGCTATAAGGAGGTGAAGGGCGCGTCGATAGAGCGCCTCTTGAACGAGCGCGATCCAAGCCTGCTCGAACCATTCATCAGAGGAGCGAGAGAGCTCGAGGCCGAGGGCGTCCGAGCGATAAGCGGCGCATGCGGTTTCATGGCGCTGTTTCAGCCACAGGTCGCCTCAGCCGTGGATGTACCGGTCTTCCTTTCAAGCCTTCTCCAAATTCCCTTCATAAGGCAGACCCTCAAACCGAGCCAGAAAATAGGTGTGATCTCGGCCAATGCCGGAGCGCTCACCGACGAACACTTTCGGAATGTCGGGATAGCCCCCGACACTCCTCTCGCTGTCTACGGCATGGAGGATCAATTCGAATTTCGGACATCGGTGCTGGAGGAAAAGGGCACGCTTGACTCCGACCGAATAGAGGAGGAAGTTTTAAGAGTCGTCCTCAGGATGATGCGCGAAAACCCGGAGGTTGCCGCTATAGTGCTCGAATGCAGCGACCTCCCCCCCTATGCGCATGCCGTCCGCATGGCGACGGAACTCCCGGTCTTCGACTTCACGACAATGATCCGCCACGTCCATAACGCCCTGGCGCCGAGGACTTACGAGGACGGCTACATGTGAGGCTGGATTGGCGTCCGGGTACAGAGCGCAGCATCTCCTTTAAGCCGGACGACTGACTCAATCACGCTGTCAAAGAACCACGCGTCCCGAAACCGAGGCAAAGCGTCCTCTTCGGTGCGATGGCTTTGCGCGCTCTAACGAGTTTCAGGTATTCCACCTCGTCAGCATCTACATAAGGATATACTCGACGCAATGTCAATCAAACCCCGCTATGAAGCCAAATTAATTATAGGTAAGAAAAAAACCTCTGGAATTACGGATAATAGTTGCCGTTTTTTTACGTCAATGGGGGTTGAAGGGTTTATCGCCGGGATATAAACTCTCTTAGTGCGTTTGAAGGAATTGAATGGAGGTCTTGTAAAAATGCCCAAACCGTGGTGGCGCGAGGTAATAGAGACAGTCGTATACGCTCTGGTGCTCGCGATGATCCTCCGAACATTCATTATTCAGGCTTTTTGGATTCCAAGCGGCTCGATGCTGCCGGCGCTTGAACCAGGCGACCGGGTGCTTGTCTTGAAGTTCTGGTATCGTCTGCCCAAAGTTGAGCCGAAACGCGGACAAGTCGTGGTGTTCAAATATCCTGTCGACCCGAGGAGAGATTTCGTAAAAAGAATGATCGGCCTTCCAGGCGATATTGTTGAGATCAGCGACGGCAGGGTCTTTATAAACAACCGCGAGATCGCGGAGCCCTATGTCTACCATCCGGACAACTTCACCATGGAGGCGCAGACTGTGCCGGAGAACAAGTACTTCTGCCTCGGCGACAATCGCGCCAACTCTCAGGACAGCCGTTTCTGGGGTTTCGTCCCCAAAAATTATCTGCGAGGGCCAGCTGTCTTCCGATATTGGCCGCCCAGCCGAATAGGGCTTCTGGATTAAGCGCGGTGGGTAGGACAGTATGGTTTCCAGGCCACATGGCAAAAGGGAGGAGGCAGATCGAAGCCCTCTCAGGGGCGCTTGACCTGCTACTCGAGGTGCGGGACGCGAGGGCGCCACGGCTAACCGCCTCCCCAATGCTCGACGACTTCCCCAAGTCGCTGTCGGTGTGGACAATATTATCGAAGTCAGACCTCGCCGACCCGGACGTAACGGAGGAGTGGATAGATTATTTCAGGGAGCGGGGACGCGGCGTCTGGGCGCTCGATCTGAGGAAGGACGTGCCAGCCGCGCTGAAAAAGGCAGTTTCCTCAATGACTCCGTCGTCCTCAGCGAAAACCGCGTATCGCGAGGTGCGTCTCGCGGTTGTTGGGACGCCAAACGTCGGAAAGTCGATGCTCCTGAACAGGCTCGTAGGGCGGAGGATGGCGATCGTCGGCGGGATTCCGGGTGTCACGAAGGGAGTCGCGTGGTTCAAGGGACAGGGTTGCCTCGTAGCGGACTCGCCTGGAATTCTCGACCCACACGCGGACGCGCGCGCGCACAGGATGCTCTCCTGGATATCTTCGACGCGCGGACAGGTGATAGGCGCCTGGACAGCTCACGCCTGCGAGTGCGTGGATTTTTTACAGAGGCACGCCCTTATTGCCTGCATATCCGGGACATGGGGCGTGGATGTCTCGGGATCGCCCGAGGAAGTAGTGGAGCGTATAGGCAGACGCCTTGGGCGCCTTTTGCCGGGCGGCGGTGTCGATATTGAATCGGCGGCCCGGGCAATGATCGACGCTTTATCTTCCGGCAAACTCGGCAGACTCAGCCTCGAACGTCCCGGCTCTCACACACCATGGAGCGAACTCTCGTGAATCCCGCGGCGAGGATCATAGCCGGCGTCGACGAGGCAGGTCGAGGTCCGATAGCCGGCCCGGTCGTGACTGCGGCAGTGATTCTCACCCCTCCGCAGTTTCGCTTGCTCTTATCCGAGGGGCTGAATGACTCCAAGAAGCTGAATGAACGGGCGAGGGAGCGTATCTTCGCGCGCATGGAGGAATTGGGCGTGATATGGCGGGCGCGTGCCGCCTCCCACAAAAGGATAGACAAAACAAACATCCTGCGCGCCACGCTCTGGGCGATGGCGCGTGCCGTGCTCTCGCTCCCTGTCGCGCCGGAGATAATAGTGGTCGACGGGACGATTTACATTCCGGAGCTGGAGAGGGAGCGTCAGATCGCGATTCCAAAAGCGGACGCAAAGGTGCCGGCAGTGATGGCGGCGTCAGTCGTGGCTAAGGTGCTCCGTGACCGCGCCATGAGGAGCCTGGGCAAATTATACCCGGATTACGGCTTTGCCGGGCATAAGGGATACCCGACAAAAGCGCACAGGCTCGCCTGTGACGCACTTGGCCCATCGCCGGTGCACAGGCTGTCGTTCGAGGGGTACAACAAGACCGCTAGGGGAGGCGTTCAGGGATGGCACATATAAGCGGCCTTCAAGGCGGCGCGATAAACCCAAACGCGGGAAACGTAATAAGGCCGCCGACTGGAGAGGGACAGCCCGCTGCGAGGCCAGGCGAATCGCGGCAGCCACAGATCGCGAATGGAACCGTAGTCGATGGCCTTGTCGTCGGCAAGGATGGCGAGGCTTATCAGGTTCGCATAGGGACAAATCTCCTCAACGCGCGCTCGACGGTACAGCTCTTTATCGGCCAACGTTTTCGCGCAGTATGGGACTCCTCGGCTACGCCGCCGCTGCTTCGCCTCCAGCAGGCGGATCTCGCCGTGCTGTCTCGCTTCTCTGGGCGCGACCAGCAGATCGCCTTGGCGCTCCTCACGAGAGGCCTGCCAGTCAAAGAAGATGTGATATGGTCGCTTCGCCAGCAGTGGAGCCAGAGTGGGGGCGACCCGGCGAAGCTAGGAGCATTGGCCGAGCTTTGGGCACGGGGAATGGAGATGACAGAGGGCAACGTTGCGCTCTTGTCGTGGTATATGGAGTTGTCCCCGGACATGGCGATGCAGATATGGAAGAAACTCCGCGAAAAACTGCGATCTCGTAAGTTCAGCTCCCCAAGGGAGCTTCTTGAAGCACTGAAGGACGACGATGACCCGGATGTTGGGAATTTTCTGAAAGCCCATTCTCTGGCTGGCAAACCGGCAAGAAGCGGGCTCGACCCGACCATGCTGCTCGCTCCGGCATGGTGGCCGATCGACGACGGCGAAAACGAGCCAATGATGGCGAAGGTCTCATTTTCCTCAGACGAAAAGGGCGACCGTCAGGTTTGGTGGGTGTCCTTCGTGATGGAGGGCAACTCTATCGGGCCGGTCGTGGGCGACGTCATGACGAACTCCAAGGCACTCTCCGTCAACATCAGGATGGAGAACGAGTCGAAAGTCCACGTTGTCCGCGATAATATCCAGACGCTGCGCGACGACCTGAGCGAACTTCCGCTCGCCCTCCAGCACATTGGAGTCGGGGTTCTCGCTCGCGAGGAGCGTTATGGAGCGTCGAACCATGGATTGGACATGGAGGCTTAACGGGTGGCCGACAAGAAGAGAAAGGCCGCCGCGCTGAAATACAAACTCGGCAAGGACAGCGCGCCGAAGCTTGTCGCCAAAGGCCAGAACATCATAGCCGACCAGATAATAGAAAAGGCCGTCGAGGCAGAGATACCGATCGTCGAGGACGCTGCGCTCGTCAGCGCGCTGCTCGCGCTGGAGCTGGGCGAGGAGATTCCGCCTGACCTCTACCGCGCCGTAGCGAAGATACTTTCCTTCCTTTACAGTGTTGACAAGATAGACAAGGAGGGTAACGTCGTCAAGCTCAACCCGAGCGGCAAGAAAGGACAAAAGACTTGAACCACCTCGAATTCGGCGCCGAGGGCGAGAGCATAGCGGCCCGCTATCTGGAAGACCTTGGCTGGCACATTCTGGACAGGAACATACGCGTTGGTCGGGACGAGCTCGACATATCGGCCATGGACGGCGACGAGCTGGTTATAATTGAGGTGAGGACGCGGAGCATTGGCGTGCTCCTGCCGGCGGAGATGTCTGTCGGCCCGCAAAAACTTAGAAAAATAATAAGGGCCGCCAGAAAATACGTCGAGAAAATTTCGTACCGCGGCAACTGGCGGATAGATGTAGTCGCTGTGACTGAGAACAAGGACAGTAACCGCGAGGTCGAGCTTTTCAGCAACGTCACTATGGGTATGGAAGGCGGTTTCATGGGATGAAGGGGATCAGCGGAGTCACCCTGAAAGGGACTCAGGCCCTGCCTGTCGAGGTAGAGGTGGAGATAACCGGGGGCCTCTTTTCAATTACTATCGTAGGCCTACCGGATACGGCGGTCAAGGAGGCGCGCGAGCGTGTGCGGGCCGCGCTTCGAGGCATAGGCCTCACGCTCAAAGGGCGTATAGCCATCAACTTGGCGCCTGCGGATTTGCCGAAGGAGGGGGCGCTTCTCGACCTTCCCATGGCAATTGGCCTCGCTTGCGCGTCCGGCAAGGTCGAGGGCGCCGGCGCCCTTTTTATGGGAGAGCTGGCGCTCGATGGAAGACTGAGATGGATTCGAGGGGCGGTTCCAGCCGCCGTTCTGGCGAAGGAACTTGACGTCCCGCTCTACGTGCCGAAGGAGAACGAGAGCGAGGTGGCGCTCGTGGCCGGCGTGAGGGCTTATGCCGTAGAGACCCTGCTCGACCTCATGCTGCACCTGGCTGGCGAAAAACCGCTTCCTCCGGTGGAGGGCGGAAGTTTTGCCGACAATGAGTTAGACGTTGAAGTCGACCTCGCGGACGTAAAAGGCCAGTTCGCCGCAAAACGCGCCTTAGAGATAGCCGCAGCCGGTCATCACAACCTGCTGCTCACGGGCTCACCCGGCTCAGGCAAGACACTGCTCGCCCGCGCGCTCAAGGGAATACTGCCCCCGCTCTCCGACGAGGAGATGATGGAGGTTCTTCTCGTTCGCAGCACGGCCGGCCTGCCGCTTGAATCCGGCCGCACGAGACCGTTTCGCACGGCGCACCACACTGCGAGCGCCGTCGCGATATGCGGCGGCGGGGCGTCAATGCGCCCGGGTGAGATAACGCTGGGCAACCGGGGAGTGCTCTTTATGGACGAATTCCCGGAATTTTCTAGGGACGTGCTCGAGAGTTTGAGACAACCGCTCGAGGACGGAACAATCACGGTGAGCCGGGCCGCCGGGAGCGTCACGTATCCCGCGAGGGTTCTGCTCGTCACAGCGTGCAATCCGTGCCCGTGCGGGTTCAGCGGCGACCCGGTCGAACAGTGCAGGTGTACGCCCCAGGCGCTTGACCGCTATCAGAGGAAATTATCCGGGCCAATCCTCGACAGGATAGACCTTCACGTCGCCGTTCCGAGACTGAATCCGGAGGAGCTCGTGTCGCTCGACGGGGACGGCGGCGAGGCGAGCGAGACCGTGAGGCGCAGGGTGCAGGCGGCTCGCGAGCGACAGCGTGAGCGCTGGCTCGAACTCGGATATAACTGCAACGCTGAACTTCCGGAGAAAGTCCTCCGAAAACGTCTCGGCATGGAGCCGGACGTAAAGCCATTCCTCGCCCAGACGATAAAGGGGCTCAGACTCTCAGGGCGAGGTTTCTCGCGAGTCCTGAGGGTTGCCCGCACTATAGCGGATCTGGAGGGCGTCGATAATATCTCCGTCCATCACGTGGCCGAGTCACTCTCGTACCGCGAGGGCGAAGCGTTCGCAACTCCCGCATGGAGGCGCGTTTGATGATTAAGGCCATGCTTCTCCTGAACTACTGCCAGAGCTACGACGTTCGCTTGTGGCAACACTTCGAGGAGACGGGGCTCGAACCGAGCGCACTCGCGGATGGCGGCCCGTCGTTGTGGGAGAGCATCGGCATAAACGAGCGCAATCGCGATCTCATGGTCAAAGCTCTCTCCTCAGATTGGATCGACAGAGAGCTCGAAACGTGCGAAAAATTGGGCGTACGGCTCGTGACGTGCAGGGACGCGATCTACCCCGCAAACCTGCTTGATATGAAGGATGCGCCGATCATCCTGTACATCAGAGGCGCGCGCTTCTCTCTTCCCGGCAGGGTCGTCGGGGTTGTGGGCACGAGGCGATGCAGCGCGTACGCCGGAAAGGTGGCGCGCGAATTTGGAAAAAACGCCGCGCTGCGCGGATGGAGCGTCGTGAGCGGCGGAGCGAAGGGAATTGACGGCTTCGCTCATGTCGGCTGTCTCGACGAAAACGGCCTAACCGCCGCGGTTCTAGGTACAGGGGTAGACGTAACCTACCCGTCGGAACACAGGGGGCTCTTCGAGCGCGTAAGGGAGACTGGGGCGCTATTCTCGGAGTACCCGCTCGGAACCGGCGGAGAGAGCTGGCGCTTTCCGAAACGCAACCGGATAATCGCTGGGATCTCGTCGAGGACAGTGGTCGTTGAAGCCCCGCACAAGAGCGGAGCGATGATAACTGCCCGCCACGCTGCCGAAGCTGGCAGGGAGGTCTGGGCCGTGCCAGGCAGGATTGGGGATCCCCTGTGCCGCGGGTCGAACAGGCTCATTTTCGACGGCGCCTTTCCCCTGATAGATATGGAAACGTTTTTTGGGACGCCGGATCCACAAAAGAACTTATTTTATGATGACTTTGAAGGACAGGGCGGGGCCAAAAAAGAGGTTCTCAAGCTGACGGGAATCGAAAAAACACTTGTCGCGCTATTGACAAATCACGGTGATCGTACTATTGACAACTTGGCTGGCGAGGCTAAAATGAGCGCCGCTGAGGTTTTTAAGGCGATGTCAATATTATCGCTTCGCGGGGTGGTTTTTTCGTCTGGCCCGGGGCGTTATCGTCTCGTCGATTGAAGCAACATGAAAGGGGGCGTCGGCATGGGAAGCCGCGTTCTGTCTCGGGAAGAGAGCGAAGCGTTGTCCCGGGAGGCGGTTGAGCTGGTGTACAGACACATACACAGCCAATACTGCTCTCCGGACATAATTGAAAAGACTCTGCTTCAGGCCGTCATCATCGCCAGAATGAACCAGTGCCGGGTAGACGCCGGCGCCGTGTCGTTTATCATGGAGCGAATATCCGAGTACGAAGGCACGCCGCTCTTTGACCCTGAAAACGGCGCCGAAGACGCGTTGAACAGATACTGCTGAAAGGAGCGGAGGGCTTGGCAAAGGCGACGGAAACAGCCAAAACCGCAAAGATCGCTAAAAACACGGGCGGCGCAAAGAGCGTAAAAAAAACAAAAAACACGAAAAAAGAAGCGACCGGGCAGGATAAGGCCGAAAAAGCGGCAAAATCGGCCGGAAAGACGGCAAAAACAGCTTCTAAAACTGAAATTGCCAAAAAATCTCCGAAAAAGACCGGCACAAGCGCGGCGAAATCGGTGAAGACGCAAGCGGCGCCGACAAGGACGTCAAAAAAATCCGGCGCTACGGCAGCGGCTGCAGCTTCCGCAGGGAAGACCCTTGTTATAGTCGAGTCCCCAGCCAAGGCGAAAACGCTCGAAAAAATACTCGGCCGCACATATCATGTGGAGGCGAGTATTGGGCACGTTCGGGATCTTCCAAAGGCGCGGATAGCCGTTGACGTCGAGAACAACTTCACGCCGGAGTATATAAACGTCAGAGGGAAGGCGGATCTGATAAAATCGCTCAAAGCCGCGTCCGAGGCGAGCGCCAGAACGTTCCTCGCTTCCGACCCGGATCGCGAGGGCGAGGCTATCGCCTGGCACCTCGCCACCCTGCTCGGCATAGACCCAGCGACGGACTGCCGGATTAGAATGCAGGAGATAACTGAACAGGGCGTGAAAAGCGCGGTCGCGTCCCCAGATCGCATTGACATGGATCTCGTCGACGCCCAGCAGTCGAGGAGGATACTCGACAGGCTCGTCGGCTATAACCTGAGCCCGCTTCTATGGTATAAGGTGCATAAGGGGCTGTCAGCGGGGCGCGTCCAGTCGGTCGCTCTTCGCATAGTCTGCGAGCGCGAGGACGAGATAGAGGCCTTTGTATCTCAGGAGTATTGGTTGCTGGACGTCGACGCCGAGGCAGGCGAAAGGCGTTACGCGCTCAGAGTCGACAAAAAAAACAAAAAAACGTTTGTCCCCGAAAACGCAGCCGAGTCCCAAGAAGCAGAGAGCGTCATAAGAAACAATCCAATAGTTGTGGAGAATTTCAAGGTCAAGGAGACAAAACGCGCCGCCATGCCGCCGTTCAAGACAAGCGTGCTCCAGCAGGAGGCGTCGAGGCGGCTCGGTTTCTCGCCGCGAAGGACGATGCGAATAGCGCAGTCGCTCTACGAGGGAGTCGAGATACCGGGGCGCGGCCCCGTTGGCCTCATCACGTATATGAGAACGGACAGCCTCCGGCTCGCTCCTGAGGCTCTGGAGTCGTCGAGGAAATACATCGAGGAGATCTTAGGCAAGGAGTACTTGCCGGACAGACCAAACGTCTATACGCCAAAAGGCAAGGCGCAGGACGCGCACGAGGCCATCAGGGCCACAGACCCGTTCCTCACCCCTGAGTCCCTCAAATTGCATCTCAGGCCGGAGCAATTTCGCCTTTACGAGCTGATATGGAGCCGTTTCGTCGCGAGCCAGATGACGCCGGCGCTGGTTGCGCGCACGACTGTGGAGGCATCCTCCGGCGAGTATGGAATGAAGCAGGTGGGCATCGTCGTCCTGTTCCCAGGTTGGGGAAAGGTATGGCCGCTTGGCGTCAAGGATGTGAATATCCCGCCGGCCGAGGCCGGCGAAAAATTGACGCTGATCGACATAAAACGAGAGCAGAAATTCACCCAACCGCCCGCTCGTTACACGGACGCCGGGTTAGTGAAGGTTCTCGAGGAAAAGGGCATAGGGCGTCCGTCGACGTACGCGTCGATAATTGAGACGCTCTCCGACCGGGGTTACGTTGAGAGGGAGGACGACAAAAAGCTCGCCCCAACGAAACTTGGGCGAGTCGTGAACACATTTCTTGTAAAGTACTTTCCAGATGTTATAAACACGGAGTTCACAGCGGGGATGGAGACGGAACTTGACTCAGTGGAGTCCGGGCGGGTCAACTGGATAGACGTGCTGCGAGGTTTCTGGGATCAATTCAAACCAGTCCTCGACAACGTCTCCGCTACGGCGGAGAGGATGAACGTCGAGCCGGAGGAGATAGGCGAGGACTGTCCCGAATGCGGCAAGCCGCTTGTGATAAAACGCGGCAGGTTCGGCGAGTTCATAGCCTGCCCCGGCTACCCAGAATGTCGTTATACAAGACGGATTGTCAAAACGACTGGCATAAAATGCCCGAAGTGCGGCGAAGGCGAGCTCATCCAGCGCAAAGCAGGGAAAGGCAAGGCAAAGGGACGCTCTTTCTACGGTTGCAGCCGCTACCCTGAGTGCGACTACGTGAGCTGGAAAAAACCAGGCGCGCAACCTGCTGTGGAGTCGACGGCGGACGAAAGTACATCTTTGGATTTCAGCGACGAAGACGCGAATGGCCTTGAAGCCTGATGACAGCCGGATCGTCACCGTCGTTGGAGGCGGGCTTGCCGGGTCGGAGGCGACGTGGCAGTTAGCGAAGCGCGGCATAAAAGTCAGGCTGATCGAGATGAGGCCGGAGAAGTCCTCCCCGGCGCACGTGACCGGCGACTTGGCCGAGCTAGTTTGCAGCAACTCGCTTGGCGCCGACAGGCCAACGAGCCCGGCAGGGATCCTGAAAGAAGAGTTGCGCAGATTTGACAGCATCATTATGCGATGCGCGGCACTCGCCCGCGTTCCAGCAGGCGGCGCGCTCGCGGTGGACAGGAAGATTTTTTCAGGAGCTGTGACGCGCGAGGTCGAAGGCAATCCGAACATCGAGCTCGTACGTAGCGAGGCGGACGGTATACCGGACGGCCCAGCCATAATAGCGGCTGGGCCGCTTATGTCTGGCGGCATAGCGGAAGCCATTAAAAAAATCGTCGGAGAGGACTGTCTCTCCTTTTTTGACGCAGCGGCGCCGATAGTGACTCTCGAATCAGTCGACATGAAACGCGCTTTTTACGCGGGACGCTACGGTCAGGACGACGATTATATCAACTGTCCGCTCGACAAGGATCGCTACGAGATTTTCCATCGGGAGCTCGTCTCAGCGGAGCGGGCTTTGACACATTCGCGGGACGGGGAGAACGGTAAAATCAGAAAGAAATATTTCGAAGGATGCCTGCCGGTCGAGGTGATGGCCGAGCGAGGGATCGACACACTCAGGTTCGGCCCAATGCGCCCTGTCGGGCTCGCGAACCCGGCGACTGGGAAAGATCCTTACGCGGTCGTACAATTAAGGCGAGACAACGCGGCTGGAACGCTATATAATATGGTGGGATTTCAGACTAACCTGAAGTGGCCAGAGCAGGAGAGGGTCTTTAGGATGATTCCGGCCCTCGAGGAAGCTGATTTCGTCCGCAAGGGCGTCATGCACGAAAACGCTTTCGTCTGCGCGCCGAGGGTTCTCGACGGTTTTATGCGCCCTATGTCCGGTGGAAAACCCGTTAGGGACGACCTCTTTCTGGCCGGACAGATAACTGGCGTGGAGGGTTATGTGGAGAGTACAGCGTCCGGTCTGATGACGGCGCTCAACATGAGCGCTCTGATTTGGGGGCGCGCCATGCCGGAGTGGCCGCCGGAGACGGCAATCGGCTCGCTCCGTCGTTATCTTTCGACCGCCGCGCCGGAGTTTTTTCAGCCTATGAACGTCAACCTCGGCATATTTCCCGTGCTTGACGTGAAGAAGGCGTCCGGGGGCAGGAAAAAACTTAGCAAACCGGAACGCTCGCTTCTTTTCGCGGAGCGCTCTATGAACGCTCTCGAGGATTTTGTAAGAATTTTCGTTTGACCGTGCCTCCAGCTATGGTAAAACGCGCGCTTAACTGTTAATATTTTGTAATTGGAAGTTTGAATCGGGGGGCTGAAAATGGTTGTCTCTGGTAAATCCGGCGGCGTCAAAAAAAATAATAATGTGAATCGCGGTCACAATGTCAATCACGCTCGCGAGGCGCAACACAGTATGTTGGACAATCTCGCTTTTCCACCGGTGCTGCTCGTGCCAGTGGCAATATTAGTCATGGTCGTGAGAGATCCCCTCGCGAGCGTGAGCCGCAATTTCTCGTTTCCAGCGCTTCTGGCAATGCTCATCACATACATCGCGATGTCGGTGGTTTTTATCTCTCTTCGGAGAAACAATCAGCAAAAAGCCGCCAACTCCCTCTCGCTCCTCGCTAACGGCGTGCTTCTGCTTTTTTTGTCGTTCACCATGAATCTTGGCGAAATCTTCTCCTGGGCCGGCACCGGGCTAATCGGCTGGGGCGTCGTCATTCTCATGTCTCAGGTTGTGACGCCGCCCAAAACGCAGTTCGCCCACGCCGGAATCGAACTGTTGCCTGAAAACATCAGCCACATCGAGGTCAAAAAACTTCTAGACGCCATGGCCTTCCCCAGCGCGTTTCTAAAACGAGGCGAAGACGGAGAAGATCGAGTGATAGCCCTCAACGATACGCTAGCCAGCGTAGTCGGACTTGGAAAAAACGCCCTGCAGGCGAGGGGCACGCTCTTCTCAACACTCATTCCAAAAAGCGACGGCAACGTGACGTTCAAATTCGCGGACGCGGAATGGGTTCCCCATCGGACGACAAAGGGCACGCAAACGCTCTTCATGCTCACGCCTGTGCTCAAGTCCTCGGACACGTCAGCGCCGACAGACGCGATCGACCAAGCCACAGGCCTCTTCACACCGCTTTTTTTGAAGTACCGGGCGAACGCGGATGTAGAGGCATGCAGGAGATATGGGCGCAAACTGTCTGTTGTGCTTTTCAGGATTTCGTTCGACAAGGCCAAAATACAGCCGAGCGAGCAGGCGATTAAAAACGCGTTTACCAATTTTGGCAAAATGGTCGCCGCCTCCCTTCGCGCCTGCGACTCAGGGTACCGACTGAGGGAGGACGAGGTGCTAGTTTATCTGCCGGACACGCCGCAGAGCGGTTCAAAGACTGTGGTGAACCGGGTTATGGACAGGGTTAGGAAACTGTCGCAGGTCGAGTGTGTCGAGCTTGCCACAGCTGATATAGAAGAGGTGACTATCAACTACTTCGGCGACGAGGTGTCATCCGTCGACAACGTCATGAACGACATGTATATCGCTATGGGACGCAAAAAAGAAAAGTGAAAAAATTTTTTTGGGAGGAAAGATTTAATTGGGTCAGGTAACCTGGGATGGTCTTTTTTCAAATCAGGCGCGTGAAATCAAACCGTCGCCCATACGTGAACTGCTGCCTTACATCAATAAACCCGGCGTAATCTCGTTCGCCGGCGGCAACCCGGATCCATTTATATTCCCAGTCGCGGAATTTGCCGGAACGTCTGTCGTGCTTGGACGCAGAGGCATGGAGATCCTCCAGTACGGCGCGACCGACGGTTTCGAATCTTTGAAGGACTTCCTCGCAAAATGGATGGCCCCGCGCATGGGCAGGGCCACAGAACCGGGCGAGATGCTAATTACTACAGGCTCGCAACAAGGGATGGACCTGTTCTGCGCCGCCCTCATAAACCCTGGCGACGTCATAGTCATCGAGGATCCGACGTATCCCGGCGCCATCCACACGATGCGCAACAGGGGCGCCCAGTTCGTGACCGTCCCCTGCGACGCGGACGGCATGATAGTCGGTCTGTTGCCCGAAAAGATCGAGGCGGCCAAAAAAGACGGGAAAACAGTCAAGTCCATCTACACGATAGTAAACTTCCAGAACCCGTCCGGCGCGGTTCTCTCCGCCGACCGAAGAGCGAAACTGCTCGAAGTCGCCGAACAATATGACCTTGTCGTCTTCGAGGACGATCCCTACGGGCATCTCAGATACGAGGGCGAGCACGAGCCGACGATATTTTCGATGGACGAGACAGGCCGGGTTGTGTACGCTTGTTCGTTTTCGAAAATCCTCGCCCCAGGCGCCCGCGTAGCGTGGCTTGTCGGGCCGTCGGAGCTCGTCCGAAAAATGGTTCTCGTCAAACAGGGCGCCGACATTTGCACGAGCGTAGTCGCCCAGGCCCTCGTGGCTCAATATTGCCTCGAAGGCCATATGGACTCCTTTTTGCCGAAAATACTGAATCACTACTCGAAAAAGTGCGCGAGCATGGCCGCGTCGTTCAAAGAACACCTGCCTCCGGACGCCGAGTACAGAGTGCCAAAGGGAGGTTTTTTCTTCTGGGTGAGGATACCTGGAGTGGACTCGAATGAGTTGTTCAAAAAGGGCATAGAAAGAGGCGTAGCCTTCGTAAACGGCGAGGCCTTCTTCGCGAACGGAGGCGGCGAGGACTACATCCGAGCCTGCTTCACGTTCGCGCGGCCATCGGATATCGACGAGGGTGCAAAAAGGCTCGCTCTGGCGATAGCCGACTTGAAGGCTTGAAAGGAAATACGTGAAAGAAAAGAATAGAAAATAAGCAAGATGGACGTATTGACGCATCCGAAATCATTGATATAATTAGTTCTGTTGGCCGCCGGGATGGCGGAATTGGTAGACGCACGGGACTTAAAATCCTGTGGACGCAAGTCCGTGCGGGTTCGATTCCCGCTCTCGGCACCATGCGTTTTCAACTGGTATCGCGGGGTGGAGCAGTCCGGTAGCTCGTCGGGCTCATAACCCGAAGGTCACAGGTTCGAATCCTGTCCCCGCAACCAATTTTTTTTGTTCCGAAATTTATGGCGGTGTAGCTCAGTTGGCTAGAGCACGCGGTTCATACCCGCGGTGTCGCCGGTTCAATTCCAGCCACCGCCACCAAAAAATTATGATACTAATACCCCTCGCCCCTCGTCCGCTACGCTATGCAGTTTTCGGCCCTCGTCTTCTGCCGCCCTGGGGAGATACGTCACGCTGAATGGGTCGAGATATCCGG
>JAITOY010000044.1 GCA_031289775.1 Synergistaceae bacterium
TTGACGGCACTGTTCTTCGCTTTGAAAACGCTTCATGAATTCAATCATGTTCATAGGTTCTTGGTGCATAATCAAGCCTTCTTTGTCTTACAGAATACTGATAGTATCTCATATTTTCACTCTTGGCGCTACTTGATAGTCATATACAAAAATCCAATCAGCATGACCGGTATGAGAGCGTCAATCCGCGATCACAAGATTTTTTATCACGGCATGCCCCATAAGAACCCTCACGTCGGCCATGACTCGGCCTTCTTGTACCGGATTCTCAAATGTGTGGCCGGTTCCTTCCGGGATGTAAAAGACGCCTAGGCCGTAGTCGCAGTCGTAAGACTCTCCTCGCGAGTATCCAAGACGGCCTTTGAGGTACAGGCCATCCGTCGGGCGCGTGAACGATACGGCACGCACCGATGCGACGTCCGAGGGGTTCTTGGCTAGTTCCACGTATACCTCCGCCGGCCTGTCATAATCATAATCCTCTTTGCCTCCGCTTGCGCTGTACAACAGCGCCCGGGGTATCTGTGAGATCTTGTAGTCAAGCATGACGTAGTCGCCTCGCAGAAAATCCCATGGGTCGACCGGCACGTTCTCCAGCAGCACACGCTCTCCAAGCGCGAGGATCGTGAAGTTCAAAATCGGGCTGTACAGAAGGGCCAACAGCGGCAAGGCGACTATGGCGACGTATCTCGCGACCGTCGACTTCAAGAGCTTTTCAATCGTCGATCTCATCGCCGTCCCCCCCTTCAGACGCCGACACTTCCTTTTCGCCGCTAATTTTGTTCCATCGCTTGTACGCGAAGGCGATTAAAAGCAGAATAACTCCGCCGGTTACGAAAAAAAGCGACTTTGAGGTGAACGTCTCAAACATGTTGAAGTACCAGCGCGCCAAAAGAACGCAGAACAAAAACACGCTGAACCCGCCGCCACGCTGACGACGCATGATACGGTACACGAGATAGGCGCCCAGCGCTACGCTCGACAGAACCGGCGCCAGATAACCGTCGCCGGAATGATGACCATCGTGCCAATACCACGCCCAGGGGAACGTGAGCGTGAGCCCCGAGGCGCCCACGAGAAGCAGGCTCTGCCAGCCGAGGTCGGGCGCGTCGAGCTTCCACGCCATGAAACCTATGAGAGCGCCAGCGACGAGCACGCTCAACACATACGGCAAAAAGCTGGTTTGCGTGCTGTTTAGAACGCACATCCACGTAAACCAGTTCAGGATCAGGAAATTACTCAGGAAAATTCTTCTCGTCGAGCCGCCGACAAAAAATCGTTTAATTTTTGACTCGCCCGTCTCGCCGGGCACATTCGCGACAAGGCGCGCGTCTGCCCATACTTGCCACGCGAGGCCCACGAGAAGGATCAGGAGCACAAACGGCTGCCACGGCCCGAGAATGAGGCGGAATTCATCCCAAAACCCGTATCTGTTCGCGGAATCGAAATACTCGAAATAAAGCATGTTGACGTAGACTAAAACGACAATCTCATAAAGCATATAAATGGAAATGTTGCGCACTATCAGAAAAGTCGGAGCGTAAACAAGAAGCCAGACAGCCAGAAGCCCGGAGGCGCTCCCCTCGACGTGGAAGACCTGCGAGATAAGCGCTAGAGCGCCCAAGAGCAAAAATCCGGACAAAAACAATAAAAGACCGGACACTCCCCTGCGCCCTTTTGTTTCAGAATAGTACGCCCCGCCCACGTCCGCCAGATAGCAACCGATAATTATGGCGATCTTCAGCCAATCCGGTATAACCTGCCAATTCGCCGCGATGAAGCTGAGGATGCCGATGCCTATCATCAACAGGCCAAGCGTCAGGACAACGGTCGGAAGACGCCTTACGACGGCGTAGCACTCCAAAATCCCGCCGCGCTGGAACTCGGATATGAGACCCCGCTCCACCCACTCGCGCGACTCGTCCGCCAAAAATCTGCGCTTGACCTCGGACACTCTGCGCTCCATAGAACAATCACTCCTTTATCTAAAACAAAAACAGCCAACTCCGCCACCTTGCGGCGTGGCGCCCTTTTTTGGGGAGTATGCCTGATGAATTATATCGCAAAAAAAAATTTTCAGCGTAAATAAACCGATTTGATTATATATAATTAAACGAGGCTCCGGCGAAGGAGGCAGATTATGCCTGTTGATAGAAAGCACGCCGTCCGTGCGGCTTTTCTCGTTATGTTTTTTGTCTGTGCCGCGATAGCGGTCTGGTTCTTCCGCTCGTCCGGGGTCGGGATGAATTCGGGTTCGCGCGACGGATTGTCGATGGACACGCTAGTGAGCGTCCTCGTCCATTCTCGACAGACCCCGAATGAGATAAACCTGATGCTCGACGGCGCGTTCGAGCTGATAGACGGGTTCGACAAAAAACTTTCCATGCACGATCCGTCGTCGGACGTGTCGAGAGTGAACGCGAGCGCGGGGCTCGCCGCAGTAAAGGTCGCGCCGGAGACATTCGAGGCGCTGTCGTCGGCGCTGCGGATAGCCGAGGTATCGGGCGGCGCGTTCGACCCGTCCGTCGGCCCGATCTCCACGCTGTGGCGCGTGGGCGACCGCGAAAATCCCCTCACTGAAATACCTAAAGCCGATGAGATCGAGGCAACACTGTCGCTCGTAGGCTATAATATGGTCTCCACTGAAGCCCCGGACAAAATTTTCCTTGAAAATAGCGGGATGAAACTCGACCTCGGCGGCGTAGCAAAGGGATACGTATCAGGAGAGGTCGGCGATTTCTTGAGGGCTAACGGCGTCGAGTCCGCGATTCTCGACCTCGGCGGAAATGTGCTCGTAGTTGGCGGCAGGCCGGACGGAGAGGCGTGGCGAATCGGCGTACAACATCCGCTCAAGCCTCGGGGCGAGCCGATCTGCTCTGTCGCAATCCGGGACTCGTCAGTGATAACAGCGGGCGTATACGAGAGGTTCGTCGAGATAGGCGGCAAAAGGTACGCGCACATTTTCGACCCGCGTGCCGGACGACCTGTGGAGGGAAACCTGCTCTCCGCCACGGTCATCAGCGACGACCCTGCTGTTGGAGACGCGCTTTCGACCGCTTTCATGGTGATGGGGATAGGGAGCTCAAAAGAGCTGGCCGCTCGTCTGGGCGTCGAGGCTATTTTCGTGTACAGCGGCGAGGACGGCGGCGTCGAGGTGACTACAACGGACGGGCTCGAAGGCAGGGTCGTAATGATCGGTAATGAAACTAGGCGATAAGATCCTCTATGCGGGGCTCTCGATAATTTTCCTCATCTCCTGCGCTGCGTCCATTTTTTTCCTGCGAGGATCTCCGAACGACGGGGACAAAAACGGCGCGAATTTCACTCTGGAGATAGTCTCCAGAGGCGAGATAATCAAAAGTTTTGACATGCCCGACCTGAGTGAAACGGAGTCCGGATCGACGATCGAGCTCCGCGAGGGCGGCGGGTTCAATATCCTTTCGATCGAGGACGGCGCGGTTCGGATGGTCTCGTCGGACTGCCCTGGAGGCGACTGTCTCAGGATGCCGCCGATCTGGTCTGACGGGAGGGTAATTGTCTGCCTCCCCCACAAGCTCGTCATCAGGCTTCGAAGGGACGGAAACGGGGAAGTCGATGCCGTCTCCTACTGAACCTGCAAAAAGATGTCTTGAAGTTGGGAGGACAAAAAAGACCGTAACGCTTTCGCTCTTCGTCGTCCTCGCCCTCGCGACCGGAGCAGCGGAGTCATGGTTTCCACTGCCGCTCCCCGGCGTGAGGCTCGGCCTCGCGAACGTCCTGCCTCTTTTTGCGCTTTTGCTCTTCGGAGCTAAGGAGGCGGTCGCGGTGGCCGGCGCGAGGCTTCTGCTCTCGTTTTTCCTCACTGGAAACCCGTTTGCCCTGCTGTGCAGCGCGGCCGGGCTCGCTTGCTCGCTTCCGCTCTCTATATTACTCTATTCGAAATTCAGCGGATCGCTCAGCGTCCCTGCCATCAGCGTCGCGTCGGCTGAGGCTTTCAACGTCGGCCAGGTCGCGGTCGCGGTAATGCTGACGTCGACGCCAGCCCTTCTCGCCTGCCTGCCGTTCATAATAGCGGCAGGCGCCGCGACGGGTTACGTCGTAGGGCGCCTGGCGGAAATCATGGACAAAAGACTGCGTGAAAAGTATCTTTAGACTCAAAAGGGGTGTTTTCCCTCAGGCGCTCTCTCTGACCTCGTGTGGGTTCGGGACGAGATAGCCGATACACTTTGCCGGGCATTTCGCGACACACGCGCCGCAGTTCGTGCACTTCGACGCGTCTATCGTCGCTATGTTGCGGTCGACGGTTATCGCGCCGGCCTGGCACGTCTTCGCGCACAGACCGCAGCCTATGCAGCCGGCGGAGCAGACTTTTTTAACGTCAGGCCCTTTCCAGCTGGAGTTGCAGATGACCTGGACGTTAGACGCCGCGGGCGCAAGAGCGAGGACGGATTTTGGACAGGCAGAGACGCAGGCGCCGCAGCCGACGCACTTGTCCAGATCGATCGAGGCGAGCCCGTTTATCATGCTTATCGCCCCAAAGAGACAGACTTTTTCGCATGTGCCGAAACCTATACAGCCGAACGGGCAGGCCTTCGGCGAGCCACCGGGAAGAATAGCCGCCGACCGGCAGTCGTTTATACCCTCGTAGACGGCGATTTTTTTCGACACATCCGGCGAGCCATTGCACTTTAGATACGCGCGCTTCGGCGCCGAAACCTCGTCATCAACACCCATTATCTTCGCTATGCCGCTCGCGAGCGCCGCTCCGCCAGCCGCGCACAGGTTCGTTTTAGCGCCAGCGTCCACGATGCCGTCGGCGTAGCCGTCGCAGCCCGGAAACCCGCAGCCGCCGCAGTTGGCGCCGGGCAAAATGGCCCGGATCATGGACACCCTCTCGTCGGTCTCGACGAAAAACTTTATCGAGGCAAACGCGAGGAGCGCCCCAAAAACGAGGCCCAGCGTTCCGAGTATGACGACAGGAAATATCACTCCCGCGAATGAGATCATGGCTCCATCACCGCCTTACTTGATTATGCCGGTGAAGCCCATAAAAGCTATCGACATGAGCCCGGCTGTGACGAGCCCTATCGGCAGCCCATGCAGGCACTCCGGGATGTTCGTGTTGCGCTCTATCCGCTCGCGAATGCCGGCCATAATGAGTATGGCGAGCAGAAACCCGGCGGACGAGCCAAACGCGTTCACTATCGACTCGAGCAGCCCGTAATGCTCGTTCATGTTGATTACGGCAACGCCGAGGACGGCGCAGTTCGTCGTGATGAGAGGCAGGAATATTCCGAGCGACTTGTAGAGTATCGGGTTTATCTTTTTGAGAGCCAGCTCGACAAACTGAACGAGCGCCGCGATTATCAAAATGAACGACAGCGTGTACAGGTACTGCAAGCCGAGCGGGACGAGCGCTAAATTGTACGCGAGCCACGTCATCACGGCGGCCATAACCGTCACGAATATGACGGCGATCCCCATGCCCTTCGCGGTTTCGATCCTCGTCGAGACCCCGAGGAACGGGCAGCAGCCTAGAAATCGAGATAGCAGTATGTTGTGAACGAATATGGATCCGAGGAATATCCAGAGGAGGTTCATCTCGCGCCGCCTTCAGCCAGTCCGTCAAATTCGGGAAGTTTTGCCCCTCCTGGCCCATTCGCCTTTTCGGCGGAGTGTTTTTCAGCCTCGACAGCGACGCCGCCAACACAGAACGCGGCGGCGTCACAAGCGGCGCAGCCGCTCGCGACGTCAGGAACAGGCTCGCCCTTGCGTTCGGCCGACCAGCGCTGGTAGACGCGGAAGAGCGCCATGAAAGTCCCCAGGGCTATAAAACCTCCAGGGGCGAGTATCACGAGCAGAGCCGGCTGAAAACCGTCCGGCGTGACCTGGATGTTGAACACTGTCCCGTTGCCGAGCACCTCGCGTACGGCGCCGAACAATGTGAGCGCGAGAGTGAAACCGAGCCCCATTCCTATGCCGTCGGCGGCGGAGGCTAAGACCCCGTTTTTGAAAGCGAACGCCTCTGACCTCGCGAGGATTATGCAGTTGACGACGATGAGCGGTATAAATATCCCGAGGGACGCGTCGAGCGCTGGCGCAAAACCAGATATCAAAAGCTGCGCCACGGTGACGAAACCTGCTATGACAACGATAAAAATCGGTATCCGTATCTCGTCCGGCACAAACTTGCGAATAGCTGAGACAGCCATGTTGGAGCCAATGAGAACCGCCGTCGCCGCTATCCCCATGCCAAAGCCGTTTATAGCGCTTGTCGAGACGGCCAGTGTGGGACAGAGGCCGATGCACTGCACCAGAGTGGGATTTTCGTCAATTATCCCATTTTTAATGATCTTCAGGGGATTCATGGTCAGTTGCCTCCTTTGAGGTTATCTCGCCAATACGCGAGCGCTGTGTTCACGCCGAGCGTAACGGCGTTCGACGTGATTGTCGCGCCCGATATAGCCTGTATTTCATTCGCGGCTGAGGGCGGAGTCTTCACAACCACGAGGTTTTCTACATCCTTATTGTCATACTGCCCGGAAAACTTCGGAAGCGGCGCTTTCGCGCCGAGGCCCGGGGTCTCGGACTGGCTGAGGATTCGTATCCCGCGCACTCCTCCAGAGGAGGTTATCCCGACTACGACCTCGACAGGGCCGGCGTACCCGGTCGGCGCGGCGGTGACGCAGTACCCGACGACGAACCCGCCGCTTTTGCCCTCCTGTACATCCTTCACGATCGGGGCGGCATCGCTTTTCAGCTCGACAGTTTCGAACGTCTCGGCTTCTGGCAGCGCCGCAGCCAGGGCCTCGTTGCGGAGGCGCTCCTGCGTGCGCCGTATGGGCTCGATGGTTATTTCGTTGACGACGCCTAAGATCAGGCCGGTTATGGCGGCCACTGCGAACAGCACCAACCCGAGCCTGACGATTTTTTTGGCGTTATTCCCGCTTGAAGAGACGGTATCGACGTTTTGCGCCATTATCTTTTCGCCTCCCCAAGTATCTTCGGGGCAGTGGCCCTGTCAATGAGCGGTACCACGAGGTTCATGATGAGGATGGAGTAGGATACGCCCTCGGGGTATCCGCCATACGCGCGTATGAGCGACGCGATAAGACCGCAGCCAAACGCGAATATAACTTGGCCTTTCGGGGTCAGGGGCGACGTCACATAGTCGGTCGCCATAAAAAAAGCCCCTAGCAAAAGCCCGCCGAAGAGAACCTCGTACACAGGGCCGGCGGCCCGTCCGAAAATAACGGACATAACGGCTGCGGTGGCGATGTAAATCACCGGAATCCGCCACGAGATCACCCCTACGCAGATGAGAAATACGCCACCGGCGAGCAGCGCGACTGCCGAAGTCTCTCCTATACAGCCCCCCATGCGCCCGATAAACGCGTCGAAGAGTGACGGAAAGTTCGCGGCCTCTCCGGCGGCCCCTGGGAGCGGAGTCGGGGAGGTGAAAACATTTATGCCGGCCGCCTGAACGCCCTTAATTATGCCGAGAGGCGTCGGAGAGCTCACTCCCTGGACGGTCCACGTCGTCATGGCTACCGGCCAGCAGATAAGCAGCATTGCCCTCCCGGCGAGCGCCGGGTTCATTATGTTCTGCCCAACGCCCCCGAAGAACTGTTTAACGAAAATTATGCAGAAAACCCCTCCGATGGCCGCCATCCAGAGAGGGATCGCCGGGGGAAGGTTATAAGCCAGCAGGAGCCCGGTCAGAGTCGCCGAGAGGTCGGAGACAGTCAGTTCCTGCTTTGTACACTTCTGCCAGATCGCCTCGGACGCGACGCAGGCGATTATGCACACAGCTATGACGAGAAGCGACCTCGTCCCGAGGAAATACGTCCCTGCGGCCCCGGCCGGGAGAAGCGACAGTATGACCAGCGCCATTATCTTTTGAGTGCTTATCTCTGCTCTAATATGGGGCGAGCTCGCCACCACCAGAAGACGGTTCAATTCCCCTCACCCCTCACTTTTTCGCGCTCTGCGCTTTTCTACGCGCCGCCGTAACGGCGGCCTTTCCGTCCCTGCACGACTGCGTGATGTGTCGGCGGGACGGGCAGATGTAGGTGCAGCAGCCGCACTCGATGCAGTTAAAACCTCCGGCGCTTTCGAACTCGGAGTACTCCCTCCTGCGGACGAGCAAGTCGAGCGTCGTCGGGAGCAGCCCCATCGGACAGGACTCTATACACCTGCCGCAGCGTATGCAGTTCGACTCAGGCGGGCAGAACGTGGCGCGCGATGAGAGAGCGAGGATGCCGGACGTGCCCTTTACAGTAGGGACGTCGATGGATCTCATCGAGATGCCCATCATCGGGCCCCCGGAGAGCACTTTCGCCGGCGCCTCCGTGAAGCCGCCGGCCGCGTCTATCAGCTCGCGGATCGACGTCCCGAGCGGCGCCGATATGTTCTTCGGGTTCGCTATAACGTCGCCAGTCACCGAAAGCACCCTCTCGACGACAGGGATGCCCTCAGCGACCGCGAGCCAGATGTGGCTCACTGTGCTCACATTCAGTATTATGCAGCCGACGTCGGCCGGAAGCGCGCCGGGCGGTATTTCCTGGCCAGTCACGGAGTAAATCAGCATCTTCTCCGCGCCCTGAGGATACTTGACCTCGTGCGGGACGACCCGGATATTGCCGTCGCGCTCCGATAGCTCGCCCTCCATTATTTTTATGCTATCCGGCTTGTTGTTCTCGATGGCTATGATGCCCTCGGCCTCCGGGAAGATGCTCATGCATATCTCAAGGCCGCCGATAATCGGCTCCGGGTGCTCCATCATGAGTCTGTTGTCGCAGTTGAGAAACGGCTCGCACTCCGCGCCGTTTACGATAAGCCATTTGATTTTTTTGTCCGGCGGCGGGGATAGTTTGACGTGAGTCGGGAAAGTCGCGCCTCCCATGCCAACGAGGCCCGCCTCGCGAATTATTCGCAGGCACTCCTTCGGGTCGAGGGATTTGTAGTCCTTGTGCGGCAAAAGCGTCGCGGCGTGTTCATACTGACCGTCGTTCTCCACAACGACACAGGATTCCAGCGCGCCGGAGATGGTCATTCGCGTGCCTGTCTCCTTAACGGCGCCGGATACACTGGAGAGGATTGGGGCTGATAGAAAAGCGTCGGAATCCGCGATCTTCATCCCGACCAACACCCTGTCTCCCTTTTTGACAAGGGGCGAACAAGGAACGCCAAGATGCTGAGACATGGGGTAGACCAGGTCGCCCAGAGGGTGATATACCTCTATCTCCTTGCTCTCAGTCAAAGCCTTGCCGTCAGGCGGGTGTATCCCGCCCCTAAAAGTGGGCAATTTCATGAGCGCTTCCTCCCAAGTTGTTATTGAAAATCCTCATTCCGATGATTGTATCAGAATAAATAAAAAATTGGGGGTCTTTGGCTTAGGGCGAAAAACACCCCGCCCTTATATTTCGAAACACACAAAGCTCGTTTACCGCGCGATTTCTCAGGGGCGGGGCGATTTATCCTCAGTTGGGTTTTACCATTGGAGGCCCAGCTGACGCCGGCTCGTCGGCGTTCCCCGCGACTATTGGCGCCCAACCGCCGCCGAGGGCCTTAAAGACGCGAACGATATTCGAGATCATCTGGCCGTCGCTGATGACGTCCTGCTCTTCGAGCGACAGCAACGAGCGCTGAGCGCCGATAACGTTGCTGAAATCCGTGAGCCCGTTGTTATATTTGTCCTCAGCTATTTCAAGTGACGCTCTCACCGCCTCGACCCCAATTTTCAGCGACTTGTTCCGCTCGCCCTCCTGAACGATCGCGGTGAGCGCGTTGCGCACCTCCGCGGCCGCGCCGAGAACCGTCTTCTCGTAATCCGCGATGAGCTGCCGCTCCTTCTCGCTCTGAACCCTTATGTTGCTTCTTATGGCCTCGCCGTGAAATATAGGCAGGGTTATCCTCGGCCCGAAGCTGAAACCAAAGCTGTCCGACGAGAACAGGCGCCCGCCATGCAGTGATTCGAGCCCGACAGAGCCAAGCAGATAGAACCTGGGCAGCAGGTCGGCCTCCGCGGATTTACGGCGCGAGACCTGAGCCGCGACGCGGCGTTCAGCCTCGCGTATATCCGGCCTCTGGCGGAGCGAGTCGGCCGGTATTCCGCTCAGGTTCGCGGCGTCGAGCATTGGGAGCGGTTTGTTTTCGCCAAGGAGCGTCTCCAGACTGCCCGGTATCGCGCCCGCAAGTATCGCGATGGAGTTCATCGCCTCCTCTATGCCCGCCCTGACGGTTGGTATGCCGGATCTTGTCTGCTCGACGGAGGAGCGCGCCTGACTCATGGCCAGGGCGTCCGCAAGCCCCGCCTGATACTTCGACCGCTCCAGATCGAGCGTCTCAATCTGAAGCGCAAGGTTGCGCTCCGATATGACGAGCCGCTCCTGAAGCGTGCGAAGCGAGAGGTAGTTCAGCGCGACCTCGGACGAAAGAGTCACCCACGTCGAGTGAAGCGCCGCGTAATTCGCCTCTAGCGTCTCCACTCCGGCCTTTATTTCCTGATGGCGGCCCCCGAACACGTCGATCTCCCACGACGCGTCGACCCCGAGTCGCGATATTTCGACTCGGGCGCCGCTGTTTGCGGAGTTATCCGACGCGTCGCTGCGCGTCCATGAGTCTATGTTGTCGAGCCAGGGCAACAGCGCGGCTTTCGAGATTCCGAGCGACGCCCGCGACTCCATGACCCTGAATCGGGCGGAGGCGAGCTCCCTGTTGTTCCACAACGCCCAGGTTATGAGCTGAGTGAGCGTATCGTCCTCGAAGACGTCCCACCAGCTCGCCAGCCGATCCGGCGACGGAGCGGACGCCTCGTCCTCGCTGTACGAGTACGGGTTCGGATACTTCGCCGAAATCGCGACCCAGTTTCCAGCATCGAGGTCGGCGTCCTTCGAGACGGGGGCGTAATCCTCCAACGCGACTGCGGCCGAGTGAAAGACCAGCACAAACGCGACCGCGACGAGGCTTTTTAGTATTGCTTTAATGTTTTTCATGGTCTGAGCTCCTGATCCCCGAAAAATATCCGCTTCAAAAACGCTTTTGTCCTCTCGCGGTTTTTCTGCAGGAAGGCGTAGATACCCGGAATGAGGAATATCCCGAACACCGTAGCTACGCCCATCCCGAAGAACATCGTCGTGCCGACGTGGACGCGGCTCTGAGCGCCGGCGCCAGTCGCGAAGAGCATCGGCATGACCCCAAACACGCAGGTGAACGCCGTCATCATGACTGATCGGAATCGCTCCCTTCCAGCCTCCGCCGCAGCTTCGAGAATCGAAAGCCCGAAGCTCTCGCGCTGTTCCTGCGCGAACTCGATGATCAATATTCCGTTTTTTGCGACGAGCCCGACGAGAAGCAGTATGCCGAGCTGGACATATATGCTGATGGACAGGCCCATTACCTTGATCCCGACCATTGCCCCCAGGAGCGCTACCGGCATGGAGAGAATGACGCCGAGCGGCACCGTCCAGCTCTCGTACTGCGCGACGAGAAAGAGATATCCGAACGCGAGCGCTACCATTATTATCAGCACTACCTGCCCGCTCGCCGCGAGCTCCTGGTACGTCAAAGCGGTCCACTCATACTTGTAGCCGTTCGGCAGATTTCTGGAAATCTCGCCCACGCGCCTTATGCCCTGCCCAGTCGAGAAACCCGGGTTCATGTAAGCCGTTATGCCAGCCGCCGGGTACATGTTATAGCGGGCGATCGAACGAGGCGCCAGTATTTTTTTGACGGCCACGAATGTGTTAAGCGGCACTTGTACGCCTCCCACGCCAGTCACTCGTATGTTGTCGATGCTGTCCGGACCGCTCCTGTATGGCCAGTCCGACTGCAGTATGACCTTGTTGACCTGCGTGCCGATGTTTATGTCGTTTACATACAAGGCGCCGAAGTATGTCTGCAGGGTGCTGAAGATGCCTCTGACCGGGATACCAAGCGTTTCAGCCTTTTCCCTGTCTATTTCGAGGTATAGGTGCGGAGTTTCGGCCGTGTAGCTGCTGAAAGCGAACTGAATCTCATCAGACTGAATCATCCCTCCGATGAACTCCCTCAAAACCTGCTGCAGACGGGCCGGGTCGTTGTCTATGGTTGACTGGAGCCTCAGCTCCAACCCCCCAGATACGCCCATCCCCTGAATTGCTGGCGGGGTGACGATGTTGATCGTCGCGTCTGGAATCGACGCGGCTATCGCGCGCGCCTGCTGCGCGATGCCCTCGGAGTTCATCCCAGGCCCCTTGCGCTCTGACCAGTTGTTTAGCGCCATTACGACCATACCGACGTTTTCGCCCGAGTCGCCCGTGAAGCTGAAACCCTCGATATCCATGACGAACTTGACGCCCGGCAGTTTCAACAGTTGTGAGGCGAAGTTCGACATCACCGCCTTCGTCCTTCCAAGCGACGCTCCCTCAGGGAGCTGGATCAAGGATATTATGGTTCCCTGATCCTCATTAGGGACAAATGTAGTGGGAATGCCGCTTATGATGGTGTATGACGCGATAACGATCAGCGCAAAAAAACCTATCGTGACGATCGACCTTCTCGCGATCCACATGGCGCCGGCGACGTATCCCCTCCTGCTCGCGTCGACGGCTTTGTTGAACCACGCGAGCGGCCCTCTGGCCTTCGGTTTGACGTCTTGAAGCATGTGGGCGCACATGGCAGGGCTCAGGGTGAGGGCAACTATGAGCGAAAAAACGACGGAGAAAGAGATAGTTACGGCGAACTGCCTGTATATCTCGCCCGTTATCCCGCTCATGAAGGCCACTGGAACGAATATCGCCAGGAAAACGAGCGTCGTCGCCGTCATTGGGCCAGTGACGTCCTTCATGGCCTGAATCGTCGCGTCCACGGAGTTGGAGCCGTCCCTGTCCATCACGAACAGGACTCGCTCCACGACTATTATGGCGTCGTCGACGACCGTGCCTATGACGAGCACAAGACCGAAGAGCGTGAGTATGTTTATGCTGAAGCCCAGAATGGAAAAACCCGTGAACGTGGCCAGGAGCGAGATCGGTATCGCCGCCACCGGTACAAGCGTAACGCGCCAGTCCTGTAAAAAGAGGTAGCAGACGAGCACGACAAGCGCGAACGTGAGCATCAGCGTGCTTATTATCTCAGAGATAGTCTCCCTCACATACTCCGTGGAGTCGTAACCGATCTCGAACTGCATGTCGGCCGGCAGGTTCCTCGACATCTCGTCTATCGCTTTCCTCGTCGCTGTCATGACGTCGAGGGCATTCGCGTCGGACGCCTGGGAGAGGGCCATCATAGCGGCGTGCGAGCCGTTGAGAGCTGCCTCCATGTTGTACGACTCGGCGCCGAGCTCTATCCGCGCTACGTCCCTCAGCCTCACTAAACCGCCCTGCCCGGATGTGCGGACTATCACTTCCTCGAATTCACGCACGCTGCTGAGGCGCCCCCTCGACGTCATCGAGTAGACGAGCGGGCTGTTGTCGTTGCCTGGGCTCGAACCAACCGACCCGACTGACGCCTGACTGTTCTGGCTCGCGATGGCCGACGCGACGTCCGAGCCGCTCAGCCCCAGCGACGAGAGTTTCTCCGGGTCGAGCCAGACGCGGATGCTGTATCTCGCTCCGAATACCTGAACGTCGCCTATGCCCGGAACGCGAATGAGAGCGTTCCTTACGTTGTTGTACGCGTAATCGGCAAGCGCCATCTTGTCCCACGTGCCGTTCGGCGACGTGAGCGCTATGAAACCGAGCGTGTCGGAGAAACTGGTGTTCGTCGCAATGCCGCGCTGGGTTACCTCTGTGGGCAAAAGAGGCGTCGCCTGCTGCACCCTGTTTTGAACCTTGACGAGCGCCATGTTGGGATCGACGCCGGTTTTGAAGGATATCGTCAGGATGTACGAACCGGAGTTGCTCGACGCCGAGCTCATGTAGATCATGTCGTCGACGCCGTTTATAGCCTCCTCCAACGGGGCCGCGACAGTGTTGGCGAGCGTCGCGGCGTCCGCGCCGGGGAAGTTCGCGATGACGTGTATCTGAGGAGGCGCAACGTTGGGATATTGCCTGACAGGCAGGTTAAAGGCCGATATTATCCCGGCGAGCGACAGAACGCAAGCTATCACCATCGCAAACCTCGGTCTGTTTATGAAAAACTTCGAAAACATCTGCTAGTTTTTCCCTTCTTCCGACGTACCGGATGTGGCCGCGCCAGAGTTCGTTTCACCCTGTTCGAGCTCGTCCGCGCTCACTGCCTCGAGGTCGTAGCTCGACTCCATGGCGCGCTCAGCCGGCGTTTTTGCCCCGTCCGCCTCGCGTATCGGCGCCGGGTTCACCGGGGCTTCCGCGCGGACCGACTGGAGGCCGCGGACTATTATTCTCTCGCCAGCGCCGAGACCTGAAGTCACCTCGCTTGTAGCGCCTATCGCGACGCCGAGGCTTATATCGCGCCGGTGCGCGATGTTGGACTCGTCGACTACGAAGACGTAGTCGCTCGCCGCGTCGGAGATTATCGCCTCCTGCGGTATGACTGGAGCTGCATGGGGAGCGGATGGTTTCGCCTCTACCCTCACCATCGCGCCCGGAACGAGCTGCCCGTCCGCGTTGTCGAAGCGAATCCTCATTGTCATAGTGCCGGTCGCCGCGTTCATCGAGTTTTCCTCGAAGTCGCGCTCGCCCTTCATGGGGTAGACGCTGCCGTTAGCGAGGCGTATGGAAGTGTCATAGACGCTGCCGCCGGATGAGTTAAACGCCTGGAGCTGATCGAGGTAATCCCTGTCCGGCAGCGCGAATGTGACGCGTATTGGGTCGATCTGCGCTATCTCGGCCAGACTGCCGCCGGCCGGGGAAACGTAGTTGCCCTTCGTGAAGAAAACCCTGCCTACGCGGCCGGTTATCGGCGCTTTTATCTTCGTGTAGCCAAGTTCTATCTGGGCCAGCTTCAACGATGCCTTCGCCTGCGCTATGGCCGCCTTGCCCTGGAGCACGTCGTTCTCGGCGAATTCGAGATCCGAGGCCGAAACGCTGCGCGCATCGGACGATTTCAGGCGCGCGAAGTATTTGGACGCCCTGTCATAGGTCGCTTTCGCACTGTCGACGTCCGCTTTTCTGAGGTCGACCGTCGCCTGGAGCTGCCTCGAGTCGATCGTGAACAGCAGATCGCCCTCTTTGGTCACCGAGCCCTCTTTGAAGTGAACGCTCACGATCTCGCCCGCGACCTGCGGCTTTATGGCGACGACCTGTATCGGCTCGACCGCGCCGATATACTCGCGGCTCGCGGCGATATCGGCGTTCCGCACTACGTGCAGGATCACTGACGGCGGAGGCGTCAGGCGCGCCTGTTGGGTCGCCGCATGGCTGTCCGAGCCACCGGAAAAATAAAATTTCACAAAATATCCGATCGCGGCAAATATCAGAATCGTGACTAAGATCGTACCGATCCTCGGTCTGGGGTTCCTGACTATCTCGCTCTTTATCTCCCTGACGTTCTGCTCCTGTAAGGACATTGTTTCAGCGCACCTGCTCTTTCTGAAAGTTATTTTTTTGATTTTTCGTCTCGAGCTCCCTCGATAACGCGTCAAAAATAAAATCGGTCTGTTTCAATAAATCGATAGAAAAAATGCCTATGACGTGAAACAGCGTCAACCCATGGAAAATGGCGGTGATAACCGCCGAAAGCTCAGCCGGCGACACGTCCCCGCGGATCGACCCTTCGCCCTGCGCTTTGACGAGAAGCCTCTCAACCATTCTCCGTTCCGCCTCGGCCCAACCCCGCACGAACGTAAAAACCCTTCTTCTCACGTCCTCTGGCCACTCCATCTTGCGCTGAAGCAGCATATTGATCCGCTTATAACGCCCGCTTTCCATGGTTTTTGCTATTTTGTCCCTAAAATAACCCCTGATCGCGCCAGTCGCCTCAAAATCGACTCCGTTCGCCTCGAAATCCATCTCTCCGTCGGCGCACAGGCTCTCGATCAGGTTGACGAGGATGTCGTTTTTATTTTTAAAATGCCAGTACGCAGCCCCCTTTGAAAGCCCTATTTTTTCGGCTATTTCGTTCATCGAGACCTTTGAAAAAGATTTTTCGCTCATTATTTCCAAAGCCGACTCGAGAAGCCTCTCGCGCGTCTCCATAGCCTCTTCCTTGGTCCTGCGAGCCACCGGCACATCACCCGCCTTCGTATACGTTTAATAACACGGAATTATATATACCTTCATGCATGTATGTCAAGGGCGCGGCGTAAAAAAGAAAAGAGCGTCGGCATCAAAAATAAAAGCGTATTTATAAAATAGAGTTGAAAATATTCGCTCCGCTCCTATGTTTAAACAGCGCAGCAGGCGAGCGCGATAATCTCGCCCAGAACGGCGGCGGCCCCAAGCGCGTCCCCGTTGACGCCGCCGAGGTTCCAGTCGCACCACATCGCGAGTGCCGCGCCAGCGAGCCCGGATGCCGCGATGCCAGCCAAACACGCGCCGGGGTTGAGTGGAATAAAAAGACAGGAGAGAACCAGCGAACAGATGACGTGACGGCCCTCGAAGTTGTTCACAATCTCCCGGCCCATGCCGGCCTCCCAGGGATAATGACCGACGTAAGCGGCGGCCGAAAGCGCGAAGCGGCCAGCGCCTCCCGCAATAGCGAGCGAAGGCAGCCAGCGGCCCGCGTCGATGCCGGCGAGCAGTGTCGCGCGCAGGGCGAGCGCCAGAACTATCCCGGCCACGCCGAAACTGCCGACGCGGCTGTCCTTCATCACGGCCCTCATCGCCTCGCCCCTGCGGCCCGAACCGACCCCGTCCCAGAGGTCGCCCCAGCCGTCGAGGTGCAGACTCCAGCCGAATATGACATACAGCCCACACGCCGCCCAGGCAGCAGCCGGCAGCGGGATAAAATAAGCCGCGCCCCAAGCCGGAAGCGCGGTAACAACCGCGATGACGCCGCCGACGAGAGGGAAAAGGGTTATCGCGTCCGCTGAGGGCAGCGCCGCGTCTCCGGCCAAAAGGAGACGCGGGATCGGAATCCTCGTCGCGAGCGACCAGACCGCAACGAACATCCTCCAGAGTTTCTCCGCGGCATCCGGGGCGCGCGAGATTATGCCGCGCCGCCCTTCAGCCACAGAGGCAACCCGGCGACTATCAGGGCGACTTCGTCCGAGAGCGACGCGGCGAGCTGGTTCGCTCTCCCCTGCGTGTCGCGGAACCTTCGCCCCAAAAGATATGGGGGAACGAGGCCAAAACCGACCTCGTTGCTCACGACAACAAGTCTCTTCCCGGAGTCAGCGGCGGAGGTAAAAATCCTTTCAACGATAGTGAGTATGTCACGCTCCCTTTCCATCCACGCGCCCTCGTCATCTCCCTCTGACTCGGGCGTCGAAAGGAAAAGCCTCGTAAGACACATTGTGAGGCAATCGAGGAGCAGGAGACCCTCCATCCCGGCTATGTCTTCCGGCAGGGACGCGACGTCGCCCTCCCACGTGCGCCAGGAGGCCGGACGCCGGCTTTTGTGAATTTTTATCCGCGCCTCCATCTCGAGATCCCTGGAGTCGGCCGTCGCTATATACGTGACGGACTCGCCAAGCGCGAGACGCTCCGCGAACGAGCTCTTCCCGCTCCTGGCGCCGCCCAGAACAAGTGTGATCAAATGAGCGCACCACCCGGAAAAAAAAATTTTAACCTCCGCAGGAGTATAGCACTTGCGCCCGGCCGAAGGACGCTCCCACACGAAGAACCGGGTTCACTGAACCCGGTTCTTCGTGAAGAGAAGAGTTATGGAGGCGCCTCAAACATCGTCGGTGGGCGACGTAGAAGCCAAAAAATAATGGGGAGCCGCACAAGGCTCCCCAAAATAATCCATCGATCAGGATAAAAGGAGACGTCCATCGTGCCCGCGCACTGCCGCCAAACTTCCTCGGATCCGGTCTCCTGGCTCTCGTTCCTCCTACTCCCGCGCCTTCCCGTTCATTCGCGTATCGAACAGTGGCTTTTGCGGTTTCGTCCCGATTACAGTGGCGGGGCCGCTCCGGCATCTAACCGGATTCCCATTTTACCCAAGGATGCTCCCTATTCATTTGTAGCAAGGATATTACACTCTCGGAATCCCTTTGTCAATACCAAAATATTCCAATATAATGGTCGGGCGCGGCAATGACACCCAACTTGGAATTTTATTATAGGTGCAAAACAACTAAAATTAAATACCGCAGATGCCTGTTTACATATCTGGCAAATAATATAAAATATTCAAAAAATCTGGAGGTGCTAAGTTTGAAGAAATTTATTCTGTCACTCGCGCTCATATTGGTTTTGGCCGGTTGTTTCGCCGCGTCGGCCGCGACGCCCATCAAGGTCGGCTACCTGGCCGCCCTCACGGGCGACTACGCCGCTTATGGGCAGACTGAGGTCAACATGGCAAAACTCGTCGTAGATGACGTCAACGCGGCGGGTGGGGTGCTAGGCCGCCCGATCGAGCTCGTGCTGTACGACACGAAAACGCGCAACGAGGACGCCGTGAACGCAGTCCGCCGCATGATAGAAAACGACAAGGTCGTCGCCATAATCGGGGCGAACTCGAGCGGCATAAACATCGCGACCGCCCCGATAGTCGACAGGGGCAAGACTCCGCAGATATCCACGGTCGGCACGAACCCGCTCGTCACGGTGGACGACGCCGGCAAAGTCCGCCCATATTCGTTCCGCATCTGCTTCACGGATCCGTACCAGGGGGCGCTCGGCGCCGACCTCGCTTGGACGACGCTCGGGAAGGACAAGGCCGCTGTGCTCTACAACGTCGGGTCCGACTACGCGCATGGGCTTCGTGAGTTTTTCGTCAAGAGCTACGTGAATCTCGGCGGAAAGATCGTTGCCGATGAGGGCTACCGTGAGACGGACGTTGACTTCCGCGCCCAGCTCACGTCGATCAGGAACAGCGGCGCGAACATACTCTTTCTCCCTGGCATGGGCAAGGACATGGCGCTCATCATAAAGCAAGCAACCGAGCTCGGCTTCACGGACATGGCCATAATCGGCGGCGACGGCTACGGCGAGTTCATGAACGAAATAGCGGGCGAAACGATGAAAGACACGTACTGGATCAACCACACGTACCTCGAGGATCCTGGCATGGCGCCTATCTTCGCGCGCTACAAAGAGGTCTACAAGGACGACTGCAAAGAGTTCGTCAATGGGACGATGGCCTACGACGCCGCGCATTGGCTGATCGACGCGATCAACCGCGCCGGCGTCGCCGAAGGGCCCGCCATAGCGAAGGCGCTGGAGGAGACGAAAGGCCTGAAGCTGAACCACGCCATCCTCACAATCGACCCGGCCACACACAACCCCCTCAACAAAGCCGGGATCATCCTGAAGGTTGGAGACGACTTGAAGGCGAAATTTTTCCAGAAGGTCGAGCCTAAATAAACATAACTTAAAATTACTACGGATCCGCAGGGCGTTTCAAGCCCTGCGGATTTGCTTGATTGAAGGTTGAGGTGTTCTCCTTGGGTACGATCATTCAGCAGATCATAAATGGCCTTTCACTCGGCTCGATCTACGCGCTCATAGCGGTCGGTTACTCCCTCGTCTACTCCATATTGCTCTTCTCGAACTTCGCGCACGGCGGTTTCCTCGTCATCGGCGGTTATATCTGCTATTACCTGCTCCGCACTCTCGAACTCAACATCTGGTTCGCCTCGCTCGGAGCTCTCATAGGCGCCGGACTCGCCGCCGTGTTGGTCGAGTATCTGGCGTACAAGCCAATCCGCGAGCGCACGCCTGTCACGCTCTACATGCTGATAGCCTCCATGGGCATGAGCATCGTCATCGAGAACATATTCGTAGTGACGATCGGCGGCCGCTTCAGGGCGCTGCCTCCGATCATCCCGGCTCAGACCCTCGACATATTCGGACTTGCGACGACGAGCGCGTTCGACCTGCTGTCACTCGCCACGGCGGTCGTTTTCCTCGTGGGGCTTCAGGTGTTCCTTTCGAAAACGAAGTGGGGGCTCGCGGTTCGCGCCGCTTCGTACAACCTGAAGACGGCGGGGCTGATGGGGGTCAACGTAAACAAACTAATATCCATAGTATTTTTCGTGGCCGGCCTGTTGGCGGCGATCGGCGGGATATTCCTCTCCGTGCGCTACACTCTGTATCCACAGCTGGGCGCGATAACGACAAAGGCGTTCGTGGCCGCTGTCATAGGCGGACTCGGCTCCCTCCCCGGCGCGGTTGTGGGGAGCCTCATACTCGGCCTGGCCGAGATGCTCGCGGCTGGTTTCATATCGAGCCAGTTCCGCGACCTCATAGTTTTCGCTCTCCTCATAATCACCCTCATCTTTCGCCCGACCGGGCTTTTCGGCAAGTCCGTGGGCGAGAAAGTGTAGGCGGTACGTCATGGGAGGCTATACAACCGGCATTGTCACCCTGCTCGCCATAAACTGCATCGCCGCTCTCGGGGTTTCGCTTTTCACGGGTTTCACCGGGATATTCACGCTCGGGCACGCCGGCTACATGGCCATAGGCGCTTACACAACGACCATTCTCACAATCCAGCATAGCGTACACTGGCTCCCGGCCATCGTCGCCGGCGGGCTGTCCGCGATGGTCATAGCGTACCTGATAGGCCTTCCGACGCTGAAGCTCGTCGGCGACTATTACACCATAGCGTCACTCGGTCTCGGCGAGGCGATAAGGCTCATCATCGAGAACTGGAACAGCGTCACGCGCGGCGCGCGCGGCTACCCCGGAATCGACAACTTCACGACCATGCCGGTAGCTCTCGGGTTTCTGGTCGTCATGGCGATCGGCATGTTTTTCCTCGTGAACAGCAACTATGGGCGGGCATTCAAGGCCTGTCGCGACGACTACGTCGCCGCGTCCCTTCTCGGCTTCCACACCGCGAGGTACAGGGTGCAGAGCCTCGCGATATCCGGCTTCTACTGCGGCGTCTCGGGGGCGCTCCTCGCCGGATTCATGTCCTTCATCCAGCCTGTGATGTTCGACATGACAAAATCGACTGAGCTCGTCTCCGTCGTTGTTTTCGGCGGACTCGGCTCCATGAGCGGCTGCCTGCTTGGGACTACAGTCCTGACGCTCGTGACCGAGCTGTTCCGGGGAATATCGCAGTACCGAATGCTCATATACGGCCTCGTCCTGGTTCTCGTGATGGTTCTGCGTCCCGAGGGAATAATGGGGACGAGCGAGATCACCCCCAGCTTCGTGAAAGGCATTTTCGCACGTATAGCCGCCAGACGGCGGATTGGAGGCGTCTGACGCGATGGGCGTCCTGCTCGAACTTAAAAATGTCATGAAATCTTTCGGGGGCATACAGGCCGTGAGCGACATGAGCTTCGTCGTCCACGCGGGCGAGCTCGCCGGCCTCATCGGCCCTAACGGGGCCGGTAAAACGACGATATTCAACCTGATCACCGGCGTCTACGACGTATCGAGCGGCAACATCGAATACGCCGGAAAAAGCATAAACCGGCTGAAGACGTATGAGGTCGTCGCCCTCGGCGTGGCGCGCACGTTCCAGAATTTGCGCCTGTTCGCGGCGTCGTCCGTTCTCGAAAACGTCATGACGGCCGCGCAGCAGCACCACAGGTACAGCTTCATCGAGGCGATCAGCCATGTTGGCCGCTGGCGGGCCATGGAGCGCGCGACGAGGCAGGAGAGCATGGAGCTCTTGGAGCGAGTCGGGCTCGCCGACCGCGCCGGTCAGGCCGCCGGGACTCTCCCATACGGACTCCAGCGGAGGCTGGAGATAGCGAGGGCCATATCCCTCGGCCCGAAGCTTCTGCTTCTCGACGAGCCGGCCGCTGGGATGAACGCGGAAGAGGTCGGGCAGTTGAACGAGCTGATCCAGAACATCCACAGGGACTTCAAGCTGACGATACTCCTCATAGAGCACCACATGGACGTCATAATGGCTATCTGTCCGCACATAGTCTGCATGAACTTCGGCGCGAAGATCGCCGAGGGCTCGCCGGAGGAGATACAAAGCCATCCTGAGGTTCTGAAGGCCTACCTCGGGGAGGAGGATTGAAAATGCCGGAAGAAACAGCGACAACAACCGCGGATCATAAGACCGGGGGCAAACCCCTCCTCTCCGTCACGAGCCTATCCGTAAACTACGGCGCGATCAGGGCGCTGAAAGGCGCCGACCTCGACGTCTGCCAGGGGGAGATAGTGGCGGTGATCGGGGCGAACGGCGCCGGAAAGTCGACGCTCATGAGCGCGATAATGGGCGACGTGCCGCGCGCGGGCGGCAGCATATCCCTCGAAGGCGCGCCGCTCCCGAAAAAAAGCTTTCAGGTCGTCGCGTCCGGCGTCAGCCTCTCTCCGGAGGGCAGAAAGGTGTTCGCGCCGCTCACCGTCCGAGAGAACCTCGAGATGGGCGCGTTTCCCCTGCGTCACAAAAGCGACGTCGCGGAGCAGATGGCGAAGGTCTACAGCCTTTTCCCCCGCCTCGAGGAGCGAGAGAACCAGTACGCCGGCACGCTCTCCGGCGGCGAGCAGCAGATGCTCGCCATAAGCCGCGCGCTCATGGCCCGCCCGAGGGTTCTTCTGCTCGACGAGCCGTCGCTCGGCCTCGCGCCCATCATAATCAACGAGATATTCAAAGAGCTCACAGAGATAAACCGCGTGATGGGCATGACGATGCTGATCGTCGAGCAGAACGCCCGAAAGGCGCTGCTGCTCTCCCACAGGGCTTACGTGCTCCAGACGGGCGAGATAACAATGAGCGGAGACTCCAAGGAACTGCTCCGCAACCCTGTGATCGAAGCCGCATACCTCGGCGCCGGCGGCAACAAAGTTCGCGGGGTCTGAAGCCAGGGCGAAAAACTTGGGGCGCAGCCCGGACGCGGCCATAAATTTGTCTCATCATACTACGCGCGCGATGCCGGGCTGCCGGCGTCGCGCGCCCAAGGCAGCCTTACGGCCATGTTTATTTTTTGTTCTTTTCATCGCGCCAATTTGGGGTTATTATGACCATTACCCTTTGAAGGAGGTATTTTATGTTATGAAGAGGATTCTATCTTTGAAAAACCTGACGCGCCTGCCGCTTGCCGCGGTAATTTTCGCCCTGGTCATGACCCTTGCGGACGCGCCTGCGGCCTGTGCGTCCGTTTCATTTTCCCCGATCAACCCGACGAACGGCAACATTCGGACGTTTACAGAGAATGTGGATCTGCCCACTGATGTCTCGTTCGACTTCGCTCTTCCTACCGATGTCGACACTCTCAAAATAATAAAAGCGGATGAAACCGACCTGTCGGATCTAGACGCGTTTCTTGCTTATGTCAATATCGAAGGATTGCTAGTTTCAGTCACCTCTCCCGATATCAGTACGGGAGAGGTGACGTTCGCCGGAAATTACCGTGGAGATTCGGTTCCTGATTTGGTTCCTTACACGTACAAGCTGAAGCTTCTGGGTTATGATAGCCTCGACCCGAGCACCTTAAAAGCCAGCGAGGACATCACGATCACGATCCGCCGCTACAGCGCGGAGGCGGGGCCGGCCAACCTGCCCATTAACAGCGCCGGCGACGTGTCTTACGGCATAACGTTCTTCGAGAACCTTCCGAATCGCGCCTCAGATGTTACGGGCACGCTGCCTGTCATCGACATAGTTCCAATCGCTCAGGCGCCTTGGGACAGCCTGCCCTGGAACGGCCTCACGATTAGCGTTTCGGCGGCGGACAAGCGGATAAACGTCTCCGGCAGGCCGGAAAGGGAGGCGATGAGCCCCATTTACAACCTCAAAGCGACTGTCACTGATCCGCTCTCGTTGTCATGCGAGATTTTATTCGCTTTCCAAGTGAACGTCACGTCCGCTACCGAGGCGGAGCTCGAACGCCTCTACTTCGTCCCTGATGACCCGACATTCGAGTACCCGACAGGCGTAAACCTCACGGGCAAGACTATCGACTTCACGCCGGAGCCGCGCTATTTCAACTTCGACAACTACGCTCTCACGGTCTTGCCCTCGACGTGGCGCGGCGCCACGTTTGGCCCCGCTCGCGTGAACGCCTCCGCCGCCCTCCCGGTAATCCGCGTCGAGGTCGCCGGCACATTGTCGGCCGCGGGCGAGGAGGATTTCAAGCTCGTTGCGACAAAAAAAACTGACGGCAGTGAGGTGACGGCGGACTTTCATGTCAAGGCCTCGCCGTACAGCCTCAACGGAAACGCCTTCAAGCCATCTGATTCCATCAAGATCGAGCTCGACGGGCATGGACGGTCCAGCCTCGCGACAGGCGAGCTCAACTACATTCACTTCCCCTTCGCCGGGTCGATATCCGATATCACAGTAATATGCCGGGATCCGTGGGGAAGCCCCGTGACGCTGACCGACTACGACGGCAGGCCTTATTCGAACGCCGACAGCGGGTTTTACGCGTTCGAGTCCAGCAGCTCGATGGAGGTCTGGTTCATTCCGGCGTCGCGCGGCGCGTACACTTTCGACATTTACTACAAGGGCTCGGACGGGCAGTTCCACCAGGAGAGCAGGACTCTCCCCTCTGACAACGCGGGCGACGGCGCGGGCGGCGCCGGCTGCGAGACCGGCGCCGGGTTCGTCGCGATCGCTTTGGCGGCGCTGGCCGCCGCGACGCTCCGCAAGCGCTGATAACGACTCGCGGGACAAAAAAGATCGGTAGAGCTGGAGCGGGGCCTAAAGCCCCGCTCCAGCTCTACGTAATGAGCGCGGGCATTTTCCGGCCGCGGATTAGCCAGTCAATGCCGGTCATTCACGTAGTGAGCCCGTAAGCCAATAGCTCGGCCGCGCGAATTGAGACAATTTCATAACCATGGTTTATTTTTCCAGAAGCCCTACCAGCGTCTTCGTAAAATCCTTCGCGTTTTCGACACGTTCGCCGTCGGCTATCGAGGCGAGGCCGAGCAGGAGGGTCGCCCACTTCTCCATATCGTCCTCCGAAGCCTCCGATATCTTTTCAATGAGCCTGTGCGACGGGTTCAGCTCGAGCACCCTCTTCTCCTCAGGCGCCCCCTGGCCGATGGACTTGAAGAAATTTCTCATCTGCGGCGAGATCCGCTCGCCCTTCTGGACAAACGTCGCAGGCGAGTCGACGAGGCGGGAGGACATCCGGACGTCGTCGACGGACGCCGCAAAACCGCCGAGCTTTGAAACAGCCTCTTTAAGCCTCCCGGCTATTCCGCTCTCCTCAATTTTTTTAGTTTTTTCGGCTTTTTTGTCTTTCTCGCCAGGCTCGCCCGAGTCTTCGCTCGGCGAGCCTGGAATCTCGACGTTCTCCCCGGATATGGAGACGAAATCACTCCCCTCGAAACTCGGGGCCGTCTGCACCCATATCTCGTCCACCGGGTCGCAGAGCAGCAGCACCTCTACGCCGCGCTCGCGAAACGCCTCGAGTTTCGGAGAGGCGGACAGGGCGCCAGCCTCGCCGCCCGCGAGGTAATATACGCTCTTCTGCCCGTCCGCCATCGATGCCGCGTACTCCTGAAGCGTCGTGCGGCCGCCTTTCGAGCTCTCGAACGAACAGAGCTTCATTATGGCCTCGCGGTTTCTGGAGTCGGATACAATGCCCTCCTTGAGTACGATGCCGAAGGCGTCCCAAAATTTCTTGTAGTCGTCGGGGCGGTCCTCCTTCATGCGCCGAAGCGTATCGAGAATTTTCCTCGTGACGCCGCTTTTTATCATCACCGTCCGCCTGTCCTGCTGGAGCAGCTCGCGCGATACGTTCAGCGACAGATCCTCCGAGTCGACTACGCCCTTTACGAAACGCATGTACTCCGGTATGAGATCGCGGCAGTCGTTCATTATAAAAACCCGGCGGATATAAAGCTGCACGCCGTGTTTCCCCTCGCGATAGAACAAATCCACGGGGGGGCGAGACGGTATATAAAGAAGCGCGTGGAACTCGCTCGCGCCCTCGGCCCTGTATACGACGCGCTCCATCGGATCCTCCCAGTCGTGCGTGATATGGCGGTAGAACTCCTTGTACTCGTCGTCCGTCACATCGCCCTCCGGGCGTATCCAGATGGCCTTCATGGAGTTTGCCGGCGCCGGTTTTTCATCAGGTTTTTCATCCGGGCTTTTCGCCTTCCCGGTGTCGGCCACGTAGATCGGATAGCTCACGAAATCGGAGTACCGCTTTATTATCCCGCGCAGCGTCCACTCGGAGAGATAATCCTTCAGCGATTCGACGACGTCCGGATCCTCTTCGCCGTGAGTATCGCGCTCCTTTATGCGCAGCGAGACGTCTGTGCCGCACGAGTCCCGCTCGCCTGGCTGTATCTCGTACGAACCGTCCCCGCTCGAGCTCCATACCCACGTCTCGCCCGTCCCGGCCCTCCTCGTGCTGACAGTCACGCTGTCCGCGACGATAAAGCTCGAGTAAAAACCGATGCCGAACTGACCTATCAGGTCGGCGTTCCCAGAGGCCGCGGCCTCCCGCACCGCCCGGACGAACTCCTTCGTGCCGCTGCGCGCGATCGTGCCCAGGTACGATATGAGCTCGTCGCGCGACATCCCGACGCCGTTGTCCGATACAGCGACCCTCCGCGCGCCCCTGTCGACGAGGACGTCTATCCTGCCGTCCTTCGCAAATTCCGACAGTTTGTCGTCCGTCAGGGCCTCGATGCGCAGCTTGTCGATAGCGTCGGACGCGTTCGACACAAGCTCCCTCAAAAAAATGTCCGGGTTGGAGTACACGGAGTGTATCATCAGCTCCAACACTTGTTTCGCCTCGCTCTGGAACTCAAACTTCTCCGCTTTTTCGTTTTTCCCGCGCTCGCTGCCCGCCGCGCTTTCGCCGCAAGAGACTTCGTCCTCTGACATACCAAAACCCCCTCATGAAAATCATGGAATTTGCCCGGGTATTATACAAAAAATCTCGACTCAATTAAACACCGATTTCCATTTGCTCACTCTTCTCCCAGTCAAATCGAGTGTATAATCAATATATGACCGACATGATAAGCGCTCTAAACGAGCAAGACGTACAAAAAACGCCGGAAACTACGGCCGGCTTCGCGACACTCGGGCGATGGTGGGCGACGGACGTATCGACCGACGTGGTTCCTTCGGCGGACGGGGCGGGCGACATCCTTCGTCTGCTCTCCGCAAAAAGCGAACGCCCGTTTTTCATAATAGACGACGCCCTCGTCTCCCAGCCCGCGTTCGCCAACATTCTAGCGCTGGAGGACAAATATCTTTTCGCCGCGTCCGCGTCCGAGCCGCGAACCGGCGACGTCGACGCGCTTGTGGCGCTCCTGCGCGACCGTGAAAAGCTCCCGGACGCGATAGTGGGCGTGGGCGGAGGCAGCGCTATGGATCTCGCAAAGGCGACTGGGCTGTGCCTCGTGAACCCCAAAAGCGTGGCCGGCTATCAGGGTTATGGGCTCGACATGAAACGCGGCCCCGACGTCTGGGTGCTGCCTACGCTCGCAGGCGCCGGCGCGGAGGTCACGCCAATTGCCGTCCTGCGCGGGCCGGAAAGAAAACTCGGCATCAACAACAACTTCGCCGCGCCGTCAATCGCCGTGGTCGACCCCGGCTTGACGAGGGGCGCGCGAAAGTTTAATCGCTTCTATTCGATGATGGACTGCTTTTTCCACCACTACGAGATCACAAAAAGCGTGACGAGCGCGCCCCTCGCTAAAAGCGACGCCCTTCGCGGGCTCGCCCTGGCGCGGCTCGTCCTGTCGAGCGACCTCGCCGAGTTCGACGAAACGAACGCCGTGAGGTCGTCAATGGCGTCGATCTTAGGCGGCAGCGCCTCTATCGGGGGACGCGTCGGGGCGGCGCACGCGATCTCATACGGGTTGAGCAACGCTAGCCCCGTCCTGCCGCACAGCGTGGCCGTCACGATATCCATGTTCGCCTGCGCGGAACTGTACGACGACAGTTGCGGCGAAGCGGCGGACTTTCTCGAAATAAACGGCATGGCTCGTCCCCGGGCCGGCGAATATGGAATAAACTCCTCCCACGTCGGTTTGATGACGAGGACGGCCATCGGCATGGAGAAACTCTGGCAGAGCCGCTTCGGCGACAAATGGCCCGATAGCGTGAACGAAAAATTCATCGAGGGAATTTACAGAAAAATCCTCGAATAAAATATCTCTGTTTGCCGCAAAACTTCCAGCTATATTGCCGACTACATTGCGCGTACCGTTTTTTTCTGTTAATGTAAGTCGCGTTGTTGGAACTCACTATCACTCAGTTTACGGAGGCCCGTCATGATAAGAAAAATTCGCTTTTTGTCCGCTGCCCTTTTGTCTTTTGCCATTCTGTACGCTCAGGCATCCCAAGCCGCCGACATTGTCCTCGAAAAAGCTCCCATCTCGAAGGCGTTCGCCGAGTACATGGAAAACGAAGCTCCCATTGGGTATATTCCCTCGCCGCTCGACCTCTCGCACTTATCGGGCGTCGATTACTCCGGGTATTTGGAGAACCCAGCCAGATCGGCAAACGGCCGCGCCGCGATTCTGCCAGGGAAATACGACCCCAGGGGGCTCGGCCTCGCCACGCCGGTGAAGAACCAGAAACTTTTCGGAGATTGCTGGGCTTTTGCGGCTCTCGGCTCTTTGGAGTCGACGTACCTCAAAAGGACCGGTATCTCCCTTGACCTCTCTGAAGCGCATCTCGTCTGGTTCTCGTACAAATCGACGCCGGCTCTCTCCACGCCGCCGAGCGGGTCGGGCGGCTTCGACAACACGGCGGTCTCGACGCTCGCCCGCTGGATCGGCCCGACGTCGGAGAACGCTCTCCCAAACGGGGAGACTCCGTCCGGCGGCGCCGGCAGCTACCCGACGATACTTCACCTCGAGGACGCCTATTTTCTTGGGCTCGAACATCTTGTGACCATAGACCCCGAACAGTACCTCAAGCCAAATAATGACGTCAGGAAACGACTCATAGCCGAGCATGGCGGGATATCGACCGGCATGTACGCGCTCGGAGGTTCGGAATCGGCGCGGTGGCCGTTCTACAGCAGCCGGAACTACGCGTGGTACTACAACGGCGCCATAAGAGTGCCGGATCACTCCGTGCTTTTGGTCGGGTGGGACGACGACTTTCCCATGACGAACTTCGTGAGCGAAAACCGGCCAACGAGAAACGGCGCCTGGCTCGCAAAAAACAGCTGGGGCACGGATTTCGGCGATGGAGGATTTTTCTGGATATCCTACGAGGACGTCTGCATCACTGACGGAGTGGCCTACCTCGCCGGCGCCTCCGACAATTTTGACCATAACTACGGCGTCGACGACCTCGGCTGGTGCGCCTCATCGAGCCTCGGCGGCGGCGAGAGCTGGATGTCGAACGTTTTCCGGACAGGCCAGTCCGGCGAGACGCTGCAGGCTGTGTCCTTCTACGCGACATCGCCGGGCGCAAAGTACGAGATCTACGTTTACTCCGATCTCCAGGACACAAGCGACCCTGACAGCGGCACTCTCGCGGCGTCGGCGAGCGGAACTCACGAGTTCGCCGGATACCACACAGTGAGGCTGCAAAAGCCAGTCTATCTCAACCCCGGCGCCTCGTTCGCCGTCGCTGTGAAACTCTCGACGCCCGGATACGCATACCCGATCCCGCTAGAGACGCGGATTGCCGGGTACTCGGACAACGCCGTCATCGAGAGGGGCATCAGCTTTCTCTCCCTGGACGGGGCGTCGTGGCAGGACGCCGCCGACAACAGCGCCAACGTCTGCCTGAGGGCCTTCACTTCCAACGGCAGGTCAAGCGGGCCAACTGTCAGAGCTTCGGACATATTGAGAATTTCAATCGCCGAAAACGGCAGCGTCACAGTCACGCCGAGGGAAGGAACCCCCTGGACGGCGAACGCCGCGGCCGGGGAACATGTGACGATAGATTTCAGCCCGTCGGACGTGGAGAGCATCGTACAGGACTCCAAATCCATAGTCATAACGCTCGTCTCTGATGGATTGATCCCGGATGGATACAATGCCGGCATTCGCCTCGCCCCGAACGACGGCGACGTGACGGCCGCGTTCGACGCGGCCGTCACGTCGAAGGGCGGCAGGACGATCATCACGGTGTTGGACGAAAACAGGCTTTGGAGCGGCAGTTACTCCGTCAGCATCTTCGGCGACCCCAACAGCGCATTAGGCCTGAGCGGCACGCTGTCGACCGATGCGAGCTACGACAGCCGCGACACCCCGGGCGGCGGATGCAGCTCTATCTACGTCACGCTCTGCCTGGTCATAGCCGCGGGTTCTCTCTCGATGTCACGCGCCAGGGCACGGCGGCGCTAGGGCTTTTATCGTCATCTCCCCATATCGTCCACGACGGATCCGGGACGAGGGAGAGGTCGGAGCGAAGGCCGCGTCCGTATGAGGCTCGCCCTGCTGCGGCTATCATTATCGCGTTGTCGGTGCAATATTTTTTTGGCGGGAGGAAGGACTCCCATCCGAGCCTCACGCCCTCGTCCGATATGGCGGCGCGAAGGTTCTCGTTGGCCGCCACGCCGCCCGACAGAGCCACCCGTCTCACTCCAGTCTCTCGCACGGCGAGACGGATCTTCATCAGCAGGGACTCCGTCACGGCCCTCTGGAACGAGGCGCAGATGTCGGCGACCGGCAGTTCGCCGGCGCCCATGCCCGACAGCTTCTGAACCTCTGTGCGGAGGGCCGTTTTGAGCCCGCTGAAGCTGAACTCCACATCTTTCGACGTCCGGAGCCCTACAGGGAAGGCGAAAGAGCACGGGTCTCCGTCGCGCGCGAGGCGCTCTATAACCGGCCCTCCGGGATAACCTAACCCGAGAAGCTTCGACGCTTTGTCGTAAGCCTCCCCTGCCGCGTCATCGCGGGTCGCGCCCAACAGCGCGTAATCGCCGCCGTCGCGGACAAGCACTATCTCCGTGTGTCCGCCCGATACGATCAGGCACAAAAAAAGCGGCGCAAGCCCGGGATGCGCGAGAATGTTCGCGAAGATATGCCCCTCGAGATGGTTCACCCCAATTATCGGGACGCCCCAGACCTGTGCGAGCGCCTTTGCGGACATGACTCCGACGAGAAGCGAGCCCATCAGCCCCGGGCCAGCCGTCACGGCAATGAGGTCTATATCCCCTGGTTTAAGGCCGGTCGACGCAAAAAGCGAGCGCAGGAGGGGCAACAGCGCCTCCTGGTGTTTTCTGGAGGCGAGCTCCGGCACGACGCCGCCAAAAGGCGAGTGGTCGGCTATCTGGCTCGATATCACGTCGCCTATGACGCGATTATCCCCCAACAGGGCGAGCGCCGTGTCGTCGCAGCTCGTTTCGATCCCCAGCGTGATGAACTCAGACGTCAATGGCTACATCCGTGCGATCCGCAGGAACAACCCGTCGGGCAGGCGCCGCCGCTTTTAGCCCTCCTCGGCTCGCCCTCGAGATGGACGAGCACCTTGCACCTACAGAACGGGCAGCGACTCGCGAACCCCTCCGACTCGAATTTTTTTCCGCACTCCGCGCATGAATATACGTGCATGGCTCATTCGTTCCTCCCCGGTATTTTCCATTTGACTACGTCGCTGCCGTAGCCTATCTCTATCTCCGTGCCGGCCTTCAGGAGCGAAGTCGGCGCGAAAAACGCCAAAACGCCTTCGTAGCCCGACGGCAGTTCGGACTGGCCTGGCGGTATCTCCTTCTGCGGGTCGGCGATCACTCCCCTGAGGATGTCGCCCTCCTCCGCGGCGCGTCCCGCAACTGTGAGCAGGCCCGTATCGAACGTCCAAGGTTTCGAGGCGCCGATGTTCGCCACAAAAAGCGTCTGTCCCTTCCTCCTGGCGTAGTTCTGCCCAAAAAACCTCAGCCACTGCGGAGGCCCTCCCTTCTTCCACGGGTCTTTTTCGTCCCTCGCGCTCCTCAGGAACTCCCCCATCTTGCGATCGACGCAGACAAACGTAAGCCTGCCGCGCGCGTTCAGAACCAGCTCGTCCAAAGCCTCGCCCTCAACCCAGCACGTCGCGGTCCTGGCGTCGAGGAGCCGCTGAAAATCGGCGGCGTCCGCGACGGTGAGAAAAGATAAAAAATAGAGAAAAAATAACATGAGCAAAATCAGAGTCATGGGCCGCAGCCCCATATACCGCAAGAGGACGATGTCCCCCTGACCACGTTTTTTCGTTTTTTTTGTTTCGATCATTTGCCGCTCTCCCTTCCTCCGGAAAGCGCCTCGCGCACCCACGACCACTCCGGGCAGCGAATTGCCATCGTAACGACAGTATATATCAGAGCGCCGCCGGCGACCAGCGCCAAAAGCCAGCAAAATCTCGCGCCAAGCGGCGAGCCGTCCGGATATGGAAACGCCCGTCCGGCAAAAAAAATCGCGCCTCCCATCGCGGAGCAGGAGACGGTCAGCCGCGTCAACCATCTCGGCGAAAAGACGCCGATCCTTCGGCCAAGACTGCGCGAGACATGCCATGCGGCCAAAAACGCGGCGCCTGTGAACGCGCAGGACGTGCCTATCGCGAGGCCCCTGTACGAGAAATGGCGCATCAACGTCACCCCAAGGGCCATGTTCGCGCAGACCGTGAACAACGTCACGCTTACAGCGGCCTTCGGAAGCCCTCTCGCGTAGAGCGCCCTCATCAGGACGGTGTTGCAGGCTATCCCCGGCAACCCGGCCGCGTAACAGGCGAGCGCCCCTGCCGTCGCGTCCCACGCCCAATCGCCGAAGGCGCCGCGCACGAGGAGCGCGTGGACTATCTGGCGCGAGGCCATAACGAGACCGATAGTGGCTGGCGTCACGATAAAAAGGTTGAACCTCAACGCGTCCCTTATGAACTCCGCGAAAACGTCGCGGTCGTCGCGATCCAGCCGGGAGAGCATCGGCAGGACGGCCTGAGATATCGCTATGACAAATAAGCCAAGCGGGAGCTGGATTATCCTGTCCGCATAGTTCAGAACGGAGATGACCCCTCCCTCGAGAAACGAACCGAGCATCCTGCTTATCAGAGGATTTATCTGGTTGAGCGACAGCCCGGCCGCGTAAGGCAAAAACAGCGAGAGAGTCTCCCTCAGATCCGGGTTCGATAAATCCGGTTTCGCGGGAATGAGGCCCATGCCCAACCTGCCGGCCCACACCCACTGAAGCGCCATGTTACACGCCCCCCCGGTCAGCGCGGACGCGACGAGAATCCAGACAGAGACGTGACTGCCAAAAACCAGTATGATTATTATAAAGGCCAGGTTGCTCACCGCGGGGGCGACAGCAGGGACAAAAAAACTGCCGAGGCTGTTCAGGACGCCCATTGCGAGCGCGCCTACCGAGACTAGAAACAAAAACGGGAAAAGAACCCTCGTGAGCGCGGCCGCAAGGCTGGCGTGCTCCTCGTCGAAACCGGGCGCGACTAACCCAACGAGCAGCGGGGATATCAGGATACCGATGGCGACGACGAACAGACAGGCTAAAAGAAGCATCGACAAGACCTGCCTCGCGAGACGCAGCGCAGAGTCGTGCCCGCCGCGCGCCCGCACCCTCGAAAAAACCGGGACGAACGAGGCGGAGAGAGCCCCCTCGGCCAGAAGCTGACGCGATATGTTCGCAAGCGTGTAAGCCGCGTAAAACGCGTCGAGCGTGCGGGTCGCGCCGAAAAAACGGGCCGTCAGAACCTCGCGGAGCAGGCCGAGCACCCTGCTCGCCAACGTACCTGCCATCATGCGCAGGGCGCCGCCCACCATGCGCGACATACCTGAGCGAGGCGCGGCGCCTCGTGAATCCTCCGCGGGGCTCGTTTCACCTACCATTCAAAACGATCCCCGAGGTAATATTTTTTCGCCAGAGGGTCGTTCGCTATCTTCTCGGGCGGTCCATCCACGACAACAACGCCCTGGTGCATTATGTACGTCCTGTCCGTTATGGCGAGGGTCTCCCTGACGTTGTGGTCAGTCAGGAGTATCCCGTAGCCCTTCGCCTTGAGCCTGCGTATTATCTCCTGAAGGTCGTACACCGCGACGGGGTCTATCCCGCTGAATGGCTCGTCCAAAAGGATAAACGCGGGGTCGGCGGCGAGACAGCGCGCGATCTCCACGCGCCGGCGCTCCCCGCCGGAGAGCGCGTAACCCGGAGCGGCCATGACGTGCCCGAGGCCAAACTCCTCCGCAAGCCCGTCGCGCCTCTCCGCGCACTCTAGCGGGGACGCCCCGTTTGCGGCGAGCACAAGGTCGAGGTTCTCCCTCACTGTGATACGTCTGAAGATGGACGGCTCCTGCGGAAGATAACCGACGCCCCTCCTCGCCCTAATGTACATCGGAAGCGACGTGACGTCGTCGTCCTCTATGAAGACACTGCCGAAGTCCGGCAGGATCCTGCCGACCATCATGTAGAACGTCGTGCTTTTCCCGGCGCCGTTTGGGCCGAGAAGCCCCACGACCTCGCCGGGGCCGACGGATATATCCGCGCCGCAGACGACCTCGCGCTTCTTGAAGCTTTTGCGCAGGCCCTCGCCCCTGAAAAAAGCGACTTTTTTCGATCTGTCCCTGCTGTCGGGAGTCGTCATGGCGTCAGTTCCGAAGTTCAAATGTGATAGTGGGCCGGTCGCCCAACGCCTCCACCCGCCCGCTTACGAGGTGGTAGACGATGCTGCCGGCATTCAGGCTTCGCCCATCCTGCACGGCGGACGCTCCCCCGGAGACGACTATCGTCCCCCGATCCTGCGAGAAGACGCCGCTCGCGCCCGTTATCCGGGTTTTTGCGCCTTTTAAATCCTCAATCTCCATGACAAGCGCGCCTTCGGCGACGAGCTCGGCTATGCCGTTCCCACTGATGATGCCGCTCGCCTTCGACGCCGACATGCTCAAGCGGCGGACGCGATCCTCGTAGCGCCGTATGTTGTGGGCCCAAAACTGCTCGCCGTTGCGAGCCGCGTCGTCAGAGTCGACGAAATAGCTGCCGAAGTCGATCACGACGCCGCCCTCCGCCCTGTAGTTGTCCCTGTCCAGCTCCCACATGAGCTTTTGGGCAAAAACCTTGCCGTCTGGACGAGCGAGGCGCACGTCGCCGGTCGCCGTTATTTTCCGTCTCCGCAGAGAGCCGCCCGCAGTCTCCATCTCCATGTATTCGCACGAGATGTCCATCGACCGCGTCGCGAAACTACCCCGGACACCGCCGATCAGCTCGAACGTCCGCCCGTCCGTGTAGCCGACTCCCCTGTCCCCGAACAGTTCGCCATCGGGCGAGGCGTAGTGGACATTGCCCTCGGCGGTCACGCTTTTGGTCACTGGGTCGTAGTTCATGGAGTCAGCGGACAGGGTCGCGCCCGCCGCCGCGTCCGCGAAATTCGCGGACGCCAGAATGGCTGAGACGACGGCCGACAAAAAAAACGGGAAAAGCTTCAAATCACGCCGAAAAGTCACCCATTCTCGCCTCCCGTCACGTATCGCTATTATGCCCGTGATTATAACCCAAAAGCGCGTAAATACCCTCACGCAAAACAACCCATTTCGTGTAATATTCGAAACTATACAAACCTTACCGGATATACCGGAGATACCGGAGGCTGGCGGCATGGACAAAGACGACGGAATCAGCGACCTGCTAAAGCGAATGGAGGAACTGGAGAGAGGAATATCCTCACTCAGAGAGTCCATCTCGAATGACGCGAGAGGAGACGCGGACGCGACATGGATAACGTCCCTGTTCGACAACGGATTAGGGAAGATCAGGAATGCGATGACCCCCGACGAGGATGGGAAAACCAACGAGTTGATTGTTACGGCGCGCGCCTTTGCCGACGAGGTCGGGAAAAAAATCGCGGAGCGGCCGCTCGCCTCCATCTCACTGGCCATCGGCGCCGGCTACGCCATAGGACGCATCGCGAGCGCGGCCTTCCGTCCCTCTCGCCGAGACGATTAATTACGAGGCAGTCCGAATGGGCATCCTGAATGGCGTTTCTGACGTTTTTTTAAAGTTTTTCGAGCTCATGGAGGCCGAGGGGCGCGAACTCAGGAAAAACACGGCCGCGCTCCTTTTAGGCGGCGTCCTCTTTTTTGTCGCCGGGTGTCTGGCGACAGCCGGCGCCGCGCTTATTCTTTTCGGCACATACCGCCTCATGCTGCCGACGCTCGGCGGCGCGCTCGCTTGTCTCGCGACCGGGGCGCTCGCGCTTGCCGCCGCCGCTTCGCTCTTTGCGTTCGCTTACAAGCGCGCCGCGGAAAATTTCCCCGCCCGGCAAAACGAGGTGGCTAACGAGCCGGACAAAAATGCCGAAACGGACGCCTCGCCGGACAAAGACGTCCGGGAGAACGGCTGATAACAGAAAAATGCCCAAACCTACGCTCGCCGAGGCAAAGGCCAACTTCGCAAAGTCCATCGAGAACGCAAACCCAGTTCTCGCGATAAAGGCGCGCCCGCTTCGCTCGATGGCCATAGCGGCCGCGAGCGGCGCGATACTCGGGGCCTCCGCCGGTTCGCGAAAAAAAACGGCCATCTTAGCCGACATCGCCATCTCGTACATTTTCAAAAAAATATCCTCCTCGTGAATACAGGGCGGAGGGCCGCCCTGACTTACGACGAATCTTCACACTTCAATCCACTTGAGGACAAATCATAAATATTCCGTGATTATCTTTGATGTATCATTTATACTATATATATATTTTATATGATCCCTCATTTGGAAGACGCAAAAGCAGAAAAGGTCGTTTTTTGTAAAACCGCAGGAGGCGTGCGACATCAAACAGGTTCTCGTAGTTGACGATAATATAGCGAGTCTCACTCAGATCGGGAAACATCTGGAGGGCATTTACGATGTCATCCTCGTCAAGTCCGGCGCGCAGGCGCTGCGATTTTGCGCAAGAGAGAGGCCCGACATCATTCTGGTCGACGTCGAGATGCCGGAGATGGACGGGTTCGAAACGGTCGAGAGGATGAAACTGATCCCGGATATCGCGTCTGTCCCTGTCATCTTCATCACAGGCAACATCGACGAAGGAACCGAGATCAGGGCGCTCGAATCCGGCGCGATAGACTTCATCACAAAACCCGTCGCGGGAAGCATACTGCACCACAGGATGGAGCTTCATCTTCAGTTGTACAGTTACCAGACGAACCTCGAAAACATGTCGAGCGAGCTCGAGAACAACGTCGTCGAGTGCTTCGCCGACCTCATCGAGTGCAAGGACGAGAACACTGGCGGGCACGTTATGCGCACGAGCAGGTACGTCGATATCATAGGCCGTGAGCTTTTGAGGATGGGCGTCTTCGGCAAGTATCTGACGGCGCCGGAGCTCGAGCTTATGGTGCGGGCCGCGCCGTTCCACGACATCGGGAAAATAGGGGTCAGCGACGTGATACTTCTCAAACCAAGCGGCCTCACGGACGAAGAGTACGCCCAGGCGAAGGCGCATACGCTGATCGGGGGGCGAATCCTTCTCAACATATATAAACGCACGCCGTCCCAGCGTTACCTCAAATACGCGGCGCGGATGGCCGAGGGACACCACGAGAGATACGACGGCGCCGGATATCCTAGAGGACTCGCCGGCGAAGACATTCCGGTCTGCTGTCGGATAATGTCCGTGGCGAACGTGTATGACGCTTGCATAACGGATCGAATATATCGCAAGGCGCGTACGCACGACGAGGCGAGGGAGATCATCACAAGCGGTTCCGGAACTGAGTTCGACCCCCGCGTGGTCGACGCCTTCATGATGGTCAGGGATGCGTTTTCCTCGCTGAAAGTCCAGTCATATCAATTATTTGGCGACGCGGGGCGAATTTGACAGCCATGAAAGAGATCCTGGTAGTCGACGACAATATGACAAACCTGGCACAGATAGAGGCGCAGATCTCGAACCGCTACAGCGTAACCCTTGCGAAATCCGGGGCTCAGGCGCTTCGAATATGCGAACGCGAGCTGCCGGATCTCATTCTGCTCGACGTGGAGATGCCCGTTATGGACGGCTTCGAAACGCTGGAGCGGCTGCGGGAAAAACCTGTGATGAGCCGCGTCCCGGTCATTTTTCTCACAGCGAGCAGAGACAGCGAAACTGAGGTCAAAGCCCTGAAATCCGGGGCGAGGGACTTCATCACGAAGCCGGTTGGGAAAAATATTCTGCTGCACAGGATAGAGCTCCATCTCAGAGTTTCCCTGTACCAGACTCGCCTCGCCGACCGGGTCGCGGAGATGACGGACAGCATAGCGACCTCTTTTGCGGAGATGATAGAGTGCAGGGACGAGAACACCGGAGGGCACGTCATTCGGACTAGCAAATATGTCGAGATGCTCGGCGTCGAAATGCTCGCGAGGAAACTTTTCGTGAGCGAATTGTCCGGAGGGGTGCTCGGTATGATGGTTCGCGCCGCGCCGCTTCATGACATAGGCAAAATCGCGATAAGCGACCGCATACTGCTCAAGCCCGGCAAGCTGGACAACGAGGAGTTCGCGGCCATCAAAAAACACGCGCCCATCGGCGCCGATATTTTAAAAAACATGTACTGCAGAATGCCCACTCAGGCATACCTCCAGTTCGCCATAATGATAGCCGGAACCCACCACGAAAGGTACGACGGGAAGGGCTATCCCGCTGGGCTGTCCGGCGAGGAGATACCGCTGTGCGGCCGGATAATGGCTGTTGCCGACGTGTACGACGCCCTCGTGGACGACCGCGTTTACCGCAAGGGGATGAGCCATAAGGACGCCCTTGGCATAATAACGAGCGGCGCCGGCGCCCAATTCGACCCGCAAGTCGTGGAGATTTTCGACGACCGCAACCTCGCGTTCGCAAAGATGGCGGAGGAGGTCAATCTTCAGCATACGAGGGAGTGGCAGAGCAAGGGTTCCGATGAATAAGCCAAACGCGGGCGCGCTTTTCCGGGAAGAGGGGAACCGTCACGGATGACCCTGTAGCCGAGATCCTCTTCGAATATCTCCGCAGCGTGATGTACGGGCACGAGAAGGCAAAGCTCGATTTGAAGGAGCTTCCTTCCGGCTGCCAAAATCTTGGCAAGGGGCTGAAGTATTTCTCGGAATGCATCCACGAGATGAGGTCGTTCGCGAGCTCCCTGGCGAAAGGCGATCTCAGTTTAAAACTGCCCTCGCCAGGCAACGAGATGGCGGCCCCCCTGAAGGCCCTGCACGCTTCGCTCAAGCATTTGACGTGGCAGACTCAGCAGGTAGCGAAGGGCGACTACCAGCAGCGAGTCAAGTTCATGGGGGATTTCGCGGAGTCGTTCAACACAATGATAAAACAGCTCGAAAACCGCCTCACGGAGCTGAGCGAGGCAAAGACGCTCGCGGAGGCCGCGTCCGAGTCGAAAAGCGCATTCCTCGCGACGATGAGCCACGAGATACGCACGCCCCTTAACGCGATCATAGGCCTTTCGGAGGTGGAGCTTCAGGGCAACCTGCCTGAGAATTCGCGCGACAGCCTCGAAAAAATATACAACTCCGGCTCGATTCTGCTCGGCATCGTAAACGACATACTCGACATCTCGAAGATCGAGGCGGGAAGCCTTGAACTGATCCCGGTGAATTACGAAGTGTCGGGGCTGATAAACGACTCGGTGCAGCTTAACGTAGTGCGAGTCGGGACGAAAAATATCAGGTTCAGCCTCCAGGTGGACGAGACGATCCCGAGGGAGCTGTGCGGCGACGAACTGCGGGTGAAGCAGCTCCTGAACAACATACTCTCGAACGCGTTCAAGTACACGGAGAAGGGCGCCGTCGAGCTCAAGGTGGACTGGCAAAGGATTGACGACGAGGCTGAGCTCACATTCACAGTCAGCGACACGGGAAAGGGCATTAAAGCCGGGGACGTAGACAAGCTCTTCTCAAAATACAGCCAGCTCGATTCGCACGCCAACCGCCATATAGAAGGAACCGGTCTCGGGCTGTCAATAGCCAAACGACTCTCCGAGCTCATGGGCGGCACTATCTCCATCGATAGCGAATACGGGGCGGGCAGCAGCTTCAAGTTCACAATCCGCCAGAAAATAGCGAACTCGACGCCCTTAGGCTGTGAAAACGCGAAGAAACTGAAGAGCCTCAGGTTCATGGAGGGCCGCCGCAGACACGGCTATAATCTCGTGCGCTCATATATGCCATACGGCAGAATCCTAGTGGTGGACGACGTTCCGACGAACCTCGACGTTGTCAAGGGGCTGATGATGCCCTACGGACTCGCGGTGGATTACGCGGCGAGCGGGGCCGAGGCGATAGAGAAGATCCAGTCCGCTGGGGCGCCGCAGCAGGGAAGATACGACATCGTGTTCATGGATCACATGATGCCGGAGATGGACGGCGTGGAAGCGACCCGTATCATTCGCGAAATGGGAACGGACTACGCGCGCGACGTGCCGATAGTCGCGCTCACCGCTAACGCTATAGTCGGGAACGAAGAGATGTTCCTCGCGAACGGCTTCGACGGGTTCATATCGAAGCCAATCGACATAATGCGGCTCGACATGACGCTGAATAAATGGGTGAGGGACAAGCAGAGCATGGATACGCTCCGCATGGCCGCCTCCGCGGCCGAGGAGATGGCGGTGTCCGACGAATCTCCTGAGGGTGCGCTCGGCGAATTTTACGTCGAGGGCATAGACCTCGCGGCCGGCGTGTTGCGCTATGGGAAGACGACGTCATTCCTGAGCGTCCTGAAATCATTCGTCACGCACACTCCGCTCCTGCTCGACACGCTGCGCGACCCCTCAGTGTCGCTGCGGAACTACGCAATAGCGGTGCACGGCCTGAAGGGAAGCAGTTACGGAATATGCGCCGACGAGGTCGGCAGATGCGCCGAGGAGCTCGAAGCGGCGGCGAAGGCCGGCGACGGCAAAACCGTGCGGGCTAACAACGCGAGGCTGATCGAACTGACCGAGTCTACCCTCTCGCGGCTCGCCTCGCTGCTCCGAAGCGTGGAAAAGAAAATCACCCCGAAGGAACATGCCGCCGCGCCGGACGAGAATTTGCTCGAAAAGATGAAGGACGCGGCAAGCCGATTCAAGACCTCTATCATCAAGGAGGCGCTCGATGAACTGGAGCGATTCGAGTACGATTCGGGCGGAGAGTTGGTCGAGTGGCTTCGCGGCCAGATCGACGACCTCGAATACGACGCCATACTCGAACGCCTGAGCGCCCGTGGGATCAACCAGGCAACAGGCTTGTAAATCCGCTGTAATCCTGTATACTTCTTCTTGGAAATTTTCTTATGCTTTAAGACGGAGGGGGGACAACCCGGATCACTACTTCGAAATAGCCGCATAGCTGGACACAAGCGGGCCTCGTGAGGGGTAAGCAAAAAAGGCCCGTTTTTTGTTTTATTTTCTATTTCTTCTCCTCGTACAGCCTGTACAGCCCCTGCGTGCCGTTCTCCCCGCCGCCCTGCTCCGCCAGCTTCCTGTAGCTCGCCAGCGCCGTCGCGAGGCCGGAGAGGTCGAGCCCGAACGCCAGGGACGACTCCTTCGCTAAGTTCATGTCTTTTATGAAGTGTTTGACGAAAAAACCAGGGGAGAAGTCGCCGTCCAGGATGCGTGGGCCGTAGTTCGACAGGCTCCAGCTTCCGGCCGCGCCGTTTTCGATACATTCGACGAGTTTTTTGGGGTCAATCCCAGCTCTCTCCGCGTAAGCCAGCCCCTCGCATAACCCAAGCATCGTCCCGGCTATAATGACCTGATTGGCGAGCTTCGCGTACTGCCCGCTGCCGGCCGGACCAAAATGAACGATGTTTTTCCCCAGCACCCTGAAAAGCGGCAGCGCGCGGTTGAAGTCGCCCTCGTCGCCGCCGACCAATATGGCGAGTTTCGCCTCGCGCGCGCCCTTGTCTCCGCCCGTCACAGGCGCGTCGCACGCCCCGGCGCCCCTCGCCTTTGCCGCGTCGTATATGCGCCTCGCTAGGCTCGGGCTCGACGTAGTCATGTCGATTAAAAGCGCCCCGGGCCTCGCTCGCTCCACCACCCCGCCCGGCGCGAGGTAAACGTCCTCCACGTCCTCCGGGAAGCCTATGATAGAGAAAACAACGTCGCTCGCCGAAGCGACCTCGCCGGGCCCGTCCATGAGCTTCGCCCCTTTGCTTACGAGCGGCGCGCACTTCCCGGGCGTTCGATTGTATACGTTGAGGTCGTACCCCGCGTCGATGAGGCGCCCAGCCATCGGGCGCCCCATTACCCCTGTTCCTATAAAACCAATTATTGGTTTCGCCCCATTGCCAGTCTGCTGTGCCACGCTTTACTCCTCCTCCCGCGCGAGTTTAGCCGCGCTCTGATAGTCAATTTTGCCAACTCCGAACCTCGGGACGGAGTCGGTTTTGATTATTTTTTTGGGGATAGCGATCTCAGGCAGGCCCAGTCGGGCGAGCCCGGCGCGAAGCTCCTCCTTGTCGGCCGAGGCGCGCTCCGTAAGCAGGACTATTATCTCGCCGCGGCCTTCGTCCGGCACACTGACTACGGCCTGGGCCTCGTCCGGCCATATCTCCTGAATCGCGTTCTCTATCTGCGCCAGGGAGATCATCTCGCCCCCTATCTTCGCGAAGCGGCGAGCCCTGCCCTCTATGGTCACGAAACCGTCGTCGTCAATGGAGACTATGTCGCCGGTGTCATATCCATCGCCCGGCGGCAGGATGGCGCCGTCGGGCTGGATGTAGCCCTTCATTATGTTCGGGCCGCTTATGAGGAGCCGCCCGGCGCCAGCGACGCCCTCCACCGGCGCCGTGCGGGCCCGTACGCAGGGGAGCGGCTTGCCGATGGAGCCGAATTTATAACGTCCCGGCCTGTTCACCCCAACGACTGGCGAGGCCTCCGTCACGCCATAGCCCTCGATCACCCTTATGCCGAACTTCTCGGACCACAGTTTCGCCGTGGACTCCTTGAGTTTGTCTCCGCCGCAGACGACGTAGCGCATCTCGAAAAAATCGAACTCGTCCGCGTTTTTCGCGTAACCGGCCAAAAACGCGTTTGTTCCGAGGATAACTGTGCTTTTTGTCTCATAGGCGTACTGGGGGATTTTTTTGTAGTGCAGCGGCGTAGGATAAAACGCGATTGGCATACCGGCGGACAGCGGCATAAACGTCCCGGTACAGAGGCCGAAGGAGTGGAACATCGGCATGACGTCGAGCAGGACGTCAGTCGAGTAGAAGTCGAGCGTCGTCCGAACCTGCGCCGTGTTCGCCTGTATGTTGAGGTGAGAGAGAGCCACGGGTTTCGGTATACCCTCCGAGCCTGACGTGAAGAGGACAAGCGCCGTCTCCCTGGCGACGTCCCCGGCGTCGGGCGTCGGCCGCGCGCAAAGAGCCGAGAGCAGGCAGCCAAGCTTCTTCAGCGGAGTGATGGCGGCAACTGCGTCCTCTATGTACGTCGCTCTGATACCGGCGCCTTCGAGCGACTCGACTAACGGCGCGAACTTGCCCTCCTCGACAAAGCGCCTCGACGTCAGCATCCGGCGAACCCCGGCGACGCCGCAGGCCGCGATCAACGAGCGCGCGCCCATGGAGTAGTTTATCATTGCCGGCGCCCTGCCGGCGTGCTGGGCCGCGATTATCGCGGCCAATGTGATCGTCGAGTTCGGCAGCATGATCCCCACCCGCTCGCCAGCCTTCGAGATATTCCTGATAAGACCCTCCATCATGAAAATCCTCGTGATAAACCCGTCCCAGTTTATTTTCGATCCGTCCGGCTCCATCGCCATGACGCGACGACGTCCCCAAAAAGCCCGCTGCTCCAGAAGCGTGTCGAAGATCGGTTTTTTGTCCCATATCGACTCCGCCATGACGTCCCGGATCATACCCTCGATCTGGAACATGGCCTCCCGCCTGCGCTCCTTCGAGCCGGATCTCCCGCTTGATATTTTCACAGCGTCTCCGCAGAAGAGCGTGACGTTCGGAATTTTAGGCCGCGCCCCGGAATAGGGCGCGGCGCTCAGACGCCCATCCATGCGAGTATAGGGCGTGAACTGCGTGTTTGTCGCTCTCGCCGGTATCACCCATGCCCCGCTTTTTTCCACAGCGGCGACGGCGGACTCCGAGAGCTTCATCATCAGGCCGTTTGTCGTCGGCGCCGGCTCCGGAAAAAGCACGACGAACGAACTTCGCCTCCAGAGGTCGTCAATCGCCTTGAGGGCAACGGCGTCGCTCAAGTCAATTATCACGTGGTCAAAACAGCCCTTTACCCTCACAAACCACGTCAAACGGGCGAGCGAGGGAGGGATCACAACGAGCGGCCTGCCGGGCGAAAAGAGGCCAAATAGAACCGGGTCGAGGAACGAGGCGAAGTGCGGCGTCAAAAGAACGCGCTCTCCCGTCGAAAGCGCCTTTGCCACGCTCTCCATCCTGAGGTCGATCCGGCAGGACAGCCTGAAAAAAAGTTTTACGAAAAACTTCCACAAATCGATCGCCTCCACGCGGGGCCGCGATTCCGCCGGATAACGGCGTTTTTATGCGACCGCGCCGCTTTTATTATCGCACAATAAAGCTTATAAAAACCGGGAAGTCTTCGCGTTCTATGACGATGAAATTTATCGAGTGATTTAGCCAAAGTTTTACTGCTGAGGACGTGATATTTCAGGCCGCGTCGGAAATCGGCAAATTGCGCAGGTCAAAATGAACCATTATGCGATAATAGTTTATAATCATCGCGGCTCGACAAACATATCAGGGGGTGCTGTGCATGGGATGCGCAAAAGTCGTTATCGCTCTGGGCGGAAACGCCCTTCAGGAGGCCCAAACCTCTCCTACTGCCGAGGCTCAGCTCGATGTCGTCCGAAGAACGTGCGAACATCTTGCGGACATTAACGTCAAGGGTTATGAGATGGCAATAGTTCACGGCAACGGCCCTCAGGTCGGCCGTATCGCCCTTTCGCAGGAGACGGCGGCAAAGGTCGACCCGAAACTGCCGCAGATGCCCTTCGACGTCTGCGGGGCAATGAGTCAGGGGTACATAGGCTACCAGATACAGCAGTGCCTTCGCGACGCGCTCAGGAACAGAAACCGCAACGTCCCGGTCGTAACGCTCCTGACGCAGGTGATCGTCTACGAAAATGACGAGGCGTTCAGCAAACCTACGAAACCGATCGGCCCGTTCTACTCCGAGGAGGAGGCGAAGCTCATTTCAACCGAAAAGGGCTACGTCATGAAGGAGGACGCCGGTCGGGGCTGGCGTCGCGTTGTGCCATCGCCAACGCCAAAGAGGATAGCCGAGATCGACTCCGTCAAGCGCCTGTGGGACACGACCATAGTCGTCGCTGCCGGCGGAGGCGGCGTCCCGGTCATCGAAAACATGGACGGCTCGCTCACTGGAATCGACGCCGTCATAGACAAGGATCTAGCGGCCGAGCGCCTCGCCGAGGACATGGAGACCGATTTTCTGCTCATACTCACCGAGGTGGACAGAGTGTCGATCAACTACAAAAAGCCGAACCAGACCGACCTGTCGCACGTCACGGTCGCACAGGCCATAAAATATATCGAGGAGGGGCACTTCTCACCGGGCAGTATGCTGCCGAAGGTGATGGCGTCGATCAAGTTCGCCCGGCGCTTCCCCGGGAAAAAGGCCATAATAACCTCGCTCGACAAAGCCGTCGACGCGCTGGAGGGCAGGGCTGGCACAGTTTTCACAATGGCGTGACCTCCAGCGCGAAAAAACCGGCCCTGGCAAGCGGCGAGTCGAAGCTGGGGCTGTCATGTCTTTATCTTCAATACCATCCTCCAAAATTTCCCGCACTCCGCAAAAAAAATTAATCATCCGCTATGTATAGCTATAATATCCATACTTAAGATATAATATTCCCAATTCGACGGAGGTGAATTATTTGCAGCTTAAACATGGGATTTGCATTCACGCTCATTTTTACCAGCCTCCGAGGGAGGATCCATGGCTTGATTACGTCATGAAGGATCCGACGGCCTCTCCTTACCACGACTGGAACGACTGCATCTACGACCAGTGCTACAAACCGAACAGGGCGGCCCGCCTTCTTAACTCGAGGGGCGAGATATCCTACATTACGAACAACTACAGACACCTGAGCTTTAACGTAGGCCCTACCCTGCACGCTTGGATCGAAAAACGCCACCCGACGCTCGCCACCTACATAGCCGACGCGGACAGGGAGGCGACCGCCTCCCTCGGAGAGGGGGGCGCAATAGCCCAAGCGTACAACCACATAATACTCCCGCTGTCGGAGGAGAGGGACATCCGCACACAGATCGTCTGGGGCGCAAGGGACTTTGCCCACAGGTTCGGCAGATCCCCGAAAGGTATGTGGCTCCCGGAGACCGCGGTAAACACGCCTACTCTCGAGGCGCTCGCGGCTTGCGACATCGATTTCACCATCCTGGCGCCGCACCAGTGCGCCGCGATTCGCACAACAGAGGGCACGTGGAGCCAGACGCCAGGCGGAAACGGGCTGGACGTCACAAAACCGTACTTCATGACACTGCCGTCCGGGCGAAGGATCACTCTCGTCTTTTATTACGGGAGCATAGCGCACGACATTGCGTTCGGCGGTCTGCTCGACAACGGCGACTACTTCGCTGACGCTCTTCTCAGCAAGTTGCCGAGGGATGACGAGCCGCGCCTTCTGACGATAGCGACCGACGGCGAGACTTACGGACACCATCACCGCTACGGAGAGATGGCCCTCGCGCGGGCGACGCAGAGGCTCTGCGACTCCCCGGACGCCGTGCTGACGAACGTGGCCGCGTTTCTCGCCCACTACCCCGCGAAGATCGAGTGCAGGATAGCCGAAAATACGTCTTGGTCCTGCGCACACGGCGTAGAGAGGTGGAGAAGCGACTGCGGGTGCCACACCGGCGGCGAGCCCGGCTGGAACCAGAGATGGCGCGCTCCATTGAGAAGCGCCCTGGACAGGCTCCGAGACAGAATAGACGAGGTTTACGAGAATGAGATGGGGCGTTACTGCGACTCCCCATGGGAGTTGAGGAACGACGCGATAGAGCTCTACCTCATGGACTTCGCCGACGAGACGCCCATTGAGGACATCCGCGAGAGAAAAACGGAGTTCTTGAAGAAGAGGTGCGGTTCTCTGGCCGAGGAGGACACCCGGAAGGTACTCGCCCTCATAGAGGCGCAGAGGATGCGCATGTTCATGTATACATCCTGCGGCTGGTTCTTCAACGACATAGCCGGGATAGAGACTCGCCAGCTGATGGCCTACGCGCTGAGGGCATCCGAGTACATCAGGGAAATATCTGGAACGTCTTTTGAGGATGATTTCCTGAGAGACCTTAAAAAAGCTCCTGGGAACACGCCGGACGCGCCGACGGGCTACGACGTTTTAATGAAGTACGTCATGCCCCTGAAGCGCTCCGTTGTGGGCGTGGCGGCGTCCGCCGCTCTCATGGCGACCTCCGCGGGGTCTTCGTATTACTCGTTCAAGGTGAAGTCGGGAGGGCGCGCTTACCCGTCGGGGGACATGGGCCTCTCTGTCACAAAGATGAACGTCTCCGACGTAAGGACGCTCGAGAGCTGGAACGGAGCGTCCGTCGTTTTCTCGACAGGCGGGCTCGACGACATCTGCCGGCTCACTGAAAAGGCCGCTCCGTCTCAGAAGGACACGTGGAGCGCTTTTTACACCGGCGACATCATATCTATAACGCAGTACCTCGAAAAGTCCTTCGAGCTTGGCCCGTGGCGTTTCAAGGATCTTCCGCAGGACGACAGGGATATAGTGGCGGCCGAGCGCACGAAGGACGCCGAGCGCGAACACATGGAGTACGCCGAGGAGCTGCTCGCGAGCAATCAGCGCCTTCTCGTCCAGTTGAACATGATCGGTGTGGAGTCATCGCCGTTCCTGCACGCCGCGGCGAGTTTCGTATACGAACAGAGAATGGCTGATCTCGCGACCGACGCAAAAAACATCCTCGACCTGCTTGAGCCGGAGTCGCGCCTCGAGGTTCTTCTCGATGAGGCTCACAGAATAGGCATTTATCCGGAGCTGTCGGCCCTCGTGCCCGCAATGGAGGCCGCGTTCCGCGAAAAACTGATATCCGCTATGGACAGAAACGACGACGATTCTTACGCGGAAGCGCTTTCCCTCTGGGAAAGGGCCATGGAACTCAGGATAGAGATAGGCAGATGGTCGATCCAGAACAGAATGTGGGCTATACTGGGGAGGAGGGAGACGACGCTCTCGAGCGTCGTACTGGAGCTCGCGAGCGCGATGGGCTTTGCGACGCCCGAAAAATGACAATATAGCGATGTAACGCTACAATCAAAAAAAACAGGGGGCTTTAGAACATGTCAACGGTGATCTACAGAGAAAATATCAGTGAATCCATGCTCAGCACCTTCGAGCGCAATCCTATCTTCAGGAACATCGCATACTTCTCGATGGAGATAGGAATATCTCAGGATCTTCCCACCTATTCCGGCGGGCTCGGAATACTCGCCGGGGATATTTTAAAAAGCGCGGCGGATCTAGGTGTGCCAGTAGTGGGCGTCACTCTGCTCTACCGGAAGGGCTACTTCAGGCAGGAGCTGACGTCCGAAGGGGTTCAGGTCGAGCGTCCTGTCGACTGGGAGCCGGAGAAGCTGCTTTCGAGGCTCGACAACAGGGTCTCCGTCATACTGGAGGGACGCACCGTCCAGGTTCGAGCCTGGAGTTATATATACATGGGGCACTCCGGCTACCCTCTGCCGATATACTTCCTCGACACAGACATTGAAGCCAACACCCCGAGCGACCGCAGCCTGACGTGGGAGCTCTACGGCGGCGACGTGAGATACAGGCTCTGCCAGGAGATGATCCTGGGCGTCGGCGGTCTTCGTATACTACGCGACCTTGGGTACAACAACATCAAGACGTTCCACCTCAATGAAGGACATGCGGGTTTCATCTCTCTGGAGCTCACTAGGGAACTCGGTTACGAGGACTTCGACAAGGTTCGCGACGAGGTCATCTTCACGACGCACACGCCTGTCGCGGCCGGACATGACTACTTCCCATACGACCTCATAAGCTCGGTCGTCGAGGAGAACAACAGCAACAGGCTTCGCAGGATGCTCGGGGGAAGCGGCGTCTCCATGACGGATCTCGGGCTGAACTTCAGCCGGTATGTCAACGCGGTCTCGAAGAAACACGCCGAGGTCAGCCGTAAAATGTTCAACACTGACAAGGTCGACTACGTGACAAACGGAGTTCACTCGACCACGTGGACGTGCCCGGGCTTCGCGAGGCTGTACGACAAATATATCCCGTCGTGGAGAAACGACCCAAGCCGCCTGATACAGGCGCTCCAGCTCCCGGACGAGGACATCTGGAAAGCGCATCAGGCCGCGAAGATGCGCCTGTTTGCGAGGGTGCTCGAGGAGACCGGCGCGGAGTTCGACGCGGATGTCCTTACGATAGGTTTCGCGAGAAGGGCCGCCACGTATAAGCGGGCCGACCTGCTCTTCAGCGACGTGAAGAGGCTCCTCGACGTGGGCGCCGGACAGGTGCAGTTTATATTCGCCGGCAAGGCGCATCCGCACGATGAACCGGCGAAGGGCATCATCAAGCATATTTTCGACCTCTCCAAGGAGATAGGCACGGCGCTGCCAATCGTTTTCCTCGAGAACTACAACATGGAGCTGGCGCAGGTTCTGACGGCCGGCGTCGACATTTGGCTCAACACACCGATCCGCCCCAGAGAGGCATCTGGCACGAGCGGCATGAAGTGCGTCCACAACGGAGTAATGAACTTCTCCGTGCTCGACGGCTGGTGGATAGAGGGCTGGGTCGAGGATATCACGGGCTGGTCCATAGGGCCGGTTCCGCTTGAAGCCGACCTCGTGGAGTACGATGAGATGCAGGATGCGCTCGACCTCTACAACAAACTGGAGGAGAAGGTAATCCCGACGTACTACAACGACAGGCATAAGTGGATCTACATGATGAAAAACACCATAGCGCTGAACGCGAGCTATTTCAACACGCACAGGGTTGTAAAGGAGTACTGCGAGAAGGCTTACGGCACCGTTTTCCGCGGTCACTAGGCGCGGGCGACATGAGCGAGATTAAAAGCCGCAAAGTCTTGCACGTAGCGTCGGAGATGGCCCCCCTCGCAAAGGAGGGGGGGCTGGGCGATGTCGTAGGTTCGCTGCCAAAAGCCATGGTGAGAAAAGGCGTCGACGCCAGGGTTATTCTGCCATCGTTCCCTGGGGTTATGGAGACCGTTGAAAAACGCGGTTATCCTCATTCTTGCCTGACTGAAAAGGTAAACGTGGCGCTCGACTGGAGGGTCTTCTCCTCCAATGTCATACAGGTCGACGTGGACGGCGTGATCGTCTACGTGCTCGACCAGCCGGATCTGTTTTCGAACCCGAGGATATACCCCATGTCGCTGAATCTGGAGTCGGTGATGCCGTTCGCGTTTTTGTCCTACGCGGCGCTGGAACTGCCCGGCTGTACCGGATGGAAACCGGACATCATCCACGTGCACGACTGGTCGAGCGCGGTATTGCCCATAGCGCTCAGGTGGCATCGACATTACAAGGCCATGAGGTCAGACTATGACGTCGTCCTCACGATCCATAATCTGGCGTATCAGGGTATAATCGACCCATCCGTCCTCGCGGCCTGGGGGTTGACAAACGAGGCGTTTTCGCTCGACTCCATGGAGTTTTACGGGCAGGCTAACATACTGAAAGGCAGCATCGTGGCATCCGACGCCGTCACGACAGTGAGCCCCCACTATTCGTGGGATATACAGACTCAGGACGGCGGTTTCGGGCTGCATGGTCTCTTTGGGACTCTGCGCTCCAAGCTCACGGGAATACTGAATGGAATCGACTACGATGTCTGGCGCCCCGGCATAGACGTCAACATTCCGGCGAAATACGGGCCCGACGACCTCTCAGGCAAGGTGAAATGCCGCGAGAAGCTTTTCGAGACCTGCGGCTGGGCCGACGACGGAAGGCCCGTCACGCTTTTTGTCGGGCGCCTCGTTCAGCAGAAGGGCGTCGATATCCTGTTCACCGCTCTGGAGAAGATGCTCGGCGACAGTTGCCGGGCGATCGTTATCGGCTCCGGCTTACCCCAGTACGAAGAGTGGGCCCGCGAATTGAAGCGAGCTTATTCGGATCGTTTCTGGTGTTTCATCGGTTTCGGAGATGATATTGCGCATATCGCTTACGCCGGGTCGGATATTTTACTGATGCCGTCGCTGTTCGAACCCTGCGGCCTCTCGCAGATGATCGCCATGGCATATGGGACTATACCTGTGGTCAGGAACACCGGCGGGCTGGCCGACTCAGTCATAGACTTCGACGGTTCGCCGGACGGCACCGGGTTCATTTTCAGCGACTACTCCGCGGAAGAGCTCGCGCAGGCCACGTATCGAGCGATAGAGGCGTTCGGCGACAAGCCGCGATGGAACGCCGTCGTCGATAACGCCATGCGATCCAACTTCTCCTGGGCTACCTCTACAGAGGCGTATATCAGCCTTTACGACAACCTCAGAAGCGGGAATTTACTAACATAAAATCATATAAAGCCCTGTTAAAATGAGAGGTGTAAGGTTAAGTGAAAACTTGTAGAGGGGTGGGTTTTCCATGATTCACGGAAGGTACGGAAGAGTATTGGCTATAGTTCTGGCGGGAGGCAAAGGCGAGCGCCTCATGCCGCTCACGAGATACCGAGCTAAGCCCGCCGTCCCCTTTGCGGCCAAGTACAGAATAGTCGACTTTGCACTTTCGAACCTCGTCAACAGCGGTATTTACTCCATCTACTGCCTGACTCAATTTAAAAGCCAGTCGCTGCAGGAGCACATCACGCAGGGGTGGCAGTTCGGCCCGGCGCTCAGGGGAAGGAACTATTTCGTCAACGTAGCCCCGGCGCAGATGTGGACGGACGAACGTTGGTACGAAGGAACGGCTGACGCGATTTACCAGAACCTGCACCTCCTCACTATGTTCAACGCCGATTACGTCTGTATATTTGCCGCCGACCACATCTACAAGATGGACATCGAGCAGATGCTGGAGTATCACGTCGAAAACGGAGCGGACATCACCATCGCGGCGAACAAGGTGCCAACATCGGAGGCGACGCAGTTCGGCTGCATCTCAACCGACGAGCGCGGCGTCATCAACGGATTCGTCGAAAAGCCGAAAAACCCGCCGGAGATAAAGTCGAGCCCTGGGTACAGCTACGTCTCCATGGGCAACTACATCTTTTCGCGGGAGACTCTCGAGGAGGCCATCCTCACAGACAGCAAGCGCGAGGACAGCAGTCACGATTTCGGCAAGGACATACTCCCGAAAATTTACACACAATGCAAGGTGATGGCCTACGACTTCTCAACCAACGTCCTCCCCGGCAACGATAAACCATACTGGAAGGACGTCGGCACTTTGAAGGCGTACTGGGAGGCTCACATGGATCTGCTCCAGCAGCACTCCGCGCTGACGCTCTACAACTCGCAGTGGCCGGTCAGGACCGTCTCCTTCTCTGATCCGCCAGGCTTCACATATCCGGCCAAGGGCATGAGCTCTTCGGTCGAGGGCTGCCTGAGAGCGGAGGCGAGTCAGGTTTTGGGCGCGGTCGTCCACAGGTGCGTACTCTCTCGCCACTGCATAATAAACGCCGGCACCGTCATGGAGGAATCCATCATCGGTCAAGGCGTCGTCATAGGCGAGAACTGCAAGCTGCGGCGGGTGATAGTCGACTCGCACAACATCATCCCGCCCAACACTGTTATCGGCTACAACACGGACAACGACTCCGAAAGATACTTCCTCGACAAGGATTCCGGCCTTGTCGTGGTGCCGATGCCGAAGATTCAGCTAAGAAAAAATCTACAGATGCTTGACAACTCGAGATTCGATGACGAGGGCTTTGCGGCGTTTTAAAGACATTGGTTTATTTTGCGCGCGGGCCGAGGGGCATCGCTCCCCGGCCTTGGTTTCGGAGTCGCTGACTGTTCGCGCGCTCGTCTGTCGTTTGTTCCTGCTCGCCTGCATCCTTGCGCCGCTCCTCCTCGCCCGCCAGGCCGCGGCTGCCGGCGAGTCCATCGATTTCACGTTCGAGCCTGCTTCAATCGACCTCGGCCTCTCCTCGCCACTCGAGATCGAGTACAAAAAACTCGAAGGGGAGGAGTTCAAGCCGCTCGGCAACCCATATCTCGTCTGGACAGCGGGCAGCAGCCTGCGCGGAGGTCTCGGGCTCATGCTCACATGCGCTGGGGTACCGACAGCCGAGTCGTCCGGCAGACCCAAAAAGCTGAAAAACATTCAACTGCTGCTCGTTCGCATGGAGGGCAATCTGATAAAACCGGTGCAGCGCTTCAAACTCGGCGACGGCGCGGCGCCGCGTTTCGCCGGATCCATATTCAGCCCGCGCCGGCAGGAGAGAGATGCCGAGCCGATCTCGCCCGAAGCCGGGAGCAGCTTCATGATCACGATCATTCGCGACGGAAACAACACGGAAGCATTCGTCTTCACTCTTCTGGAGGGGACGAATGGAGAATCGGGCTTGAGAATCTCTGAGCCTCTCAGGATAAACCGCTCATTTCCCTCAAAGATGAACATCGATCTGAGCGGGACATTGGAGCAGGACTGTTTCATAGATATCCGCTCCGTAAACCCTGACAAAAGCGAGCGCCTCGACCTGCGCGAAGCCGCGGGCGCGCTCATAGAGGACAATCTGTACCAGCTGAACGCGCGCCCGATCCCCTCCATGCGCAGCCTCGCCTGCGTCCGCAATGGGTGGGAGGGCGAGGATTTATCATTCAAAGACGGACGATTCGAACTAAATATCGGCCTGACCCTGATAACCCCGTCGCGCAAGCAGCTCGTGGACGTAACGGCCGTTCTCCACAAGGACGAAAATGGCAAATGGGCCATAACCGACTACGCGTTCGAGCCATTCCTCCCCTACAGATCCCAGTAATTTCCGCTACTCTTTGTCTGAGTGTTCTCCCTTTAAAAAATTCATCTTTGCTCCGATAATGACTAGGAGAATTGTATTTTTTATGTCAAGATTTTAAGAAGGCTGTTTAAATCAGCCTATCATTGACGGAGGGGAAAATGAAAATAGACCAGAGGCGCCGATGCCCATACTGTGGTTACACGTACCGCACCGAAGTGGGCCGCAACGTATTCGCTCACCTTCTGGGCGATCCGGGCTCAAACGTGGCGGTACACTCGGTCATCTTTGTGTGCCCTCACATCGAGTGCGCAAAAGCCGAGGTCTTTGTAGACGCCGGCACGTTTCCGGCCGCACTGCGAGGCCGGCCGGAGGAGGATCGCCAGACTTTCGGCTACGACCTCCCGGGAGAGTACTTCAAAAGCAGGCTTCTCCCCGCCTTCGGCGGCAAGCCAGAGCTACAGACAGCGACAGTGCCGGACACAATTTACAGGGACTATGACGAGGCGTGCAAGCTGCTCCCTGTCAGTGCGTCCGCGTCAGTGACGATGGCGCGAAGATGCGCCCAGAAAATGATCCGCGCCAAATTCAGGCTAAAGCCCGGGAAACTGCTGAACGAGATCAAAACTCTCGGGACGTTCTCGCCGCCCATCCAACAGGAGATAATCGACGCGCTCGACTCCATCAGGAGGACTGGCAAATTCCGCGCTCTCCCGGAGGACGACGTCAAGGTCGTAAGCGACGTAACTCCGGAGGCGGCGCGCCACGTGATCGACATCATCGAGATCCTGCTCTACGACTGGTTCGTCGCGCCGGAGCTGCATAACGAACGTATCACTGCGCTGCAGCTCATATTGAACAGAAAATATTCCGAAGAACGTTAGCCAAATCATCCCGCTTCTCCCTTCCGAACCCTTCCGGAAATTCGAGCTTATTTTGCGCGATTACTATTGCGTTGATCCCCCAAAACAAGTAAACTTGCACAGTCCAGTAAGCTGAAAAAAAAAGGGGAGGTGAGAGTGAATTGAAAAAACCCCGGGTTGGCGTTCATTGCCGGGTAAATAACGAGCATCCGAAATATCACAGCAAATCACTTCGCGGAACGACAGGCCGGAATATGACGTTTACCGGTCTCAGCTTTTTATCCCGCGTGAAAATCCGGATTATGATGAAAATCACGTTCATGGCATCCATACCATCCATTGCCCTCAGACGCTGACTTTTCGACGCGTCGTTCACGGGTCGTTCAGCCATTTTTTCTGAGGAGGTATGGACTATGGTCAATTTGCCGGAGGAGTCTCTCATCGTTGTCGAAAATCTCTACAAGAGCTTCGAGGACGGAGAGGTTCTCAGGAATATTAGTATTAACATAAAGGAGGGGGATCTCGTCTCCCTCATAGGCCCCTCTGGGTGCGGCAAGTCAACGTTCCTGCGCTGCCTGAATTGCCTCGAGCTGCTCGACTCTGGCTATATCAGAGTCGGCAGGACGGAGCTTCGCAGAGGCGCAAAACAGAGGCCGGATGAAAAAATGATCGACACGGCACACAAGATACGCCGCGAGGTCGGAATGGTCTTCCAGAGCTACAACCTTTTCCCGCACAAGACGGTGCTCCAGAACGTCATGTTGGCGCCGGTCGTCGTTAAAAAGATGCGCCAGGACGAGGCGAGGGAGATAGCCCTGACCCAGCTGGAAAAGGTCGGGCTCGAGGGCTTCGCGAACAGATACCCGTCGACGCTCTCAGGCGGGCAGAGCCAGCGCGCCGCGATAGCGAGGGCTCTCGCCATGAACCCCATGGTCATGCTGTACGACGAACCTACGTCGGCCCTCGACCCGGAACTCGTCGGCGAAGTCCTTCAGGTCATGAAGGCGCTCGACTCGGAGGGAATGACCCAGATAATAGTCACCCACGAGATGCAGTTCGCCCGCGACGCGTCGGACTACATCGTCTTCATCGACCGCGGCGAGATCGTGGAGTTCGACGACGGCGACATACTCTTCACGAACCCGAAAAACGACAGAACGCGGGAGTTCCTGCGCCACTTCAACGGTATGGGAATGGCGGTGAACTGCTGATGAAGAGGATTTTCGCTCTGCCTCTCATGCTCGCCGCATTGCTGTTTTTCTCGTGCCCAGCCGGCGCCGCCGACACCATGGAGGAGGGGATACTCAGCTGGGGAGGGGACTCCGAGGGAGGGTTCCCCTATATGTTCCCAAACCCCGCGAACCCGGACGAGCTCATCGGTTTCGAGGTGGACATCGTCGACGAGATAGCGGCATATCTCGGCAAAAAACCCGCGTACATCAACAACGCGTGGGACAACTTGATACCGGGCCTGTCGCGCAGCCTGTACGACATCGCGATCAACGGCCTGGAGGTGACGCCAGAGCATGAGGAGGCCGTCAACTTCTCCATCCCTTACTACAAGACGTTCCTCCAGCTCGCCGCCCGCAGAGACAGCCAGGATATCAACGAGTTGGAGGACTGCCGGGGCAAGGTCGTAGGAACGCTGAAGGAGAGCTACGCCGAGATGGTGCTCGACGAGCTGGGAGACGTCGAGATTCGCACGTACATCGTCGAGGCGAACACTTACGAGGATCTCCAGAACGGAAGGCTCGACGCCGCGCTCTTCGACTCCCCTATAGCCATATATTCGGCCGGGTTCAACCCGAGCATAAAGTTCGTCGGCCGGCCCATAGGCGAGATCACCTACGCCATCGCGCTGCCGAAGGAGAACAGGGAGCTGCTGCGGGAGATTAACGAGGCCATAGTCTACCTGCGGGACTCCGGCAAACTGCGGGAGATATATGACCGCTGGAACCTCTGGAGCCCCGTCATGGCCGCCGAGTTCAACGACTACAGCCCAAGGAAGGTCGAGATGACACGCTACGACGACTGGGCCGAGTCGCACCGCCCCACGCTTTCCCTCGGCGACAGGCTCAAGCGCTACGTCGGATTCCTGCCCGCGTTTGGCAGGGCCGCCATTATCACGATGGAGGTCTCGATAACGGCGATGTTCATTGCGATATCACTCGGGCTCGCTCTCGCGATAACGCGCGTCTTCGCGCCGAGCTGGCTCGCTGGGCTCGCTTCGTGCTTCGTCGAGTTCATGCGCGGGACGCCAGTGCTGATACAGCTCTTTTTCATATTCTACGGGCTGCCGAATATCGGCATAAAGCTCTCTCCGTTCTGGGCCGGCGCGGTTGGACTGGGGTTAAACTACGCGGCGTACGAGGCCGAGATATACAGATCCGGGCTGTTCGCCATACCGCGAACGCAGTGGGAGGCCGCACTGGCTCTGGGCATGACGAGGTGGCAGGCCATGCGCGAGGTGACGCTCCCCCAGGCCGTGAGGGTCGTCATCCCGCCTATCACAAACGACTTCATATCCTTGCTGAAGGATTCGTCTCTCGTGTCCATCATCACGATGGTCGACCTCACCAAGGCGTACGGCCAGCTCGCCGCCGCTTACTACGACTACTTCGGACCCGGAATCATGGTCGCCCTGATCTATCTTCTTATCGGCCTGCCGTTCGCAAAGTTCTCGCGCTACGTGGAGGGACGCCTAGCGGAGCAGGACACCGGCGGTTATAAAAACCGCGCGAACAACGTCTACAGATCTAGCACAAGGTGGGTATGACAACCCCTTAAGTATATAAAAATACCACCTATAAAGAGGAGCGTTTTTCCGCTCCTCTTTATTCGCTTCTTTTTCTCTTTTTTTCTCTTTTTTTCAAAAATTTACTATATTGTCTATTTATTGACCTCGACATTGAATAATGCTAGTATTATGGCCATAAAATGTTCAGAACGTTTCTATAAAGACATGTTTTCAACGAAAAATGTTCCAGATGCCACATCACATAAAAAACTTCGCCCAGGAGGAATCTATAATGCAATGGTTCAGAAATCTTCTCACCACGTTCAAAATCCTGTCTCTAGTACTGGTAATGCTTCTTATCATGTTGCTCATATCCTTTGTCGGATATCGAACCAGCAGCACAATCTCGAGTGATATGAACTCGCTGTATGATAATTACGCTATGCCCGCCATTACGATGGCTCAGGCGCAGGGCTTGGCAATACAGAACAGGCGTATGCTCATCAGCATGTCCATGTCCACCGACGCAACCGTCGACAGGCAATACGAGAGTCGCATATTGGAGAATCGCAAACGCATTGGGAATCTGATAGCGGAATACGAAAAAACCAATCTCACGCAGGAAGAGCGCGTGCTATTGACCCAACTCACGAACGCCAGGAGCAATTTGAACAAGCTGCAAGACGAGGTTTTGGCCGTGCTGAAAGTGAGCACGACAAGCGATGAGATTGACGCGCGTATGGCGCACGGAGGCGACGTAGCTGTTGCCAGCGATACATACAACGAATTATTCGACAAGATCGTTACGCTTCTGGTGAACATTTGCAGCGACGTAAACAAAAGCGCGGCTATAATGGCGCAAAACGGCACTATGTCGATAGCGATATCGGCGATAGCGGCGATATTGGCCGGGATCGGAATAGGTATCCTGGTCTCCAGGCTAATCACCGCGCCCATACAGCGCATACAGGAGAGCATAAAACTTTTCTCGGACGGAGACCTGGCGAGTGATTTTCCGGCAATCGGCAAGGACGAACTTGCCCAGATGGGCAGGAGTCTGCAGGATATGGCGAACAACCTCAAGAACATAATCGGCGCCGTCAAGGATGCGAGCGACAACATCAACGAGACCGCGCAGGAGTTCTCAGCCCTTGCGGAGGAGACGAACGCGTCCGTCGAGGAATTCCGCTCGAACGTTGATGAAATGGGAACGAACCTCAACTCCCTCGCCTCGACCGGCGAGGAGGTCAACGCCTCTGTCGAGGAAGTTGCCGCCGGAGCGCAGGCCACGGCAGAGAAGGGCACGGACATCGCGCGCCATGTCGACGAGGCCATGAGCGCCGGCGAAAACGGCATGAACTCGGTACGACGCGCTGTGAGCGGCATTGACGGCGTGGCGAAAAACGCGGCCGACGCGGCCCGCAGCGTACAGGAGCTTGGCGCGAGGACGAGACAGATACAGAGCTTCGTCTCTCAGATCGGCGGCATTGCCGACCAGACAAACCTCCTCGCGCTGAACGCCGCCATAGAGGCCGCGCGCGCGGGCGAAGCGGGACGCGGCTTTGCGGTAGTGGCCGAAGAGGTTCGCAAACTCGCCGAGGACAGCAACTCCGCCGCGAAGAACATCGCTGAGCTGGCCGAGACCATAACAGGCGACCTCGACAACGTAGTCAACATATCGCTGGGCAACGCCAAGGCGTCGCAGGAAGCCAAGGATCTATCCCGCGAAACCGAGGAGATCATAGGGAGCATGATCAACTACCTCAGGGGCATCTCCGGAGCGACGCAGGACTTGGCGGCCGTTTCCGAGGAGCAGGCCGCTTCGAGCGAGGAGATCGCCGAGGCCGTGCAGAACATAGCCACGAGGGTCGCCAGCACTGCCGAGGCCAGCGAAAACATCCGCTCCGGCGTCGGAGAGATCTCCGTCGCCGCTGAAAGGATGGCACAGGGCGCCGAAGGGCTCTCAGGACTTTCCGGCGGGCTGCTTGAGCAGCTCGCGTTCTTCAAGTTGGACGAGTCGTCCCAAAAAACCAAAGACAGGGACAACCGCCTGAAGGTACTCTCCGCCCCCAGAAGATAAGGGCATATAAAACGAAATCCGGCAGGATCTCGAAGGGCCGCAAATCATGAGGGCTCTAGGCAAAAACATGGCCTGGACGCTGAAGCTTATCGAAAACGGCGCCGACGCCGTGGCGCCGCTGCGTGAACCCAAAAGGCGCCGGACGAACTTTATCCGGTAAGCGAGCTTTTACAATGCGGATCGCAGCGCCTCGGCCGTTTTTCCCGCGAGCTCCCCGGCCTCGTGTTTCGTCCAGCCAAGCTTCATCGCTATAGAGACGCAACGGGAGACTACGGCGTCCGACGCCGAGTAGTCGGACGCCAAGTAGTCGGGGAGCGCGTTTGTTATATCGCTCGACAGTGCGTGCGCGAAGCGGCGGTTTTTCAGGTGGCCCCAGTTTCTGACGTAGTGCCAGTTGTTGTCGTACCAGTAGAAGACGCCCTCGACCCCCGAGGCCGTCGCGGCTTTGGCCGAGGCGCGCGCGGAGGCCTCCGTCGGCGCGAAAAACGTCAAAAACGACGCGCTGTCGCCCTCCGGGTCCGGCAGTTCTCGAAACTCTACGCCAGGAACCCCTGAAAGCGCGTCTTTGAATGTTTTTTTGTTCTCGCGCTGTATCGCTAAAAACCTGTCTGCCTTCGCGAGCTGCGCGTTGCCTATGGCCGCGTGCAGCTCCGATATTCGGTAGTTGTACCCTGTAAAGAGATGCCCGTCGAGACCCCTGTCCTCGCCCTCGTGGTCGTGCCCGTGATCGTGGTACATCTCGGCGCGCTTGTACGTCTCGTCGCTGTTCGTGAGGATCGCGCCGCCCTCTCCGCACGTAACGGTCTTGTTGAAGTCGAACGAGTAACAGCCGGCGTCGCCTATCGTGCCGAGGGCTCGCCCGCGGTAAGTTCCTCCGAACGCCTGACAGGCGTCCTCCAGGAGGAGCAGTCCGTTTTTTTTCGCCAAATTGGACAGTTCGTCTATTTTCGCGGCAGCGCCGCACATGTGTACGGGCAAAATGGCCTTTGTCCTCGGGGTTATGGCCTCTCGCGCGGCGTCGGGCGAGAGCGAGAGGCTTTCGTCCACGTCGGCTAAGATCGGCGTCGCTCCGGCTGCCAAAACGGACTCGAAGCTCGCGACAAACGTGAATGTCGGAATCACAACCTCGTCCCCCGCGCCGACGCCGAGAGCCACAAGCGCCGTCGTGAGCGCCGCGGTGCCGTCCGCCGTCATCAGGACGTGCTTCGCCCCTGTGCGCGCGGCGATCGCGGACTCGAGCTCGCGAACCTTCCACCTGCCCCGGCGTCGCTCCGCGTAACCGTAGCGCGTGAGGATGCCGGTCTCCATCACCTCGTCTATCTGTCTCTTCTCGGCTTCGTCAAAAAGTTCATAGCCGGGCATGTAAGATCACCCTTTCTTTAAATACTCCTCGAATGCACGGACATCGTCCGGCGTGTCTATCTCGATGCCATCTATGTCGGTCTCGAGGCACTTTATTGACCGCCCCTTCTCCAGGAGCCGGAGCATCTCGAGGCTCTCGGCCGATTCAAGCCGCGTCCGCGGCCATGAGGCGAACTCGAGAAGCGACTCGCGCCTCCAGGCGTAAGGGCCGATATGCTTGTAGCAATCAGTCCCAGCCCTCCGAGGAAACGGTATCGGCGAACGGCTGAAATAAAGGGCTAAGAAATTTTCGTCGAAGACGGCTTTTATTATCGATTCGCGCACGGCCTCGGACGGATCCTCTATTTTTTTGACGAGCAGGGCCAGGTTGACCCCTGGATCGGCTTCGAGCGCGTTTATCATAGAGTCTATAACGCGGCCGCGGATCATTGGGTCGTCGACCTGCACGTTTATCACAAATTCCGACGGTATCTCCCTTGCGACGTACGCGGCGCGGTCGTTGCCGGACGGCAGATCGGGCGTCATCATAACCTCGCCGCCTGAGGCCTCGACGAGGGCCGCCACGCGTTCGTCATCAGCCGCCACTATCACTCTGCCCGCCCTCTCGCTCTCCCTGGCGCCGTCGAGCACGCGAAGGACAAGTTCGCGCCCGCCGAGCTTGTACAGCGGCTTCTCCGGCAGCCGCGCGCTGCGCAGCCGAGCCGGTATCACGACGAGCGGCCCTGGAAACGGCGTCGAGTCCGTCGACTCAGTCAAAGGCTCAGTAAATGATCTCGTCGCGTCGCTCATTCGTAAAAAGGGCGTTGACCAGAACCTGATACGGCGGCAGCGCGTCCTTGAACCAGAGGATTTTCAGCCCCAGCAGTTCGTCGGAGATCATCGACACGTTGAAGCCGAGCGACTCGATCGAGTTGCGCATCTTGTCCGGAAAGCGGCAAGGCATACTGTCGACTCGGGCGCAAACGCCGCAAATTCGACAGCTCCCCCCGGACGCGCCCCTGCTGCCCGGATATTTGCGCTCGAGGTCGTGGAGTATGGCGAGCATCTTCAGGTTGACGCCCTCCATGAGCCGGAAGGCGTAGTCCTCGGACTTCTCCTTTGTGTCCATCGCGGCCCTCGTCGTCTCGTCGTGAGTCATCTTTATCCCGAAGAGGTAAACGTGGTTGAAGCGGCCCAGAAACTCGTCGACGTCGAATTCGAACGGGGGGCACGACCAATTTTTCGCGAAGATCGGACAAGCGGCACATAACTCAAATATATCGCCGGCAAAGCGATATCGGCCGATCAGCTCAGACATGCCGATAACGGCGGTTTTGAGTGTGGTTTCGCTCATAAGGGATCACCTCGGCATTAGAATACCACCTGGCGCACCAAAAAAACAGGACTCCGATGGGAGCCCTGCCTATATTTTATTTTTCCGAAAAGCGCTCTTAACTAGCCTATTTTGATGGGCTGCGAGTTCTCCCAAAGGCCGTGTAAGTTGCAGTACGACTGCGCGAGCAGGGTTCCGCTCGCGGAGAGCTTCACCTTGACGGCGCTGAACGGCTCGGCAAAAGCGGGGCCAGGCTTCGCGGCGTCGGCGCTGTCTCCGTGCGCGTCAAACGAGACGCTCGCCAGCTCGACAGCGAACTTGCCGCCGTCTGGGACAAAAAAGAGCTTGATCCACTTGATGTAGTGCGTCGCCGTGTTCGGATGCGCGATCTCCTTGCCAACGCCAAACTTGACCTTGATGAGCTCACCGGCCGCCGCGTGATCCGGCGCATCGATGACTGGAACGTGCTTCTCGCCCTTCCAGTCGCCGCTCTGTACTAAATCTCCCAGTTTCATTCCTTGCTCACTCCTCATGCAAAATTTTTCGCCCATATAAATCCGCGATACAAGGGCTCATTAAATAAAGACTATAATATATTGTTGGAAAAAAGTCAGGTGAATTTCACGTATATCGTACAATATTTATATACTTGTCTGGGATATAATGATGGACGCTTCTCAACTGGCAACGGGCGCACAGAGGGACTCGATTATGGAAAGAGGCGTAGATTATGATTGGTTATTTTGACGGCGCGTCAAGGGGAAATCCGGGAGAGGCCGGGGCTGGGGCTTGTATCGTAGACGACGGGAACGTCGTGTGGGAGTGCGCCGAGTATCTAGGCGTCAGGACGAACAACGAGGCGGAGTACACGGCGCTCCTGAGGCTGCTCGCCGAGGCCCGCGCGCGCGGGCTCGACTCGCTCGAGATACGCGGCGACAGCAAGCTCGTCGTCTCACAGGTGAAGCGCGAGTGGAAGATAAACCTGCCGCACCTGAGAGCGCTCGCCTCCGAGGCGTGGCGCCTGATGGACGGAATGAACGTTAAACTGATCTGGACGCCCAGGGAGAAGAACAAACTCGCCGACGCCCTATCGAACAGGGCCATCGACGAGAAGCCATAAGAGCGCGGCCCGCTGAGATATCATCCATCGAGGCGCGCCATCTCCGCTTTTTCGATAAGCGCGAGCGACGCCCTCACGTCGCTCATCCTTATACGCGAAAATATCCTCCATTTCAGGAATTTCAAAAACCTGTATCTCAGGATGGCGCGCACGAGTTCCGCGAGCACCTCCCTCCACGACATTTCGTCGTAAGCCCTGCACACCCACTCGAGACCGCGCGGCGCGCCGGCCTTTTCGAGCGACATCAGGAATATGATAAGATCCCTTATCTTGAAGCTTTGAATATACTCCTCCGGGATGACCTCCTCGAAGTCTATGATATAGACCTCGTCGTCCAAAAATGTGAAATTTCTTATCTGCGCACCGCCGTGGACGAAATTTTTCCCGTGCATGGTTTTCATTTCACTCAATGCGCGTCTGATATATTCGTTCTGCCTCTCAATATCCGGCGTATCCCTCAAAATTTCGCCGAGATTTTCGCCCCCGTACTCCATGATAAAATAATTTTCGGTCTCGTGCAGCACTTTCGGGACACGTATCCCGTTTTCAGCGAGAAGACGAAGCTTTTGAGCCTCACTGGGCTTCTCGCCCGGCGTCGCGTCGGTTCGCAGCATAAGAGGATCTTTGAGAAGTCTCGTCAGCATGTTTTGAAAAACATGCACAAAAATCATATCCGGCTTGACGCGCTGTTTTACGACGACTGTCTCTCCGTCTATCGTGCGCGTGAACACTCGCGGCTTCGAACGGAGCTCTTCCTCGGGAATATCAATGAACGCCGGTCTCTCCTCCTCCCTCACCGATCAAACGTCACGGCCACTGCCGAATAGTCGGTCTTGCCTGAGCCGTGCGGCGGCAGCGAGCCGACCGGGATTATTTTCCTCAGTATCGGCGCGTCTGCGCGTGCACAACCCTCCTGATTATACAGGCGGCTATGAGAGTGAGCACGGCCACGACAAGGAAAATCCGCGGTATGGGCATTCCGGCGGCGAGCATCGCCGTAGTCAAAAGCGACGAGACGACCATGAAGAGCGAGTCCATTATATTCGTGCAGGCTGTGACGCTCGCGAGCATGGACTCTTCACTCCTGCTCTGTATAACGGCGTAGAGCGGGACGATATAGAGCCCTCCGAAAAATGAGATCCCGCACAGACAGGCCAGGACTGCAATGTTTGCCGGCGACGAGAAAAATCCACGCACCGTGACGAGCGACGCGCCATCTGGCAGCGGAGCGCGGGCGCTCACGAGATATAATAACGCGCTCAGGACAGCTATCCCAATGGCTGCGTGCGGAACGTAGCGCCCCGACACCTCGCCCTTGAGGAGCCCGTTGCAGGCGAGCGACCCGACGCCGATGCCCACGGAAAAGACTGCCAAAAAGAGCGTCGCCACCTCCTCGTCCGCGCCAAGGACGATCTTCGCGTAAGTAGGAAACTGTGAGAGGAACGTGCCTCCAACGAAATAAAACCACGATATCGCAAGCACGGAGAGGAATATGTCGCGCTTCGGCCAGACGCTGCCAACGAGCGCGATCGTCTCGCGGAAGATGTTGAAGCGGAACTCCAAAAGCGGGTTCACGACGCGGGTCGGCGGTATGTAGAAGCTCGCGGCCCAGCCAAGCGCCGCCATCGACAGCACAAGGACACTCACGAGCACGATGCCTCTGCCACCAAGCACAAATAAACCTCCGAAGATCGTCCCGATCAGTATGGATAAAAATGTGCCCATCTCCACGAGCGCGTTCGCCCCTATCAGCTCGTCCTCCTCCAGATGCTGGGGAAGGATGCTGTATTTGAGCGGCCCGAAAAACGCACTCTGCGCTCCCATGAGGAACAGAATTATCATAAGGATCGTGATGCTCTCCGAGTAGAAACCGACGACGGCGCCAGACATGACGACTATCTCCGCTAACTTGATCTTCCTCACGAGCCCGGAGCGCTCGTATTTATCCGCCAACTGTCCGGCTAGGGCCGAGAAGAGCACAAACGGCAGGATGAAAACCCCAGCGGCGAGCGTGACCAGGATGCGCGCGTCGACGGCGGCCTCGTCAGCGAGGCGGTACGTTATCAGGATCACCATAGCGCTTTTGAAAAAGTTATCGTTAAAAGCTCCGAGGAACATCGTCGCGAAAAGCGGCGCGAACTTCCGGGATTTGAATAACGCGAACTGGCTTTTTATCATAAGTCTCTCCTTTGCGGCAAGATACCGGCCGCGAGACTGGCGTCAAGCCCTTCGGAAACAGTATACCATCAAGGGAGAACGCTACCCGGCGAGCTTCACGGAGTCCATCACGCTTTTTCTTATGTCATCGGTTATCTCGCGTCCGCGCTCCATCCCGCGCAAAAGAGCCGCCGCGAAAGAGGCGCCCAACGCGAGGCTCGTCGTCATGGCCTCCGTTATGCCGCCTTTCGTGGAGACGTTAGCGAGCCGCTCGCCCCTGCCCTCCGTAATTTTTTCAGCATCGTTCGGCGGCACAAGTTCGCAAACCCAATCCCGCAAGGGGCCGTATACGGGATAGTTCGCCTCCATGAGATCCATGGCCTCTTTTACCTCGTCGCTGGGCGTGGGAATGTTGAGAAGCATTGCCGGGATGCAGATGCCCACGGTGAACGAGTCCAGCTCCTCCTCGGCGCTGACCGGCATAATACTCAGGCCGATGCGGCGCAGCAGTGCCTCGATCCGCTCGTTCGCCGGGAAAAGCGTCGCCGCTCCCCTGCCCTCCAAGATCGTGTCCGGGCCGCTGCACATCATACGGCAGACCGGCCCGCCGAATATGTCATTCAGCAGGTCGAGCGGAAGCCCCGCCATGCAGGACACGACCAGCGCTCCGCGCTTCACGGACGAAACCGGCAGGGAGAGCACGTCCTGCGGCCTCGTCGCGACGAATATTATGTCCGCGCTGGACATGAGGGTTCGAGCGTCGACGAGCGCTCTGTCGAGCCCCATGCCGACCGCGCGCTCACGCGTCAAGGCGCTGCCCTTGTGCGCAATAAGCAGATCCTCCTTCGGGTATCCGTTCTTGACGAGGGGGTAGGCCAGAGAACTTCCGAGATGCCCAAAACCGACTATGCCAATAATGCCGGATTTTTTGCCAAAACCTGTAACCTCGCCAGAAGCGTTGATATTTTTTTCGCAATTTTCCGCTTTATTCATAATAAAAACCGCCCTTCAATAAATCAGCGTCTCTCAAAGACGCGACAGCCCCGCGCGCTCCACGCGCGAATCGGCGTCCATCCCGCCGGCTGGCCGCAAAAAAACGCGCCCACCGCGCGCCGTTGGGCTTTTTCGTTATCAGGAAATAGGGAATTTTATCGATATCAGGGAAATCGACGCAAAAAAAAGCGCCGCCCCGGTTTTTAAAAGGGTTGATTAAGCTTTGTACGGTCGAGGTCGCGGGGATATGGACGCTCTATCCGCCGCTGTTGAAAAATCGCTTTGTATAGTTCGGATCAAGCCTGCCGCTTTAAAAAGAAAACTCTCGCTTTTCACAAAACCACCTCGCGATGTTTACCGCTATATGCGGCAGAATACCCCCACGCACCGAAAATGTCAATAAGACGACCGCCCTTGTCATTTCGGTATGGTCATTTCGGTATATACTAATCCACATCTAGGGTAGAATAATTTCAACGAACGTAGTTCTCGGAGGGGATGATGTTTAATGGATGTCAAAAAAAACGTATCCGATATGATAAAGAAGAA